>JAFVWO010000062.1 GCA_017501625.1 Alistipes sp.
AAGCGACGAGGTGAAGAGCTGTGCCACACCCTCGTCCATAAGTTGGTCGATACCCTTTGCCAGCTGCTTGAACTTCATAGGGTCGGCATTCTCTATGTAGCGGAAGTGTTCGGGTGAGAATGAGGGTATACCTGTAAATTTAAGCGGCTCGCCCTCGGTGAAGGTATCGCCAATCATAAATGTTCCCGTGTCGTGCAGACCTACGATGTCGCCCGGATATGCCTCGTCTATTATCGACTTCTTCTCGGCCATAAAGGCTGTGGGTGAGGAGAATTTAAGCTGCTTGCCGCTACGTACGTGCAGATAGTTCTTGCCACGCTCGAACTTACCCGAGCATATCTTCATAAAGGCGATACGGTCGCGGTGGTTGGGGTCCATATTGGCGTGTATCTTGAAGATAAAGCCCGATAATTTAGCTTCGGATGGCTCTACAAGGCGTGTTGCTGTTGTTGCGCTACGTGGCGAGGGGGCTATGCGTATGAAGCACTCCAGGAGTTCGCGCACACCGAAATTGTTTACCGCCGAGCCGAAGAATACGGGGGCTAACTCACCTCGCAGGTAGGCATCACGGTCGAAAGCGTCGTATACGCCCTCTACCAGATCTACGTCGTCGCGCAGCTGCTGGGCATACTTCTGACCTACGTAGTGGTCTACGTCGCTCGATCCGAGGTCGTTTATCTCTACGGTAGAGGCATCGGCCGTCTGTCGCTCGTCGGATGTAAATAGCGATAGGTTGTGTTCGTAGATGTTGTATACACCCTTGAACGTGTCGCCCGAAGATATTGGGAAGGCTAGTGGTCGCACCTTGATTTTAAGCTCGTTTTCCACCTCGTCGAGCAGGTCGAATGGCTCTTTGCAGGGGCGGTCGAGCTTGTTGATAAAGACTATTACTGGGGTGTTGCGCATACGGCACACCTCCATCAGACGACGTGTCTGTGTCTCGACACCCTTCGCACCGTCGATAACGATTATCACGGAGTCTACGGCCGTGAGGGTGCGGTATGTATCCTCAGCAAAGTCCTCGTGACCAGGGGTATCGAGGATGTTAATCTTGACATCCTTATACTCGAAGCCCATCACCGATGTAGCCACCGAAATTCCTCGCTGACGCTCTATCTCCATAAAGTCGGACGTTGCGCCCTTCTTAATCTTGTTGCTCTTTACGGCACCTGCCACGTGTATCGCGCCACCGAAGAGCAGGAGTTTCTCCGTGAGCGTTGTCTTACCAGCATCGGGGTGAGCAATGACGGCGAATGTACGTCGTCGTGTAATCTCCTCTATTAGACCCATATTAATTAAGGGGTATTCTATGAATTAGTAAATAAGTCTTGCGTTAATTATTTGGCCGCAAAGATAAGAAAATTTCAGTAAGTAAGCAATATTACGACATCTTGGCCTCGCGGCCACTGCTGCGCTGAGCAGGTGTAGTGGGCGCCGAGACGTAAAATCGTTGTATCGCTAATTACATTTAGGTATTCTAACTCTCTCTATTTCCCACGTTTTGGGGATTGTGGGCCTCGG
This sequence comes from Alistipes sp., assembly GCA_017501625.1. Taxonomy (GTDB): domain Bacteria; phylum Bacteroidota; class Bacteroidia; order Bacteroidales; family Rikenellaceae; genus Alistipes. The sequence continues at coordinate 1,522 of JAFVWO010000062.1, forward strand.
CCACATACCCTACCTTTGCAGTCGGAAAACTAAGAGAAATTGAAGATATGCTATGCAGAAGATTCTCGTTAAAATATCGCTATACTCACTATATATAATAGCGGCCATAATTTGTGGCGCAAGCGTAGCCACCGCAGCCACGACACTGTCGACCACAGAGCCTCCCACAAGCCATACGCACACAACAATATCGGGCAGGGTGCTCGACAGCGAGGGACGTCCTATACCCTATGCCACCGTATATGTCGAGGGGACAACGCGAGGCACGACGACCAACGCCGAGGGATGGTACACACTCTCAATACCTTCGGGCAAGGCCACCGTCGTAGCCTCGTCGCTCGGTTATGCCTCGCAGAGCCACACCGCAAACATCGCTAACGCCAGCCACACCATAGATTACACCCTCGAGGAGTCATCGACAGCAATCGATGATATTGTGGTGTCAGCCTCGGGCGTAGGCGTGGTAAAGCGCTCGCCTTTTAACGCCGTGGCAATCAGCACCGAGAAGTTTGCCGATGGTGCTAAGTCGCTTAGCGATGCACTATCGAAAGCCCCAGGCCTCAAGCTCCGCGAGTCGGGAGGCGTAGGCTCGGATATGTCCATCACGCTCGACGGATTCACAGGTAAGCACGTCAAAATATTTATCGATGGCGTACCTCAGGAGGGCGTAGGTAGCTCCTTCTCGCTCAACAACATCCCTGCGGGCTATGCCGAGCGAATAGAGGTATATCGCGGCGTTGTGCCCGTAGGCTTTGGCGCCGATGCCTTAGGTGGCGTTGTCAACATCGTAACCTCGAAGAGGCGCCGCAGCTGGTATGTCGACGCTTCGTACTCCTACGGCTCGTTTAACACTCACCGCTCGTCGGTAAGCGCTGGTCAGAGGCTCGCAAATGGCTTTATGTGGGAAGTAGATGCCTTTCAGAACTACTCCGACAACGACTACCACGTAATGGCCTCTGTCGAGGACTTCGAGACTGGACGCATAGATAAGAACACCAAGCAGCGCGTGCGCCGCTTCAACGACACATACCACAACGAGGCCATAGTGGGCAAGATAGGTATAACGGGCAAGAGATGGGCCGACCGCTTAGTCTTCGGCACGACATACTCGCAGATGCACAAGCAGATACAGACGGGCGTACGCCAAGACATAGTCTACGGTGCAAAGTTTCGTCGCGGCAACTCGCTGATGCCATCGCTCGAGTACCGCAAGCGCAACCTCGGCATCGAGGGCCTCGACCTCACAGTGACAGCCAACTACAACCGCAACACCACCTATAATGTCGATACATCGCAGTATAAGTACAACTGGCTTGGAGAGACCAAGCGCCTAAACTCGCCAGGCGAGCAGTCGTACCAGCACACACGCTCAAACAACGACAACTGGAACGCCACAGCAACACTGGCATATCGCATAGGCAAGAGGCACACCATCACACTCAACCACGTATTCAACGCCTTCCGCCGCTCCAACACCTCGCTACTGGCCGAGCAGCCTGAGGAGGATGCCATCAAGAAGCGTACAAATAAGAATATTACAGGCCTGCAGTATCGACTTGCGCCCAACGAGCAGTTTAACATCTCGGTATTTGGCAAGTACTACGCCTTGAGCGTTAGTGGGCCAATGGCTACCGATGCCAACAACTCGGCCTTTGTCGAGACCCAGCGACACAACAACGCCTTTGGCTACGGCGCTGCTGCGATATACCTCCCGACGACATATCTTCAGGCTAAGCTATCGTACGAAAAGGCCTACCGTCTGCCTACTATCGAGGAGATGTTCGGCGACGAGGACCTCGAGATGGGCGACATAGGCATACGCCCCGAGTATAGCGACAACCTGAACGTCAGCCTCAGCTATACGGGCGACTTCGACAATGGCCACAGCCTATATCTCGAGGGTGGCTTCGTATGGCGCGACACCAA
>JAFVWO010000063.1 GCA_017501625.1 Alistipes sp.
ACATCGCCCCTGAGCATAAATCCCGCGACGGGCAAAAAGTGGTACTACGACTTTCCGCGTATCACGGTACGCGATATGGTTGCGGCACACAAGCTGCTGGCAGCACACCTCGGCATAGAGCGCGTCAAGCTACTTATAGGCAGCTCCATAGGCGGTTTTCAGTGCATGGAGTGGGCCATCAGCGAGCCTCGCTTCGCCGAAAACCTCGCACTCATAGCCACCACCACCTGCTCCGAGCCGTGGGCAGCAGCCTTCAACGAGTCGCAGCGTATGGCCATACGCCTTGACCCCACATGGGGCAAGCTCGACGACGAGGCGGGAGCGGAGGGTATGGCCGTAGCACGCAGCATAGCCCTTATGAGCTATCGCGGCGGCGCAGCCTACAACGCTACGCAGCAGGAGAGCGACCCTCTGAACGAGGTGTCTTTCGAGCGTAGGGCACACAGCTATCAGCAATACCAAGGCGAGAAGCTCCGACGCAGGTTTAATGCCATGTCGTACTATCGTCTTTCGGAGGCTGTCGATTCGCACAACATAGCACGCGGCAGAGGCTCGATAGCCGAGGCACTGCGACGCATCGAGGCACGCACGCTTGTGGTGGCCATCTCCTCGGATATACTCTTTCCGCCCGAGGCACATACGCCCCTACGCGAGAATATAGCCGATGTGGAGTATCACCTCATAGAGTCGGAGTTCGGTCACGACGGCTTCCTGGTCGAGCACGACAAACTAAATAGGATTATTTGTGACTTCCTAAAACACTAACATATGAAGAATATAAACATAGGTCTCTTCGGCTTCGGCAACGTCGGACACGGCCTTTACGACGTATTGCGTCGCATAAACTCTACGAATGTACATATCAAGCGCATATGTGTACGCCATATTGATAAGGATCGAGGCGTGAATGCCGCGTTTACCGACAACGCCGACGACATCTTCGAGGATAAGGATATAAACCTTATCGTGGAGGTCATCGACGATGCCGATGCTGCCTACACCATCGTCAAGCGTGCGCTGATGAACCACCTCCCCGTGGTATCGGGCAACAAGAAGATGCTCGGACACCATATCTTGGAGCTTATCGAGCTACAGCAGCAGTACAACACACCTCTGCTCTACGACGCTTCGGCCTGTGGCAGCATACCCGTCATTCGCAACCTCGAAGAGTACTACGACAACGACCTGCTATGCTCGGTTAAGGGTATCCTCAACGGCTCGTCGAACTTCATACTATCGAAGATATTTAACGAGCATATGAGCTACGAAGATGCACTGCATCTCGCACAGAAGCTCGGCTTTGCCGAGAGCGACCCCACGCTCGATATCGACGGTTGGGATTCGCTCTACAAGCTTATCATCATCACCATCCACGCCTTTGGCGTATATGTCGCACCGGAGCATATATTCACCTACGGCATATCTACGATGAACGACTCGGATATACGCTTTGCACGCGAGAAAGACCGCCGCATAAAGCTCGTGGCCCACGTCGAAAAGGTGGACAACAGACTTATAATGTGCGTCATCCCGCAGCTCATATCGCGCAACAAGTATATATACAGTGTCGAGGATGAGTTCAACGGCGTGGTAATCAAGGGTCTGTTCTACGACAAGCAGTTTATGTTCGGACGTGGCGCAGGCGGACACCCCACAGGCTCGGCTGTGCTCAGCGACATCACCGCCTGCGGCTATAACTACCGCTACGAATATAAGAAGCGTAACGACTCCGTGCTACCGATTTATACCACCGACCATACCTTCCGCGTATACTTCCGTTATAAGCATGCCGAGCAGCGCAACCTGCTACATTTTAGCAAGATACGCGAGCAGTACACATCCGAAGATTACAACTACATTGTGGGCGACGTGACTATCTCCAACCTGAAAGCACATCAGGAGGAGCTGCGTGTGAGCGATTGCTTCGTCGCCGCATATCCGTTTGATTAGAGGGGTGCAAGGCTCGGCCTTGCCCTCTCTTGCATAGTAGAGGTGTTCGCGCCTGCGTTGCGTAGCGCGTAAAAAATGGCCGAGAGGTGTCCACAATCACAAAATATTTGTATCTTTGCCGCCCGAAGATAACCCGAAGATAACAATGAGAGTATGGCACTTATAGATGAGATTACCAAACGACGCACCTTTGCCGTCATAGCCCACCCCGATGCGGGTAAAACAACGCTTACAGAGAAGCTTCTGCTATTCGGTGGCGCGATACACGTTGCGGGAGCCGTTAAGAGCAACAAGATTAAGAAGGGTGCTACATCCGACTTTATGGAGATTGAGCGA
>JAFVWO010000064.1 GCA_017501625.1 Alistipes sp.
CAGGTGCTTGAGGACGGACTCTCGGCGTGTTCTCGAAGGTAGGGGCAAGAATATCATCCCACCACCGGAGCGTGAGTCGCTTTTTAAGCTCTATCTTGAAAAGTTCAAGGACCCGATTATCATCGTTCTGCTGGTTGTCTTCTGCCTGTCGGTGGCATTGTCGCTCTACGAGATATTTGTTATGGGTGACGATATGTCGCTCATGTTCGAGCCCTTGGGTGTTCTCGTGGCGCTGCTCTTGGCTACGGGCGTGGGATTTATCTTTGAGGTAAAGGCGGGTCGTGAGTTCGATATATTAAATAAGGTAAAAGATGCACGCCCGGTTAAGGTGTTACGCTGCGAGGGTGATGACAAACGCCCTGTGATGCTTCTTGTGGAGCGACAGGATGTCGTCGTTGGCGACATCGTGCGCCTCGAGGGTGGTGACGAGATACCCGCTGACGGCATTGTTGTCGATGCCCAACATCTGCGTGTCGATGAGTCGAACTTTACGGGAGAGACCTACGCCAATAAGTTTGTCAACGAGGCGGACTTCGATAAGGATGCTACATATCCCTCTAACTTTTTGTTGCGTGGCTCTACCGTCATCGAGGGTAGCGCTACGATGCTCGTCGAGGGTGTTGGTGTCGATACGGAGGAGGGTCGCGGTGTGGCTCTTGCAAGCGAGGGTAGCGATGTTAAGACTCCGCTCAATCGTCAGCTCGATAAGTTGGGTGGCTGGATATCGCGTGCGAGCTTTATTGTCGCAGCGCTTATCATCGTTGGCCGCCTGCTGTTCTTTTGGCTCTCGGGAGGCTTCTCGGGAGGTGCTTCGTGGTTGGAGGTGTTGGAGTTTGTGCTTGACTCGGTGATGATTGCCGTAACGCTTGTTGTCGTTGCTGTCCCCGAGGGCCTGCCTATGAGTATCACGGTGAGTTTGGCTATGAGCATGCGCCGCATGCTTAAGGAGAATAGCCTTGTGCGTAAGCTCCACGCCTGTGAGACGATGGGCGCTACGACGGTGATATGCACCGATAAGACGGGTACGCTCACGAAGAACTGCATGACGGTCGTGGAGTTCAGGGCTTGTAACGATACCGCCAAGATGAACATCATAGAGTGTATGGCGGTTAACTCCACCGCGGAGCTTACGAAGGGTGATGATGGTGAGCTCACGGCCATAGGTAACCCTACAGAGTGTGCTCTGCTCCGATGGCTTAAGGATGGTGGTCACGACTATGTCGCTATGCGCGATAACTTTACGGTGGCGACTGTCGAGCCCTTCTCTACCGAGACAAAGTATATGGCTACGGCGGTTGTCAGAAAATCATCGGGACAGAGGGTGCGTTTCGTTAAGGGAGCTCCCGAGATTGTCATGGCCATGTGTGAATATATTGCCGAGGGAGGCTCGCGCGAGGAGTTCGAGGAGTTGTTACTCGCCTATCAGGGTCGCGCCATGCGTACCCTTGGCTTTGCTGTCGAGCAACAGGGCGCGATGACCTTCCTCGGTGTGGTAGGCATCGCCGACCCTATACGTGATGATGTGGCTGAGGCTATCGATACGTGTATGAACTCGGCAGGTGTGCGTGTTATCATCGTGACGGGCGACACCCCCGGTACGGCACGCGAGATAGGCCGACAGATAGGCCTTATTACCACCGATGAGCCGGGACAGATTATTACGGGCCCCGAGTTTGCGGCAATGAGCGACGAGGAGGTGCGCACGATGCTTAAGAGTAGGGCGCTGAAGATTATATCTCGTGCACGCCCCGACGATAAGGCACGTCTTGTGATGCTGCTACAGGCTAACAACGAGGTCGTTGCCGTCACGGGTGATGGTACGAATGATGCTCCGGCACTAAGTAAGGCGCAGGTGGGCTTGTCTATGGGCGATGGCACGTCACGAGCGAAGGAGGCGAGCGACATCACCATTATAGACAACTCCTTTGCCAGCATAAATAAGGCGATAATGTGGGGTAGGTCGCTCTATCTCAACATTCGTCGCTTCATCATCTTCCAGATGACCATAAATCTGTGTGCATGTCTTATCGTGCTCTTTGGTGCATTTATAGGCGCGGAGTCGCCACTCACGGTCACGCAGATGTGGTGGGTAAACCTCATCATGGATACCTTTGCGGCCATGGCGCTATCGTCGCTACCGCCCGAGCGTAGCGTGTTGAAGGATAAGCCACGCGACCCCAATAGCCATATTATAAATAGAAGTATGCTCCTTCAGATAGTTGGCGGAGGACTACTCTTCTTTGCTATCCTCGTGGGATTGTGGCAGTTGCTCTATCATGCCGATATCACAAGCGTAGCACAGCTCTTCGAGACCGATACGTTGAGAATATTCGTTGAGGATATCTTCGCTTCCACTTCGTCGGGGCAGATGACGGCTTACGAGATGGGCTTGTTCTTCTCGGTGTTTGTGCTGATGCAGTTCTGGAATCTCTTTAATGCCAAGTATTTCCGCACGAAACACAGCCTGCTGGGTGATGTCGTGGGGCTGTTGCGCGATGCCAAGGGGGTAGGGGAGTCGTACAACCGATATTTCCTCTTGATTCTTGCCGTTATCCTCGGAGGTCAGGTGCTTATCGTGACGTTTGCCGGCGAGCTCTTCAACGTGGCACCCCTCACGCTTTCGGATTGGTGTTGGATAATGCTTATCACCTCGCCCGTGGTCATCATCCCCGATGTTGTGCGCACGTGCCGCTACTTATGGCAGTGAGGACACTCCTTGTGAGCTCCGAGTATGGTGTGGGGGATGTCGCCGTGTGTGACGAGTTGTATGGGGCAGTCGTAGTTGCGTAGTTGCTCCTCGGTTATGATGTTGGAGTCGTGGCGATGTACGTGGCGATTGACACATACGATGCTGTGCACAACACTCGATATGGTGCCTATGTCGTGCGACACCATGACTATGGCCATCTGCTCGGATAGGTGGTGCAGCAGATTGTATAGCTCGTTCTCGAAGCGATTATCGACGAAGTTCGTAGGCTCGTCCAAGACAAGGAGTCGTGGCTCGGATATTATTGCGCGACATAGCATCACACGTTGTAGTTGCCCTCCCGAGAGCTCACCTATGGCGCGATTACTGAGGTCGGCGAGCGATGCACGCTCCAATATATTCTCTACGCGATGCTGCTCCTTACGGCCATAGCCGCGCCACAATCCACGCTCGGCCTGCAAGCCCGACATCACAACCTCGCGCACGCTTATTGGAAAATCCTTGTCGAAGGTAGATATCTGTGGCAGGTAGCCTATATGTGGCTTTTTGCCCCGCAACAACTCCGCGCCATACACTATATTGCCGCTGTATGGCACTATACCCATTATCGCCTTTACGAGGGAGCTCTTACCTCCACCATTAGGGCCTATTATGCCAACGAAGTCATCGGCATAGATGTCGAGCGATACGTGTTCCAAGGCCGTGACACCATCGTAGCGCACGCCCAAATCTCTAATCGTTATGATGGGAGTCCTACTCATGGCCCTCGCACATAATGTCTGTTACACGTTGAATCTCAAGGAGTATGTCGTCTGCCAGAGGATTCGTCTCGATTATCTCGGCATTGCACTCCGCGGCTATCGTTGCCACCTTGTCGGGGCTGTACTGTGGCTGTATGAGGATGGTGCGTATGTTGTTTCTACGTGCCTCCTCGATTATTGCCGTCATTTGACGAGGTGAAGGCTCCTTGCCATCATGCTCTATGGCTATCTGACGTATGCCGTAATCGCGGGCATAGTATGTATAGGCAGGGTGGTAGATGAGTATCGCCTGTGTGTTGCTACGCTCTATCGACTCTGCACAATGGCGATCTAAAGCCTCTATACGCTCCGTAAGACGTGCTGCCGCCTCGCTATACTTTGTTGAGTCGGGGTACTCGCTCATTATCGCGTGCTCGATTGTTCGTACCATCGTGGCAAGTGTGCGTGGCGATGTCCACGTGTGAGGGTCGATGCCGTGGGTGTGGTGTTTGTGACCATGCGAGCAGCTTCCCGCTATGGGTGTTATGCCTTGTGAGAGGTCTACTATGCGCGTCTGGTCGATGTTGGCAATGATGCTCTGCTCGAAGTCTATGAGACCCGTGGCATACACCTTGCTCGCTTCGTTCAGGGCGGTGAGCTGTCGCGCTGTGGGCTCGAAGGTCTCGGGACTTGCTCCCTCGGGCACGAGAACCTCGATGTTAAAATCCCCGCAGGTAATCTCCTCGACTATGCGCTTGAGGGGTGTTATTGTTACAAATATGGTTTTTTCGTCGGCATTGCTCTCGTGCGTAACACAGGCTGAGAGTAGTGCGCAAATTATGATAAATATGGTTATTCGTTTCATGTCAATGTCGTTTACAATACAAATATACGACAAAGGTATAAAAAAGTCTCCTTAAATTTTGTTTTATCCGTAAAAATTTAGATATTTGCGACAATAAAACCTAAAAACTTACGCAAAATGATTAAGAATATAACCGAAAAAATCGTATATGTCGGCGTTGACGATACCGATATCGACCTCTTCGAGAGCCAGTATGTCGTGCCTAATGGCGTGTCGTATAACTCGTATGTGATTCTCGATGAGAAGGTGGCTATCATGGATACCGTAGATCGTCGTAAGAGCGAAGAGTGGATGCATAACCTCGATGTTGTGCTGGCTGGTCGCACGCCCGACTACCTTGTTGTTCAGCACCTTGAGCCCGACCATGCAGGCACTATTGCAATGGTTGTTGAGCGTTATCCCGAGATGCAGGTTGTAGCCTCGGATAAGGCTGTGAAGATGATGCCTCAGTTCTTCCGCGATACCGACTTCGCAGGTCGCACCATTGGTGTTAAGGAGGGTGATACGCTCGACCTTGGAGGTCGTAAGCTCCATTTTGCGATGGCTCCTATGGTTCATTGGCCCGAGGTTATGGTGTCGTATGACAGCACGGATAAGGTGCTCTTCTCGGCCGATGGTTTCGGTAAGTTTGGTGCTCTCTCTGTCGATGAGCCTTGGGTTGACGAGGCTCGTCGCTACTATATCAACATTTGCGGTAAGTATGGCGCACCTGTGCAGGCTCTGCTAAAGAAGGCTGCCGGCCTCGATATCGCAATCATCTGTCCGTTGCACGGCCCCGTGCTCACCGAGAACTTGGGCTACTATATCGGCCTCTACGATATGTGGAGCAAGTATGAGCCTGAGGAGGATGGTACGCTTATAGCCTTTGCCTCGATTCATGGCAACACTGCCGAGGTGGCTTATAAGTTTGCCGATATTCTTCGTGCCAAGGGTGCTAAGAATGTCGTTGTACGCGACCTCGCACGCACGGATGTTGCCAAGGCTGTGGAGGATGCTTATCGTTATAGCCGTCTTGTTGTGGCTGCGGCATCGTATGATGCGGATGTATTTCCTCCGATGCACGATTTTCTGCACCACTTGGCTATTAAAAATTTCACCAAGCGCCGCATAGGTATCATCGAAAATGGCTCATGGTCGCCCACAGCGGGTCGTGCCATGCGTGCCATTATCGACGGTTTCAAGGGCGTGGAGGTCGCCGAGAAGATGGTGACCATCATGTCGAGCATGAAGCCGGAGGATATACCTGCGCTTGAGACTCTTGCGGACCAGATGTTAGCGTAAGCTATATTGGGGCATTGTGACCGAGATGTTGTCGCTGCTTTTTTGCGGTGGCAACATCTCTTTTTATTTCTCTATGAGAAATTATTTTGGCAAATTCGCATAATTTACATACCTTTGTGAGATAAATTTATGTATATAATTTTACGCAATATATGATTAAGTCAATGACAGGCTTCGGCAAGGGCGAGGCCGTGTGTGGAGATAAGAAATTTCGTGTAGAGCTCCGCTCGTTGAACTCTAAGCAGCTCGACCTTAGCGTTAAGCTCCCCGGGCGCTATCGTGCTGCCGAGGCAGAGGTGCGCAGCATCGTTACCCAGCATCTTGTGCGTGGTAAGGTTGATTGTTTTATTAGTGTAGAGGCACAGGTGGCCGAGACGACGGCACATATCAATGCTGCGACATTCAAAGCCTATGCCGATGAGCTTCGCGCCGTATGCGATGCCAACCATATAGCTACGGATGGCGATGCTCTGCTTATGGCTGTTATGCGCATGCCCGACGTCGTATCTACCGAGGAGCAAGAGGTCTCGGAGGCTGAGATTGGCGCAATTGTGGAGGCTACGCGCATGGCTGCCGATGCTCTCGACAGCTTCCGTGTGCAGGAGGGTGCCATCCTTATCGCAGACTTGTTGAAGCGTATCGACCTTATCGAGAGTTATCGTCATGAGGTTGAACCCTTCGAGAGTGCCCGCGTGGAGACCATCAAGTGTCGTATCCGCGAGAATATACAGAAACTCGCCATCGAATTAGACAACAATCGCTTGGAGCAGGAGATGATATTCTACATCGAGAAGCTCGACATCACGGAGGAGAAAGTTCGCTTGGATAACCACTGCAACTACTTCCGCGAGGTGGCAGCTACGGAGGATGCTCCCGGGCGTAAACTCGGCTTCATCGCTCAGGAACTCGGTCGTGAGATAAACACCATGGGCTCGAAGTCGAATGAGGCCAACATGCAGCGCTTGGTGGTGATGATGAAAGATGAGTTGGAGAAGATTAAAGAGCAGGTGCTCAATATTTTATAGTAGAATATGGGTAAGTTAGTGATATTCTCGGCACCGAGTGGTTCGGGTAAGACAACTATTGTTCGCGAGCTGTTGAAGCGTTTTTCATGCTTTGAGTTCTCCATATCGGCAACGTCGCGCAAGCCTCGTGGCGAGGAGAAAGATGGTGTAGATTACTACTTCCTCACTGCTGAGGAGTTTCGTGCTCGCGTTGAGCGTGATGAGTTTGTAGAGTGGGAGGAGGTATATGCCGGCACGTGCTATGGTACGCTGCGCAGCGAGATGGAACGCATCTGGGCGAAGGGTAACACGATACTCTTCGATGTGGATGTTATCGGAGGCATCAACCTTAAGCACCTCTTTGGCGAGGATGCCTGCTCGCTATTTATCATGCCCCCTTCGGTCGAGGAGCTGGAGCGTAGATTGCGTGGCCGCGGCACGGATGCCGAAGAGGTTATACAGAAACGTATAGATAAGGCTGAGTTCGAGCTGTCAAAGGCGGTGCATTTTGACCATACGGTCGTAAATGACGACCTCGCTACGGCTGTCGAGGAGTGCGCTGCGATTATTACTAACTTCTTAAAGTAGTATGTGAGATGAAAAAACGTATGTTATTATATTTCGGCTCGTTTGACCCTATCCATAAGGGCCATATAGCACTTGCCGAATACGCTATTGAGCGTGACCTTGCGGATGAGGTGGCGCTTATCATATCGCCCCAAAATCCGTTCAAGGCCGATGTGCTCCAGACACCCGAATATACACGTTACGAGATGGCTGAGATGGCGGCGAAGGAGTCACGCTATCCCGAGCAGATAAAACCCTCGGTGGTGGAGTTCGTCTTGGAGAAGCCCTCGTATACGATAAACACGCTCGACTATCTCAAGGAGAGTTGTGGCAACGAGATGGAGTTTGCGATAATCACCGGCAGCGATATATGGGCGCGTTTCGATGAGTGGAAGGATTATGAGCGCATACTCAACGAGTACAAGATATATGTCTACCCCCGCAAGGGTTATACCGTGGAGAAGTTTGCCGACCGTGTGACGTTGTTGGAGGATGCTCCATACGTCGATTTTTCCTCTACGGAGGTGAGAGAGCGTGCCGAGCGTAGTGAGGATATTACGCCCTATGTGTCGCCCTCGGTTGCCGAATATATCAAGAAGAACCAGTTGTGGACTCCCGCGGGCAATATCGTGCGCCTCACGTCGATGATTGAGGCGGGTGACGAGCGTGCATCGTTGTATGTCGAGCGTGGCAAGTGCTACTATCGTCATAATGAGTGGGGTAAGGCTATCAATGACTTCAATTGTGCAATGAAGCTCGAGCCCGAGAACGAGGAGGCGCGACAGCTCCACGACATGATTTATGAGATATTATCGTTCCGCTACAAGGATATATACAATCCGTAGACTATGATAGAGATTGATGATAAGATTGTGAGCCTCGACCTGCTGCGCGAGTCGTTTGCTTGCGACTTGACAAAGTGCAAGGGTATATGTTGTGTCGAGGGTGACTCCGGAGCTCCTCTCGATATTGAGGAGGTTGATATCCTTGAGGAGGAGTGGGATAACTACTCACCCTATATGACCGAGGCGGGACGTGCTGCTGTCGAGGAACAGGGTTTTATGGTTGTGGATGTCGATGGCGACTACACCACGCCGCTTGTCGACAATGCCGCTTGTGCCTACGCCTTCGAGGAGGATGGCATCACCTTCTGTGCTATTGAGCGTGCCTACCGTGAGGGTAAATGTTCCTTTATCAAGCCTCTATCGTGCCACCTCTATCCAATACGTGTCACTCGCTTTCGCAATGGCTCGGCAGGACTTAACTACCATCGCTGGGCGGTGTGTAGTTCGGCACGTGAGTGTGGCAAGAGCCTTGGTGTGCCTGTCTATCGTGGCCTGAAGGAGCCTATTATTAGGGCCTTTGGCGAGGAGTTCTACCACCAGATGGAGCTTGCGGAGGAGATGCTTAAGGAGATGAAGTAATCTAAGATAACTACTTATGACCAAGATGTTTAGATATATGCTTGTGGGCGTTGTGTGTGCCTGTGTGACCTTTGTTGCCAATGCTCAGGATGTTGACAGCCTTGCGGTGGAGCAGAGGGTGGATAGCCTGCAAATGGTCGTTGTGGCCGACACGATAGCTAAGGATAGCGTTGCTGTAAAGAGTCTGCCTACGCCTGTACACCCTGTGCGTACTCTCGGTAAGGTGTCGGTAATCGATACGCTTGCTACGGGTAACGATGCCCTTCGCATCATACTCTTCAACGATAACACGTGGCGTTATATCCTATCGGAGGAGTATAAGAACGATCCGGAGGTGTTTAATGACCATTGGAATACGGATGCCACGCACGCATATATGGATGTCGATGTAAACTCTCTGCCTGAGGCCACGGCAATACGCCTCGTAGATTCGTTGGAGAGCTATCATTACCCATTTCTTGGTCGTGTATCGTCGCGCTATGGTCCTCGCCGCGGTCGCCCGCATCAGGGTATAGACATTGCGCTTAAGACGGGTGACCCTATTTACGCGACGTTTGATGGTAAGGTACGTGTGTCGAAGGCTGCGGGTAACTATGGTAATCTCGTTGTCATACGCCACAACAACGGCCTTGAGACCTACTATGCTCATCTGTCGCAACGCGATGTGGCTGTTGGCGACTGGGTTGTTGCGGGACAGCAGATAGGCCTTGGTGGTAGCACGGGACGTAGCACGGGACCACACCTCCACTTTGAGGTGCGTTACCGCGGACAGTCGTTTGACCCTGAGCGCATTATAGATTTTGCTACGGGCGACCTACGCCGTGATGAGTTGTTGTTGCGCCGCCGTCATTTCAGCATATATGCCAAGTTTGAGCAGAACTTCGATGACGAGGTAGAGGCTGAAAAGCAGGAGGAGGCAGAGCGTAAGGCTGCCGCAGCAATACAGTATCATACGATACGCTCGGGAGATACGCTCGGAGCCCTTGCACGTAAGTATGGCACGTCGGTGACGCGACTATGTCAGTTAAATAATATAAAGTCTACGTCGATTCTTCGTATTGGCCAGCGCCTGCGTGTCCGATAGCGATTTAACCCTATGAAGCACGTTAGATACCTACTCCTTGTTGTCGCCATTGCAACGACCGCTCTTGCTCGGGCTGAAGAGTACAATATCATTCCGCAACCGCGCAGTATAGTGCAGGGTGCAGGGACATTTACGCTCGGTCGTGGGGCAAAGATTGGGTGTGCCGACATGGAGTTATTGCCTGCCGCACGTTATCTTGCGGAACATCTGCATGTGGGTGTGAGCTACAATGGTGGTGCCATACGCCTTGAGCGCGATGTGGAGCTTAGGAGCGAGGAGTACCGGCTGACGATTGCGGATGGAGGCATAGTCATCTGTGGTGGTGACTATGGTGGCGTGTTTAATGGTATACAGACGCTGATACAGCTTTTCTCCGCGGAGGTGTATGATGGTGGCTGCCCTCTGCCCGCCACGCTTGCGCACTGCACCATAGAGGATAGCCCGCGATGGTCGCATCGAGGCTTTATGCTCGACGTATGTCGTACATGGATGGATGTGGATGCGGTGAAGGCATTTATCGACCTTTTGGCATATCATAAGATTAACAACCTACGCCTGCACCTTACCGACGATGAGGCGTGGCGTATAGCCATAGAGTCGCACCCCGAACTTGCACGCGAGGGAGGATTTCGTGGCGGCGATGCTAAGATATGGCCGCGCTATGGCAAGTGGAATGAGCGTTGGGGTGGTTACTACACGAAGGAGGATATTGCCGAGATGGTGGCTTATGCCAAGGTGCGTAACATAACAATCATACCCGAGATTGACCTCCCCGGACATAGCCTTTGTATCGCCACGCTCCACCCCGAAATATTGTGCCGCTACACGCCAAACACATCGCGTGCCTACGGCTACGATACGCGCTCGGCTTTCTGCCCGGCAAGGGAGGAAAACTATGCCCTTATCGAAGATATTCTCACGGAGGTGTGTGCAATGTTCCCGTCGCGCTATATACATGTTGGTGGCGATGAGGTAGATATGTCGCAGTGGCGCCGATGTCCCGATTGTCAGGCGCTTATGAGCCGTGAGGGTATGACCTCGACAGCCGAGCTGCAACAATACTTCATGTCGCGCATAAGTTCCATCCTCAGCGATAATGGAAAGCTCCCCGCGGTGTGGAATGAGGCGATAGATGGCGGTAGGCTCAATCGTAATACGCGCGTTTACGGCTGGGAGGGTATTAAGGAGTGTCGCGCAGCGGCAGCCGAGGGGTACGATGTCGTCGTTATGCCCGGACACTATTTCTACTTCGACATGAAGCAGACACCGCGTGAACCCGGACACGATTGGGCGGCGATATTTGATTGGAGCAAGGTATATGGCTTTAGCCCTAAGAGCGTGGGCTTTACCGCTACGGAACAGGAGCATATCGTAGGCATCGAAGCATCGTTCTTCAGCGAGGCATACGCTTCGCGCAACCCCGAGAGTGCCGATTATCTCCATTATCAGACCTTCCCGCGTATGGTTGCTCTCGCGGAGGTAGCATGGACAGAGGGTGATGAGCGCGATGAGGATGCGTTCTATGAGCGTATTGTCGCGCACTACGATAGGTTGGATGCTATGGGTGTTGCCTATCGTCTTATGCCGCCTATGGTGGAGTATCGCGATGGTGTGTTAATAGCATCGGTAGATGATGGCAGTGCGATATATTATACGTGCGAGGGCGATGCCGAGGAACGACTATATAGCGAGCCGCTATCTACCTCTGTGCCGGCACGCTACGCCTTCCGCTCGCGTCGTGGTGGTGCGATGTCTCCCGTAGCGGCTGTCGAGGCTCACTTCCGCACCATAGTACCACCATTTAGGCTTACGTCGTCGATGCCCGCAAGCGAGAAGTTCTCATTCGTCAAGGCCGAGGGCTATGGTCGCTTGGCACGCACGACACGTGCAGCCGATATTGGTGATTGGCTGATGTATACCTTTGATAGTCCCGTTAAGTGTCGTCGTATGAAGGTGGCAACGGGCAACTTCCAGCTGCCGCGCTTTACCTTCGAGAATGGATATGTCGAGGTAAGCTACGATGGTGTTACGTTTGAGTACCTTGGAGAGCTGGTGTGCGGTATGTATACGATAGAGTGCCCGTCGCAAGCTATCAAGGCTGTGCGTATTACCTCCACCTCGCGGGGAAATGGTGCCGAATGGGTGTCGATACAGCCTCCGACAATATGGCCTCTGCTACCTGTTGAGTAGGTGGCGTATGGCGGCTATGGGGTCGTATATAAGCATGCGTGGCCCTGCCCAGCGCATCACAGCGCGTATTTTCTCGCGCATTGTGGGCTTGTAGCAGTGTATGGGGCACCTCTTGCATGCAGGCTTTGCTTCGCCAAACTTGCAGTTGTCGAGCCTTCTGTGGGCATAGTCCAACAACTCGCGATACTCCTCGGTGGGCTCCGCTACTTTCAGATTCTTACGGCAGTATAGCTCAATCATCTTTGCTACTACAGCCTTCTCACGCTCTATTTTTGTGCTTTTCATCGTGTTATCTCCTCATGGTATATCCTGTCGTAGATGCTACGCAGTTGCGGCTTGTTGGCGATAATTTCGCGTAATGCTGCAAGACGTTTGGCATTCTCCGACTCCTCAATCCATAGCTTTAGGTATCCGCCATGGTCGTATTTCTCGTGTAGATGCTCAACCATCCTCAAGTATCCCTCCTCTTTGTCGAGCTCGGGGTGGTGTGTAAGGGTAAACTGTATTGTTCGTCGTATTATGGTGTCGGGGTCGATGACTCTATCGGCCTCGGCAACGATACGTCCATATATGCTTCTCGGCTCGTGCTTCGATGAGGCGCGGTGATCCTCGGCGGCATCCGCTATCGTTGCTATCTGCTCCGACGTGAACCAGCGGTGCAGCTCGCTGTCGCTCAGTATTATGCGCCGCGATGCGCTGTGGTGGTGCTCACGCCCCTCCACAAGTCCTGTGTCGTGGTAGGCCGCCACGGTGTATACCATGTCGATGTCTACATCGTAGTGCTCGGCAAGATGTAGTGCCGCGGATATGACCATATCTACATGGTCGCGCCTGTGTGCCGTGTCGAAATGGTCGTAGCGGGGTAGTATCTCGCGCTCGATGTACTCTCGTAGTTCGTTGTTAATCATATACCGCTCAATGTTAGCCCACAACCACCTCTACGAAAGCCTCGCGAGAGAGATACTTGCGTGCAAGGCGCTGCACCTCCTCGGGCGTTATGGCAAATATGGTCTCGATGTTCTTCTCCGTGTAGCTGTTGTCTACCTCGCACATTATATTCTCAATGGTCACATCTGCAATGCCAAAGGGCCCGTCGAGGATGCGTAGCACCTCGCCAATCATCATGTTTTTGACCATCTGCAACTCCTCCTCTGTGACAAGCTCCGTGCGTAGCCTCTCAATCTCCGAGTATATCTCCCTTAGGGCAT
The DNA here is from genome assembly GCA_017501625.1 of Alistipes sp. Classification (GTDB taxonomy): domain Bacteria; phylum Bacteroidota; class Bacteroidia; order Bacteroidales; family Rikenellaceae; genus Alistipes. Next base: position 13,071 of record JAFVWO010000064.1, read on the forward strand.
CGTCGCGGTGTTCGCGTGCTACCTGTGTGGCTATGGCAAGATAGCCCTCGCGGTCGAAGTTTACCATTGCGGCCATTACGCCATAGGTATATCCATGCTCTTCGCGTAGGTTCTGCATAAGACGCGAGCCGAAGTAACCCCCGAGGATGGCGGCTATAACCTGCATGCCCACAAAGTCGGGATGGGTGCGAGCAAAGAGGCGGCAGCCTATGCGTATGGATGATTGTAGGGCACCGGCAATGTCGCGATGTATGGTGGGCGTAGATGTTACGATAGGGAAGTCTACACTTGGCTTGGGACCTTCGTGAAGTAGCATTGTCATCTTGCTTATGCGCTCCACGACGGCATCATCCACGCGGCCACTGCATACCACAAAGCAGTTCGATGCGGTGTATAGCTCGGCATACAGCTCGACAATATCTCTGCGTGTTACGTTGTCGTAGCACTCGCATGGTACTGATATTCCATAGGGGTGTTCCTTGCCAAATAGTGCTTCAGCAAAGAGCTCGCGCGATTGTACATCGACCTTCTGTCGCTCTATGGCGAGGCTCTGCTTGCGCTTCTGACAGTAGCTCTTTAGTTCGCGCTCGTCGAAGGCGGGGCGTAGAACAATCTCCTCGGCAACATCTGCCGTTTGAGCAAAAAACTTCGATAGCGATACAAACGATATGTAGGAGTAGTCACGGTCGATGTTAACATCGAAATATGAGCCGTAGAAGTCGAGTTCATCGGCTATTTGTTGTGCCGACATCGTGGTGCTACCCTCACTTAGCATATTGGCCGTAGCCGAGGCTGTGAAGGGCTTGTGCTGCATCGCTGTCCCTGCGTGAAATACAAATGTGAAACGCACGACTTCGAAATCATCGCTGTCGAGCACATATATCTTCACACCATTGGGTGTCGTGTGTAGTGTCGTGCGAGGCATCGCCACGCTACGCGGTGTTACTATGTCGGGTTGCTGTTTCATCGCTTTGCTCGGTAGATAAGTGTTGACGAGTTTTCCTTGCTGAAGGTGCGGCGCGCGAAGTCCATCACCTCCTCGCGTGTTATCGAGCGGAAGATGTCGGCCTCCTCGTTGATGAGCTCCAAGCGCCCTGTCATGGCGTAGAAGCATAGGTTCATGGCCTTATTCATGACGTTAATCTCGCCCATGAGCATGTTGGCCTCAAACTTATTCTTCACCTTCTCCAGTTCGTAATTCGATATGTTTCCCTCGATGAGGTCGTTAAGCTCGTTCCATAGTGCTGCCTCGGCCTCCTCCTCTTTAGTTGTCGGCATAAGTCGCCCCTTGATGATAAATAGTCCCGGGTCGAGGCTTCCGAGGATGTAGGCATTTGCGCTCGAAAAGAGCCCGCGCTCCTTGACCAAGCGGTTTATCAGGCGCGATGACTCGCCACCGGCTAAGAGGTCGGATGCGAGGTCGCCGAGGAAGAAGTCGTGCGATAGACGGTCGCCCATATGAAAGGCTATGGTTATGTCCGTCGCGGGCACGTCGCGCTCAACCTCTATACGTCGTGGCTCTATCTGTCGTGGCTCTACGGGGATGGGGGCAATGTTGCCACCATGGTCTGGAATATCGCCGAAGTACTCCGTAGCAAGGCGTATCATCTCCTCCTCGTCGATGTCGGCAGATATGGCGAGTATCGCCTGCGAGGGGCGGTAGTGTAGGGCGTAGAAGGCGCGTATGTCGTCGAGCGTGGCACGCTCGATATGCTCGGGTGATATGCCTATTGTCGACCAGCGGTAGGGGTGTGTCGTGTAGCATAGGTTGCGCAGAAGCAACTGTTCATCGCCGTAGGGCTGGTTTAGGAAGCGCTGCTTAAACTCCTCGATGACAACGCTCTTCTCCGTAATGCATGCCTCCTCCGTGATGTCGAGGTTTACCATCCTGTCGCTTTCGAGCCATAGTGCCGTGGATAGGTTCTCCTTAGGGAGTGTAATGTAGAAGTTGGTGTAGTCGTTGTTGGTGAAGGCGTTGTTCTCGCCCGAAGCCATCTGCACGGGGATGTCGAAGTCGGGAACACGCTTCGTGCCACGAAACATAAGGTGCTCGAAGAGGTGCGCAAAGCCTGTCTTCTCAGGCTGCTCGTTGCGCGCTCCCACCTTGTACAATATGCTTATGGCTGCGAGCTTCGATGCGCGGTCGCGGTTTACAAGCACCGTCAAGCCATTTTTTAGTGTCGTATGTCTATATTTTATCATAGATGTACATTCTTTGCACAAAGATAGAAAAATTTTCATACCTTTGTTTAACTAAAAAAAAGATATTATGACATACCTATTAGTTCTCTTGGCAATATCGTTTGCCGTGTCGGCTGTCGGCTGGCTCTATTTCATCTATTTCTTCAGCATAGGTTATGGCCTATCTATCTCGGCACTGTCGCTGGCTACGGTGGTGATATTTTGGGATGTCATCACGCTGCCCGCAGCACTCCTATGCGCTGTGCTCTTTATCTATGGTCTGCGCTTGGCACTTTATCTCTTTGTCCGTGAACGCCGCTCGGCATCGTACAAGAAGATATTGTACCAACCCGATAATACGCAGCGCAAGCCGGTGTTTGTGATGTTTATGATATGGATATCGTGCGCACTGCTATATATCGGACAGATAAGCCCCGTGACGTTCTACCTCTACAACGCTTTGCATGGCGCTGCTGTCGATAGCCTTTGGGCGTGGATAGGCATGGCCGTAGCGGCTCTCGGTGTGCTTATTGAGATTGTTGCCGATGCGCAGAAGAGTGCCGCAAAGAGGGTTAACGCCTCACGCTTTGTGGATACCGGCCTCTACCGCCTTGTACGCTGTCCCAACTATTTTGGCGAGGTGCTTATGTGGACGGGAAGCTTCGTTATTTGCTTTGGTGCATGCTGTAACGTATGGCAATGGGTTATAGCCTCGCTCGGCTATGTGGGTATCGTCTATGTCATGTTTAGTGGTGCTCGCCGCCTTGAGCTCCGCCAGATGGAGACCTACGGCAACGACCCCGAGTTCCAGAAGTATATCCACCGCCGCCCGCTTATTATCCCCTTCCTGCCTATCTACTCCGTGGCGAAGCATACATGGCTGAAGGGATAGTGATTGAATAATTCGATTACCACATACAATAACACCGCTCTTGCGTTTTAAGCAAGAGCGGTGTGCTTTTAATTTTTCAAATACTATTACAATGTGTACGTTTACTCAATAAACATGGTATAGTAGTTTCTTACATTACCATAGTTGCGAATCTTGATGCTGAAGTATCCTGTCCAGCGGGGTGTCCATGAGCATACACACACATCAGTGCTATCTGTATCGCTGTCAATAAGGTTGCCATTTTCGTCGTATACGTGTAGATCAAGGTCTGTATCGCCATCGCCTACAACGAGAACACTTGCTGACTCGTCTCCGTAGAAACGTACACGATATACGTCTGTATCGCCTGCCAAAACACACTCATGTGTCTCGCTGGGACCACCAACGCGGCCAAGAGTTGTTGCAGATACCTTCGTAGCCTCCTCAACTTTACCAATATAGGCAAGTATAACCTCGTCTCCGTCTGCAAACTCGCGTGCATCCTTTAGCAACTCTTCTACATTAATGCTAAACTTCTGATCCTTGGCGCTGTCAGTGCCACCTTCAGTTGATTTGCCCTCCTGTCCTGCTGTTGTGCTTATAGTACTGTAAAGCTCCACTGCCTGTACAAGAGCTGTTGCCGAGTAGTTCTCATAGCCATACTGAACTAAGCTACCTACAGTCTCAAGTGTCTGCACCGATGATGATACCTCAGTCTTATCACCATTCGTATTCTCCTGTGCGAATGCAACATTAGCCATTGCGATGGCGGCTACCAAAAATAAAAACTTCTTCATAAAGCTGTTGTGTTTTAGTTAATAAATTTGTTGATATGATTAGTAATAGTATATTTTACGCTTCATTTTAGTCTTAGCACCATTTGTAATAGTTGTATACTCTGTGTAATTGCCATAATCATCGTACTTTATGTCTATTACATCTTGATGTAACGTTGAACCATTGCTATTTGTAGCTTCAATGCATATTGGTACACTTGCAGATGAACCCTCCACATACGTATAGTTCACTTTTATCCAACCATTGGCTTCTGATATATCTGTTGTGACTTCTCTACCCAAACTATCAAATGTCTTCTTTGTGTTGTAACCCCACACTTCATAGTGTGATATAGTGTCACTATACTCTATTATGTTGATATAATCATACGTGGTTTCTCCCTCAGACTCACATGCACATGTTATACGCTTACCATCAGGACGCCATGAGTATGTGAGTTTATTACCATGATATTCTAGCATTGTAACCTTGCCATTTGTGTCTAAATGTGCTACAATTTGGTCGTTTGCATTATCTTTTTGAATAACCATTTTAGGCTTCCCGTTGTATATGTTTAACGAGCGGGCATCGATTACCACCATCTGTGCCGAAAGTGTATAATTCAATGCTATAATAGTCACTAACAGTAAAA
>JAFVWO010000065.1 GCA_017501625.1 Alistipes sp.
GGCATGATTCTCGTGGCCTCGTGCCCGGGAGGAAACATCTCGAACTTCATGTCGTCGCTGTCGAAGGGTAATGTCGAGTTGTCGGTGTCGATGACCGCGATAACCACGGTCTTTGCACCACTCGTCACACCCCTAAACTTCTGGCTTTGGGGTACGCTGTACAGCCGCTTCGCATCGCTGCGCAACGACATCCCCACGCTTGAGATTCCGTTCATCGACATGCTCTATCAGATATTGCTTATCTTGGGTGTGCCCATCATCCTCGGCATGGTCTTCTCGCACTACCTACCCAAGGCCGCAGCAAAGATAATGAAGCCCTTGCAGGTGCTCTCCATACTCCTCTTTTTGGGCATGGTGATAGTATCGCTTAAGCAGGTGCTCACAGCCCTCGACCCCAGCATCTATTGGAGCATCCTCGTGATTTTCACCTTCGTCATCCTGCACAACGCCACCGCCCTTGGAACGGGATACTTGGGCGCTACGCTCATGCGCGTGCCACCGATTGACCGTCGTTCACTCACCATAGAGGTGGGTATTCAGAACTCAGGCCTCGGCCTCACGCTATTGTTCAACCCCGCCATCTTCCCACCCGAGGTGTGGAGCCACAATGGCGGCATGGTGCTTATCACCGCACTTTGGGGTGTATGGCACATCGTTTCAGGACTTATCGTCGCTTCGACATTCCGTCGCAGCAAGCTTGTATAACCGCCTATGGCACGCCAACGAAAGATTCAGGACTACGACCCCGTATACAGCTTCTTGCGCTACTACGTCGACTTTGTGCTTAAGTTGTCGTACCGCACGATAAGCTATGTGGGGCGCAAGAACATACCGACAGATGGTGCCATAATCTATGCACCGAACCACACCAATGCCCTCATGGATGCCTTGGTAATCTTGGCCATGGACCGCAAGGCCAAGGTCTTTGTGGCGCGTGCCGACATATTCAAGAATCCCACGTTTGCAAAGATACTGCGCTTCCTGAAGATAATGCCTATCATGCGCATGCGTGACGGCATGGACGAGGTGCGCAAGAACAACGAGACGATAGAGAGAGCTGTCGATGTGTTGCGTGACCGCGTACCCTTTTGTATCTTCCCCGAGGGCACACACCAAACAAAATACTCCTCGCTGCCACTCTCCAAGGGTATATTCCGCATAGCATTTCAGGCCGAGGAGCTTATCGACGATATGCCGCTCTATATCGTTCCTGTGGGTCTGCGCTACGGCAACTTCTTCCGCTTCCGCTCTACGGTACGCATCGCTGTGGGCGAGCCTATCAATGTCGGAGCCTTCCGCAGGGAGCATAGCGCCCTTGCCGAGGCCGAGCAGATGGCATTGATGCGCACGATGCTCGACGAGCGCATGAAGCAGACGATATTCTATATCCCCAACGACGAGGAGTACGATGCCAAGTATGAGATATGCGCTGCGGTAGTCAAAAACCAAGTGCGCCACATCGACTGCGACGCTAATGGTCGCCGCTATCGTGGCTTGGAGGCTCACTTTGTGGCAAACAACGCAACACTCGACGAGATAAAACGTCTAAAGAGCGTCTCTCCGGAGGTTGCGGAGCACCTCATAAGGCTTGGCAACGAGGCCTCGGCGATGCGCCATAAGGAGCACATCAGCCTATCGTCGGTGTCGATAAAATATCCGTTGCTCTCGCGTATGCTCATGACCCTGTTTATGGTTGCGACACTACCCTACAACCTTGTGGCTACGGTTCTCACACTACCCATCAACGCCTTGGCCGAGTGGCTATTCACGAAACTCAAGGACCCGGCATTCCGCAACTCGGTGCGCTACCTCCTAAACCTTGTGCTATGGCCCATACTGATGATTATCTACTCCGTGGTGGCATATATCGTTCTACCTTGGCAGTGGGCACTTCCCATCACCATAGCGTTGCTCCCCGCGCCCATCATCGCACATGAGGCATGGCGACTTGTACGCCTTATGCGCTCGGACATACGCCTGATGTTGAATAAGCCGTTACGCGCCACGTACCGCGAGATACGACATATCATCGAACAAAACCGCTAAACCAATATTTTAGACTATGAAGAGACTTATACTCATTATGCTTGCCGTGAGCATTGCTGTAGCAGCCTCTGCCGAGGGTAATACGGAACAGATGCCGAAGAAGAAAAAGGCAAAAGATAAGGATACGGAACTTGTGAAAGAGAAGGAGGAGATAACCAAGACGGGCTATAACTTCGGCCCGCTGCCTGCCGTAGCCTTCGATGCCGACAAGGGCTTCCAGCTCGGTGCGCTACTCAACATCTACAACTACGGCGATGGCTCTACATACCCCAACCCCATGTCGCACACCTACATGGAGGCCTCGTGGTTCACCAAGGGCTCAATGCAGATTATCTTTTGGTACGACAACAAGACCCTTATCCCGGGCGTGCGCTGGTCGTCAGCCGTAACCTTCACCAACGATAAGGCCATGGACTTCTACGGCTTCAACGGCTATATGTCGTACTTCGATGCCGAGAAGGTAGCCTTGGGTAAGGATAAATCCAACGCCGATAACTTCATCTACACACCTAAGTACCGCTTGCAGCGCCTTCAGGTCCTTGCCAAGACCGACTTCGTGGGTAATATATGGAGTAATAAGCTCTTTTGGGAGGCCGGCTACCACTTCAGCTACTTCAAGCAGGGATATAAAAACAAGAGCGCACTCAACTTCGACAGGATTAACAAGGGCAAAGATGAGAACAAGATGTTCCCTACCGACCCTGCGGACCCACGCTACGAGTCGACAATCTTCGACATGTATCGTCGTTGGGGGCTTATCTCCGAGGATGAGGCTTGGGGAGGTGTCAATAGCACACTACGTCTTGGCTTGTTGTTCGACACACGCGATAAGGAGGGTGCCCCATCGCGCGGTATATGGGCCGAGGGTCACGTAATCATCGCCCCGAAGTGGCTCGGCACAACAAACCCATACTACAAATACTCGGTAACATTCCGTCACTACGTGCCCATCGTCAAGAACGACATTCTCACGTTTGCATATCGTCTTAATTATGAGGGCACATTCGGCAAGGATGCTCCCTACTACATCCTTCCGTATATCACCACCGTAGGCCAAGCCTACGACCGTGATGGCATGGGTGGCTACCGTACCATCCGAGGTATTATGCGTAATCGCGTGCAGGGCCTCGATATGGCATCGTACAATGCTGAGCTACGCTGGCGTTTTGTGAGCTTCCCGCTATGGAAGCAGAACATAGCCTTTGGCCTTAGCATCTTTAGCGATGGTACCATGGTTACGAAGGGGCGCGACATGTCGTTCCGTGGCGAGGAGCAGTATCGTGCCGAGTACGACGAGTACATGGCTAAGGGTCAGGCGCACGATAGCATGCATATTACCGTAGGTGGTGGTCTGCGCTTTATCATGAACCAGAACTTCATCGTAGCCTTCGAGTATGGTCTGCCCGTGGGTAAGTTGCGCAAGCAGGATGGCAAGGGCGCATTCTATATCAACACCGGCTACCTATTCTAACATTACAGGTTGCGACAATTGAAAATATTCGCTATCTTTGTAGGGTGCTACGTGTGTAGTGCCCTACTTTAATGACAATTACAGCAATGAAACACACCCTATTAATAGCTATGGCGCTGCTCCTCGCCACTCTCGCACTCAGTGCTCAGGAGTACGATGTACTTAAGAACAGGGATGGCATACTTCTCTACTCGGACGATGATGGCAAGTGGCTCTCGCGCCAAGCGTGGCAGGAAAAGTACGGCCGTAAGGCCTTTCGTGAGCACTTTGGCGATGGCTCGGAGTATGACCATGCCGAGGAGCTGAACATCCTTCGTAGCGACATCATAAAGAGCGTTAAGCTCATGGGCGAGGGTAATATCATGTGGGAGCGCATCATAGAGACGGATGCTCCGCGCGAAGAACTACGATTGTCGGCACGCAAACGCATGGCAAGCATCATCTACGAGGCGGAGGATATGATTGTGGGCGGTGTCATCGAGCATGGCTTCATCCGCGACGAGCAAGGTCGCCCGTGGGGTATAAAGAATGCCCACTGGAAGGGTATCGTGACGTATGAATTTAAGGATGGCCGCTACAAGGTGTCGGTATCGCATATACAGTACAAGGCCGAGCGCGGCAGCTCGATTGGCATCTACAGCCTCGGCTTCTCGACAGAGAAAGCATACGCCCCGATGGCCAACCTCCTCTACCCCTATAGCCGTAAGGCGGGCGACTATCGCTACTTCCGCCTTGTAGACTTCATCGACTATAACTTCACCTCTACGTTTGTACTATTCGAGACATCACAAACGACAAACAACTGGTAGCGGCAACATGTCGACAAAACGGGCTCTTTATTCGCCCTCATTCTCTTTGTGTATTGAGATTTTTTTGCTACATTTGTCGCGATTAAAAAATAATATAGAAAGAGGAGATAAGTAAGATGCGAAAGTTACGCAATATTGCAATTATCGCCCACGTAGACCATGGTAAGACCACGCTTGTGGACAAGATGATTATGCAGGGCAACCTGGTACGCGAGAATGAGCATACGGGAGGCGACCTAATCATGGACAACAACGACATCGAGCGAGAGCGCGGTATAACCATCCTCTCGAAGAACGTGTCGGTGATATACAAAGATTACAAGATTAACATCATAGACACCCCGGGACATGCCGACTTCGGTGGCGAGGTAGAGCGTGTATTGAACATGTGCGATGGCGTGCTCCTACTGGTCGATGCCTTTGAGGGAACTATGCCACAGACGCGCTTTGTGTTGCAGAAAGCGCTGTCGCTCGGCAAGAAGCCCATCGTCGTCATCAACAAGGTAGACAAGGAGAACTGCCGCCCCGAGGTTGTCAACGAGCAGGTCTTTGACCTCATGTTTACCCTCGGTGCTACCGAGGAGCAACTCGACTATAAGACCATCTACGGCTCAGCAAAGCAGGGATGGATGTCGCACGTATTATCGGAGCGTACCGACTCGATAACACCCCTTTTGGATACTATCATCGACGAGATTCCCGAGCCTGAGATTGTCGAGGGCACGGTGCAGATGCTCGTAACGTCGCTCGAATACTCACCCTACGTTGGTCGTATTGCCGTGGGTAAGGTTACGCGCGGTGCTCTCACTGCTGGACAGAATGTCACTCTTGCCAAGCGCGATGGCAGCCTCATAAAGACCAAGATTAAGGATTTGATGGTCTTCGAGGGCTTAGGTAAGGCCAAAGCCGAGCGTGTGGAGTGTGGCGAGATATGCGCACTTGTGGGTATTGACGGTTTCGAGATTGGCGATACCATCTGCGACTTCACCAACCCCGAGCCGCTACCTCCCATTGCCATTGACGAGCCTACGATGTCGATGCTCTTTACCATTAACAACTCGCCCTTCTTCGGCAAGGATGGTAAGTATGTCACCTCACGCCATATTAAGGAGCGCCTCGACCGCGAGCTAGAAAAAAACCTCGCCTTGCGCGTAGAGCCCGGACAGAATGCCGACTCATTCGTTGTCTATGGTCGTGGTGTTTTGCACCTCTCGGTATTGATTGAGACCATGCGCCGCGAGGGCTACGAGCTTCAGGTGGGCCAGCCCAAGGTTATCACCAAGATTATTGACGGTGTTAAGTGCGAGCCTGTGGAGGAGATGACTGTCGACTGCCCTGACGATTGCGCAGGTACGGTCATCGAGTTGGCTACACGCCGTAAGGGTCAGCTTGTAAACATGGAGTCGGCAAACGAGCGTACACGACTGGAGTTTATCATCCCATCACGCGGCATCATAGGCCTGCGCTCGACGATGATAACGGCAACAGCGGGTGAGGCCATCATGACACATCGCCTCAAGGACTTTGAGCCGTGGATGGGAGATATTGAGAACCGCACATCGGGAGCTATCATCGCCTCGGAGACGGGGACAGCCTACGCCTACTCTATTGACAAACTTCAGGATAGAGGAAAGTTCTTTATATCGCCCATGGAGCAGGTGTACTGCGGTCAGGTTGTGGGTGAGCATACGCGCTCGAATGACATCACCGTTAACGTAACGAAGGCCAAGCAGCTAACGAACATGCGTGCATCGGGCTCGGATGAAAAGACCTCCATAGCCCCACCCGTAATCTTCTCGTTGGAGGAGGCCTTGGAGTATATCCGCGAGGACGAGTACGTCGAGGTAACGCCCAAGTCTATGCGTCTGAGAAAGATACTTCTCTCGGAGGTGGACCGCAAGCGAGCATCAAAAGAGTAAATAACCAACCTAAAATTATACACAAATGGAAAAGAAAATCGGTATTGCGTGCGACCACGCTGCCTATGACCTCAAAGAGTTCCTCGTAGGCTATCTCTCAACCAAAGGTTTCGAGGTTAAGGACTTCGGTTGCCACTCTGAGGAGTCTGTCGACTACCCCGACTTTGCACACCCCTTGGCTGAGGCAATTGAGAATGGCGAGCTTGAGCGCGGCATAGGCCTTTGCGGCTCGGGTGAGGGCATATCTATGACTCTCAATAAGCATCAGGCGATACGCGCAGCCCTCTGCTGGATTCCCGAGATAGCAAAGCTCTCGCGCCAGCACAACAACTCTAACGTCCTCTGCATGCCTGCACGTTTCATCTCTAACGACGAGGCTTTGGCGATGCTCGACGTATGGCTCGAGACGGAGTTCGAAGGTGGCCGTCACCAACGTCGCTTGGACAAGATGCCTATCGCGAAATAACCAATAAAGGTGATAAAAAGAGTGAAACAACCCTCATAAATGGGGGTTGTTTCATCTATATTATAGATGTACTTTTGCATCGTGAAAAGATTAATTCTCATACTTGCACTTTGCATAGCGTTGCCCGTTGTTGCTCATGAGCCTGCGGACACGCTTCATCGCGACATTGAGCAAGTGGAGATTAGCGTCTCGCTGAAAGAGGATGGCGCACGCCACAAGCCTATATCGGCAACAACGATGACTATGTTGAAGCTCGAAGAGCGCGGTGTGTCGTCCGTGAAGGAGCTCACGGCCATAGCCCCCAACTTCTACCAGCCCGACTACGGCTCGTCGATAACATCATCCATCTACGTGCGTGGCTTCGGCTCGCGTATAGACCAGCCGGTGCTCGGTGTGACGATTGATGGTGTCCCTATGATGAACAAGAACGCCTACGACTTCGACTTCTACGACATTCGTCGTGTGGAGTTGCTACGTGGCCCTCAGGGAACACTCTATGGTCGCAACACATCGGGTGGCGTGATGAACATCACGACACTCTCGCCCTTGGCATGGCAAGGGTTGCGTGCCATGGCCGAGTACTCGACACTTACGTCCTACCGCGCATCGGTGGCATACTATGCCAACCCCAAAGATAACCTCGGCATATCCATTGCCGCAGCCTTCAACCACGATGGCGGCCACTTTCGTAACACCTACACCGACACGATGTGCGACCGCGGCAACAACGCCTCGGCACGACTGCGCGTGCAGTGGCATAAGGGTCGTTGGAGCCTCGACAACAGCCTCACTGCGGGCTACACCAACGAGGGAGGCTATGCCTACCACCACTACAACCCCACAACGGGCATCACCAAGGATGTTGCCTACAATGACCCCTCGGGCTACGAGCGACTGACTATAAACGAGGGTTTTGTGGCTCGCTACACGGGAGATAAGATTACCCTCTCGAGTGTCACCAGCTACCAATACCTCGATGACACCATGACCCTCGACCAAGATTTCTCGCCACGCTCGATGTTCACGATGCAGCAGATGCAGCGCGAACATACCATCACCGAGGAGGTAGTCCTGCGCAATGCCAAGCGTAACGATAGCTGGCAGTGGCTCTCGGGAGCCTTTCTCTTTGCCAAATGGCTCGACATGTCATCGCCCGTGAGGTTCAAGGAGGATGGCATCAACGAACTTATCCTTGGCAACATAAACAAGGGTATACACTCCGTATTTCCCGACAACAACATGCTCTTTGGCACGGACAGCTTTGTCATAGCCAGCGACTTTCATATTCCCACATACGGAGCAGCCTTATACCACCAGTCGCACTACACGATTGACTCGTGGCGCTTCACTGCCGGTGTGCGTTTCGACCTCGAATACACATCCATGGATTACAACTCCAATGCCACCGTACCCTATCGTTTCGACATGACGATGACGGACTTTAAGGAGCTATACAGCGAATTTAAGGGGCGCGAGGAGCAGCTATTCTTCGAGATACTACCCAAGGTTGCTGTGGAATATACCACAGACATAGGCTCGGTATATGGCACAATCACACGTGGTTATAAGTCGGGAGGCTTCAACACACAGATATTCTCCGACATCTTGCAGGCGAAGATGATGAACGACATGATGGCCGACTTGGGCATCAACCTCGACTCTGCCGTGGGCACTACGACATACGACTCTGCGGCAGCAACGCGCTATAAGCCTGAGACGAGCTGGAACTTCGAGGTGGGCACACACCTCGAGCCTGCTGAGGGCTTCAACCTCGACCTCTCGACATTCTGGATTGAGTGCTTCGACCAACAGGTCACGGTGCTCCCCGCAGGTAAGAGCACGGGGCGTATGATGTCTAACGCAGCACGTGCCCGCAGCTTCGGTGCTGAGCTTAGCGCCGAATATGGCTATAAGGGTTTTACGCTACGTGGCGACTATGGCTATACCAACGCACGCTTCCGCGAGTATGACGATGGCGTAAGCAACTATGACGGCTGCCGCATACCCTATTCACCCGAGCATACCGCGGCACTCATAGCCTCGTACACCTTCACCTTCAACCACCCTACCCTCCGACAGCTCACCCTCGCGGCAGACTGGCGTGGCATAGGCTCGATATATTGGAACGAGGCAAACACTCTGCGCCAACCATTCTATATGACTCTTGGTGTGCAGGTGGCACTGCGCATGAAGCACGCCACGCTGACACTCTGGGGTCGCAACCTCACAAATACCGACTACAACGTATTCTACTTTAAGTCCGTAGGCGAGGAGTTTTATTCTAAGGGCCGACCACTGCAAGCGGGAATACGTCTAAATATAAACATCTAAAAAAAATGAATATATGAATACGATAAAACATCTTTTTTGTATTATACTCTGCGCCACACTTCTCGTAGCATGCGAGAATGGCGACAATAACAACCTCCCCAAAAAGCCCGAGGAGAAGAGCTGTTATACGGGCACTATGAATGTCGACCAGAACGACGGCACGACGTTTACACTCGGCGGCGTAGATGTAGACTACGAACTCTACAATGCCGATAAGCTTAACTTCGTGATGTACGACGTCAAGTTCGCTAAGGGCATGCCCCTGAAACTCGATATGGTTGTCGAGGGCGTTAGCTACACCGAGGATAATGGCGTATACACCCTCACAGGCGAAGGTATAGTACCCTACGCCATGGGTGGCCCCTTCGAGAAGTTCACGCTCACACAACTTGTCGGCACAATCACCGATGATACGATGTCGCTCTCGTTCCTCTGCGGCGAGTACCCCGTAACATACGAGGGCACGAGATAACCTACGACAATTAGTGGCGAGAGATAAGTAACTTGGTATATCACAAAAGATAGTGCCACGAGATTGTACTTTAATGTACAGCTCGTGGCACTATACTTTTATATTGGCGCTACTGCGTCGCTATCACAAGAAATTACTCGTCGAATGAGTGGATAACGACACCTGAACGCAACTTAGGCTCGAACCAAGTAGTCTTGGGAGGCATAATGTTGCCTGTGTCGGCGATGTCGATAAGCTGCTGCATAGATACAGGGTACAACGCAAAGGCAACCTTCATCTCGCCGCTATCAACACGCTTCTGCAACTCGCCCAAACCGCGGATACCGCCAACGAAGTCAATACGCTTAGAGGTACGAAGGTCAGCAATGCCGAGAACCTTATCCAAAACGAGGTTAGAGAGAACCGTAACGTCGAGGACACCGATAGGATCGTTGTCATCATAAGTACCCTTCTTAGCAGTCATCGAATACCACTCACCATCGATGTACATTGCGAAGTTGTGCAATGCGTTGGGAGTGTAGATGTCTGCGCCCTTCTTCTCTACAACGAAGTTCTCCTCCACAGCCTTCAAGAACTCCTCCTTAGAGAGGCCGTTGAGATCCTTAACTACGCGGTTGTAGTCGATGATGCGAAGGTGCGATGCGGGGAAGGTAACAGCCAAGAAGAAGCAGTACTCCTCGTTGCCTGTATGGTTAGGATTCTTCGATGCGCACTCCTGACCTACACGTGCAGCAGCAGCTGTACGATGGTGACCATCAGCAACATACAACGCGGGGATACCCTTGAAGAGCTCCGTGATGCGGTCGTTGGTCTCCTTGCAACGGATAACCCACATGTGGTGGCCAAAGCCATCCTCTGCAACGAAGTCGTAGTCTGCCTCGTGCTCAGCTACCCACTTAGAGATGATAGCATCAATCTCAGCGTTGTCGGGGTATGTGAAGAATACGGGCTCGATGTTAGCCTTCTGATTGCGCACGTGAATCATACGATCCTCCTCCTTATCGGGGCGTGTGAGCTCATGCTTCTTGATAGCACCCGAGAGGTAGTCGTCGTAGTGGCAGCACATAGCGATACCGTACTGCGTGCGGCCGTTCATCGTCTGAGCGTAGATGTAGTAGTACTCCTCGCCATCCTGTGCCAACCAACCCTTCTCCTTCCAAATGCGGAAGTTCTCCATAGCCTTAGCGTATGCCTCCTCAGAGTGCTCGTCAGCGATGGGGTCGAAGTCGATCTCGGGCTTAATGATGTGGAGCAATGAACGCTCACCGGCCTCAGCCTTAGCCTCTACAGAGTTCAATACGTCGTAGGGGCGTGATGCTACCTCCGATGCCAACTCCTTCGGAGGACGAATACCCTTAAAGGGCTTAATTCTTACCATAGTAGTATAGTTTTAGCTTGGTTATTTAATTTTTTGTAAGGGTGTTAGCTTACGCCAACACCCTATTTATCTCCAATAGTATAATTGAGATAGTTTGAGGCAACTTTCAGCATGAAAATGCGGAACTTACCGATGTAAATGAGCATTTTTCAGCCGAGCTAAGTGCCAAAAGAGCCAACAAGATTATTTATTAACTTGGAAGCGGCGGTTGCCGTTTACGAAGAAATCAACAATCTGACGTGCAGCTGCAAGACCGGCGTTTACGTTAGCCTCGGCAGTCTCAGCACCCTGCTTCTTAGGAGTACCGAAGTAGCGCTTGCCAAACTTCTCGGCAAATACATCCTTCGTATCGGGAGCGATGTCAGTGATGTACTTAAGATCCTCGCGCTCCTCCATAGCCTTCATAAGACCCTCCTCGTTGATAACCTCCTTACGTGCTGTGTTCACGATGGTAGCACCCTTAGGCATAGACATAGCAAGGTCGTAGCCGATAGAGCCCTTAGTCTCAGCAGTTGCAGGAATGTGGAGTGAGAGATAGTCGGCAGCTGCGTAGAGCTCAGCGATTGAGTTCATCTTCTTCACGCCGTCACGCTCGAATACAGCCTCGTCAGTGATGAAGGGGTCGTAAGCAACAACATTCATACCGAGAGCCTTACCCTTCAAGCCTACCAAACGACCTACGTTACCATAAGCGTGGATAGCGAGAGTCTTACCCTGAAGCTCAGAGCCTGTGCCGGGGTTAAACTGGTTACGAGCCATGTAAACCATCATGCCGAGAGCGAGCTCTGCAACAGCATTAGAGTTCTGACCGGGGGTGTTCATAACAACTACGTTCTTAGCAGTTGCAGCAGCGAGGTCTACGTTGTCGAAACCAGCACCTGCGCGAACAACAATCTTAAGCTGCTTAGCAGCCTCGATAACCTCAGCCGTAACCTTATCGCTACGGATGATAAGAGCATCAACATCAGCAACTGCGGCCAAAAGCTCAGCCTTGTCTGCATACTTCTCAAGACGTACTACCTCGTAGTTAGCCTCCTTCAAGATTGACTCGATACCCTCAACTGCACTTTTAGCAAAGGGCTTCTCGGTTGCAATAAGTACCTTCATAATAGGTCTATTCTTATTTTAAATGTTTGTTAATTATAGCGGCCACCCAACCCTACGATCGGGCGACCACTCTAATGTTGATTTTTAATTACTCGGTGCGAGGATTACTTGTGAAGCTCCTCAAACTCCTTCATGCAAGCTACCAAAGCCTCTACAGACTCCTTAGGACAAGCATTGTAGATAGAAGCACGGAAACCACCTACTGAACGGTGACCCTTAATACCTACCATACCACGCTCCTTGGCAAATGCCATAAACTCAGCCTCGAGCGCCTCCTTACCTGGAGCCATAACGAAACATACGTTCATCAACGAACGGTCCTCCTTAGCGGCAGTACCTAC
>JAFVWO010000066.1 GCA_017501625.1 Alistipes sp.
TGAGACATCGACGGATCCCGATCCCGAGCCTGAACCCGAGCCCGAGCCCGAGCCCGAGCCGGAGACTTTGACAGTAGTTTCTGCTGCTGCTACAGCTGGTACAACCGGTGGCGATATGAACTACTACACCGTAGCGTTCACAATGAGCGATGAGAGCGTTTACTCAATCGAGTTCCGCACAAATGGCAACAACTGGCTTACACTTGGCGAGTACACCGACTCTTGGTCAAGCTACGAAAATGGCTTCTACCCCGGTTATGTCAACTACGCATATAAGAATGGTGCAGGTATTGGTTGGGCATACACCAAAGTATCGTATGAGAATGATGCCTACACCATTAACTTCCGTGTAACACAGGATTGGTCTACCTTCGAGGAGTACACCTACACGGGCGCTATCAATGGCTTGGTTGCACCAGTAGTAGAATAAATGAGGTGATATAATATCTTAACTTTTCGGAGCTTTCCAATCGGGAGGCTCCGATTTTTTGTGGAGTTGTGTGTGCTGTTTGTGTGCTCCAATGGAGCATCAGCCTTTGGCTGTGGGGAGTATGGGTACAGCGCTATCAGAACTACCCATACTACCCACGTTCCCCATACTCCCCATGTCACCCTAAAATAGAAGCGTAGCTTCACAAAAGAAAATTATTTAGGATAATATTGCGGGTAGTTATAAAAAAAATGTATACCTTTGTATGTCTATACCTATGACTTAAAATTGAAATCTTATATGGCAAAGGCAAAGTACACACTGCACGAAGTGAGATTGGGTGATAAGAGATTGGAGAGAGAGTTCCTTGACTTGCCCAAGAAAATATACAAGGACAACCCCAACTGGGTATGTCCGTTTGACAGCTCGATAAAGGCGGTATTCGACCCTGCGAAGAACAAGCTCTTCAATGATGGCGAGGCCATACGTTGGGTGGCGCACAACACCGCGGGAGAGTGCGTGGGACGTATTGCGGCGTTCTATGACAAGACTCACGCCTATGGCTACGAGCAGCCAACGGGTGGCTGTGGCTTCTTCGAGGCTATCGACGACCAGGAGTTGGCCAACATGCTCTTCGATGCCTCGCGCGAGTGGCTCCGCGAGCGCGGCATGGAGGCGATGGACGGCCCCGTGAACTTCGGCTCGCGCGATGCGTGGTGGGGACTCCTCGTCGAGGGTTATGAGTATCAGCCCCTATTCGAGAATCCGTACAACCCACCATACTACAAGCCCCTATTCGAGAACTACGGCTTCCAAAACTACTTTAATCAGAATACATACGTTTGGAACGTCTACGATGACGATGTGAACGAGGTGGTATACGACCGCGTGAAGCGTCTGATGTCAACACCCGGCTATCGCTTCGCACCCATAGGCGACGAGGACCTATACTCGGCAGTGGAGAAGTTCCGCGTGATATACAACAAGGCGTGGTCCTTGTTCACGGGTGTGCAGCCCATGAACGTTGAGGAGGCACGCGCAATGGCCGACACCATGCGCCCCATCGTCGACCGTAACCTTATATGGTTCTCGTACTTCAACGACGAGCCCATAGGCTTCTTCATCATGGTGCCCGACCTAAACCGCCTCATAGGTAAGTACAACGGTAAGTTCGGCATCGTAAACAAGCTACGTATGATGTGGGACCTGAAGGTGAGGAAGAAGTGCGACCGCATATTTGCCATAATATTCGGAATAACGCCCGAGTTCCAAGGCAAGGGTGTGGAGTCGGGATTCATGAAGGCCATGCTCGAGGGTTACATACGCACGGCGAAGAACGAGTATCGCTCGGTGGAGTTCGCGTGGATTGGCGACTTCAACCCCGTGATGAACCGCATGGTAGAGCGTTATATATGCGCACGTAAGCATAAGGTACACACGACATACCGCTACCTCTTTGACCGCACTAAGGAGTTCACACGATGCCCAAGAGTGGGTTTTAAGCCCCGCCCAAAGGCTGAGGAGGCACCGGCATCGGAAAATAAGACCGTGGAGACAAACGTGTAGAGTATAATTACATTAGATAACAACTTAAAACTATCAACTGAATGAAAACTACAGCATTTACCAAGTACCACATTGCTAATGGTGCTAAGATGGCAGAGTTCGCAGGCTACAACATGCCTATAGAGTTCTCGGGTATCAACGACGAGCATATCAACGTGCGCGAGAAGTGCGGCGTCTTCGACGTGAGCCACATGGGTGAGATTTGGGTTAAGGGCCCCCGCGCTACGGAGTTCTTGCAGCGCATAACAACAAACAACGTGTGCGACCTCTTCGACGGTAAGGTGCAGTACACAACGATGCCCAACGGCAAGGGTGGCATCGTCGATGACGTGTTGGTATACCGTCTGAACGAGGAGAAGTACATGCTCTGCGTTAACGCTGCAAACATCGAGAAGGACTGGGCTCACATCTGCAAGCAGGGTGAGGAGTATGGCTTGAAGGCCGGCGTGGAGCTCGAGAATGGCTCGGACAAGACGGCACAACTCGCCATTCAGGGCCCCTTGGCAATGAAGCTCGTGCAGAAGATGACCGACGAGCAGGTAGAAGATATGGAGTACTACACCTTCAAGCTATGCAAGGTGGCAGGCTGCGACGTGATACTCTCGACAACGGGCTACACAGGCTCGGGTGGCTGCGAGATATATATGTACAACGAGGATGCCGACACCATCTGGGAGGCTATGTGGAAGGTAGGCGAGGAGTTCGGCCTGAAGAACATCGGCCTCGGCGCTCGCGACACGTTGCGCCTCGAGAAGGGCTTCTGCCTCTATGGTAACGACATCGACGACACCACATCGCCCATCGAGGCGGGCCTTAACTGGCTAACGAAGTTCGTTGACAACAAGCCCTTCATCGACCGTGAGCTCATGGAGCGTCAGAAGAAGGAGGGTGTGACACGCAAGCTCGTAGGCTTCAAGCTTATCGACCGCGGTGTGCCCCGCCACGAGTATGAGTTGGCCGACCTTGAGGGTAACGTAATAGGCCACGTAACATCAGGTACCATGTCGCCATGCTTGAAAATTGGCGTAGGCATGGGTTACGTGAAGCCCGAGTTCGCGAAGGCAGGCACGCAGATTGCCGTTGTTGTTCGCGGCCGTCTCTTGAAGGCTGAGGTGGTACGTTTGCCCTTCGTATAATTAACTTATAAGGCGAGTATTCGGTGCTTTTTTGGTGCCGAATACTCGTTGTTTGATGTTTTTGCTGAAAAAATTACGGAAAGGTGGGCGTAATTAGGATAATTTGTCTATCTTTGTATATCCAATTACGGCAAACAGATGTCGATAACGACGAAATAATAGTGTAAATCATTTTATAATAACCTTTTAACTTAACTTAAAACTATGGATGTAAAAGCATTAATGGCCCATTTGGAGGCTAAGCACCCCGGTGAGAGCGAGTACTTGCAGGCGGTTCAGGAGGTATTGGAGTCTATCGAGGAGGTATACAACCAGCACCCCGAGTTCGAGAAGGCAAAGATCGTTGAGCGTATCGTTGAGCCCGATCGTATCTTCACTTTCCGTGTAACTTGGGTTGACGACAATGGTGAGGTTCAGACTAACCTCGGTTACCGTGTACAGTTTAACTCGGCTATCGGTCCTTACAAGGGCGGTTTGCGTTTCCA
>JAFVWO010000067.1 GCA_017501625.1 Alistipes sp.
ATTAACAATATTATCCCTCTTTTTTTCACTTTCCCGAGGGCGTGAGTTGGCAATATCGTTGAAAATATATAATTTTGTCTACGTTAACAACAGACTATGATAAATATAGATACCATACTTTCAATCGCCAACGACGAGGAGTTTGAGCGCATAGCCATAGAGCTCTTTCGCCATCAGGCCGAGCGCTGTGCCCCCTACGGCCGATATATCAAACTCTTGGGCATCGACCCTCGCGAGGTTGATACCGTAGAGGCGATACCCTTTTTGCCTATCGAGCTATTCAAGAGCGAGGATGTGTACTCGGCCGACACCACGCCCGAGGTGGTCTTCACCTCGAGCAATACGGGCTCGACGATAGCTTCACGCCATATGATGGCCTCACTGGAGGAGTACCGCAAGTGCTTTACAAAGTGCTTTACGGAGTTCTACGGTGCGCCCGAGAAATGGAGCATATATGGACTACTGCCGAGCTACTTAGAGCGCGAAGGCTCATCGCTGGTATATATGACCGATAGGCTTATCGCAGCGTGTGGCTCGGGAGGCTTCTACTTAGACGACTACGAGCGACTCCTGGTCGATATGGAGCGCGACCCCAAGCCTAAGATTCTGCTCGGCGTGAGCTACGCGCTATGGGATCTTGCCGAGCGCTATGCCCCCAAGTTAAGCAACACCATAGTTATGGAGACTGGCGGTATGAAGGGGCGCCGCAAGGAGATATCCAAGAGCGAGCTGCACGACATACTATGTCGAGGCTTCGGCGTCGAACAGATACACTCCGAGTACGGTATGGCAGAACTCACCTCGCAGGCCTACTCCTCGGGGGGCGGCATCTTCCGCACACCTCGGTGGATGCGCGTCGTGGTACGCGACGTAAACGACCCCTTTGACCACCACCCCGAGGCGATGCGCGGAGGTATCGACATCATAGACCTGGCCAACCTATCGTCGTGCGCCTTTATCCAGACACAGGACGTAGGACGCATAGTGGACGATGGCTGCTTTATGATTGATGGGCGCATAGCTGGCAGCGACATCAGAGGTTGCAACCTACTTGTACACAAATAGATACCACTCAAATGAAATATAATAGTGCTCTACTGCGCAGGCTACACGTCGAGCTTATAGATATACTCCGCGAGGTTGTACGCGTATGCGACAAGGCTGGCATCCCCTACTTTGTGCAGGGAGGCACGGCCATAGGTGTACACTTCTTCGAGGATATAGTTCCCTGGGACGACGACATCGACCTCGGTATGACACGTCCGAACTACGAGCGTTTCATACGCGAAGCGCCAGCGCTGCTCGGCGAGGAGTATGTGCTGCAGGAGTTTAACACCGAGCCCAACACCCCCTTCTACTTCGCCAAGGTGCGCAAGCGTGGCACTCGCTTTGTCGAGAGCGAGTGGGTGGGCCTTAACATAGAGGACGGCATATATATCGACATCTTCCCCTATGACCTTATCCCCGACAACGAGAGGCTACGTCGTCGCCAACGTGCAAAGGTAGGCTTCTGGGTCAACTGCTTTATAGCCAAGAGCGTGTGGATATGGCCCTGGTTGGGCAAGGCGAATAATGGCGTGGCTAAGCCCAAGAGCCTTCTCTCGTGCGCAGCACTTAGGGTCGTCTCGGCGCTGATGTCTAAAAAGGCGATATACGAGCGCCTGCAGCGCGAACTTACGCGCTACAACAACACCTCGGCCTCGTACTACAACATCGTGCGAATGCCCAAGGATATGATTCACAAGGAGGCAATCGAGCACCTCGAGGAGCGGCAGTTTGGCGGCATCAAGGTTATGGCACCCAGCGACTTAGAGAGCTACCTGCGTAGCCACTATGGCGACATACAGAAGTGGCTACCCGA
>JAFVWO010000068.1 GCA_017501625.1 Alistipes sp.
CGTAATCCACAGGTATAGGAACATAAGTACCAAAGCGGCCACTACGCCATACTCCGAGGCGAAGAAGGCATAGGCGTAGTCGCTCTCGGGGTGTATGACCACAGCGCGCGAGGTGCTATGTCCTGCGCCCTCGCCCATAAGACCTCCGTTGTGTATGGCTATCATTGCACGCTCGGTGTCGGAGAGTTCGTAGACGTAGTCGCGCTTGCCATCGGTTACAAGCTCCATAACCCAGCGCGTGAGACGTGTAAAGCCCACGCTACCGCGTCCAGCGCCCACAAGCGAGAGTAGCGTGAGGCCTATGATTGCCACCGAGCCTCCAACTACGATTATCTTCAAAATCTCGCGCTTAGATACTCTACCTATGTATAACATCAGCAGTGAGGCGATGCCTATGATAGCTGCCGATGAGATGTGCGCTGGAGCTATGACACCGCAGGCAACAATCACAGGGCCTAAGATGGGCCATGTATTCTCGCGCAGGATGCGCTTCTGCTCTGGCTCCTTAAGTCTCCACGACGTGGGCAGCAACTTGATCTTCTGTATCGTAAACTGCCTATCCTCCATACGCAACGATAGCATCATTATGGTGGCTATCTTCAGTAGCTCCGAGGGCTGGAACTTAAATGGCCCTATCGGTAGCCAGCGTGCCGCACCATTTGTCGTACTACCCACGAAGTAGGTGGCCACCGTTAGCAGCACGAAGATCCAGAATGCCCACTTCGTAACCTTCTGGTAGAAGGTGTAGTTTATCTTATGGGCTATGAATATCATCGGTAGCGACACCACCAAGATGAGCATTATCTGCATACGTAGCGACTCGGTGGTTGTCAGGCTCGACGATATGTCGTAGGCCATCTTTGCCGTCGAGGAGTAGACGACAAGTATAGATATGACGATAAGCACGGCATAAATAATCCATAGCGTGCGGTCGCCCTCGAATATCGGCATTCGGCGCGGTATCTCCCTCTCGCCGTTATGTTGTTCGTTTGTTGTCATCTCTCTACTTCTCGAGTACGTTTCGTTTCACCCACTCCTTAAACTGTCTGCCTCGGTCTTCGTAGTTCTTGAAGAGGTCGAAGCTGGCACACGCTGGTGATAGCAGTACGGTGTCGCCTGCCGTAGCGACTTCGCGTGCCGCCTCCATAGCCTCCTCGAAACTTGTGCAGTCGCGGATGATGGGCACGATATCTGCAAACTCGCGCTTGAGCTTAGCATTGTCAAGACCCATACATATCAGAGCCTTGACCTTGCGGCGTGCAAACTCCTTGACTGGGCCGTAGTCGTTGCCCTTGTCCGTACCCCCTGCAATCCACACCGTAGGGCGCTTCATACTCTCTAAGGCGTACCATACCGAGTCGACGTTGGTAGCCTTAGAGTCGTTTATCCACTCTATGTCGCCCGCCTTGCCCGCTGGCTCGAGGCGATGCTCTACGGGCGAGAAGTCATATATCGAGCGCTTGATAACCTTCGGGTCGACGCCTGCCGAGAGCGTAGCTAAGGCTGCGGCCATAGCGTTGTATATGTTGTGCATACCCTCGATCTTCATCTTGCGCGTGTCGATGGTCACGCTGCGCGAGCCCACCGTGGCCGTGAAACTATGACCCTCGAGCACAGCATCGCCATCGCCACTGGCTATGGCGGTGTTTATGGCGAAGGGTAGCTGGCGAGCCTTGAGCGTCGAGTCCATAGTGTCGAGCATCTGCTGCGTCACAGCATCGTCGGCCGAGAAGATGAAGGCGTCGGCCGAGGTCTGGTTCTGCGTGATACGCATCTTCGAGCGCGCATAGTTCTCGAGTTTGTAGTCGTAGCGGTCGAGGTGGTCGGGGGTGATGTTCATCAA
>JAFVWO010000069.1 GCA_017501625.1 Alistipes sp.
CAACAACATCTACAACCGCTGGTGGAGCGAGAAGCACCACGGCATCATTGAGCGCGAGGGCGAGAATGGTGAGATTATCTTCGACTACCACATTACCGCCAACCCCGAGATAGCATCACGCCTGAAGGGTAACCTCCTATTGGTACATGGCGATATAGACGAGAATGTACACCCGGGTAATACGTTGCGCGTTGTCGATGCCCTGATTCGTGCAAATAAGCGCTTCGACATGTTGCTTCTTCCGGGTCAGCGCCATGGCTTTGGCGACATGAACGAATACTTCTTCTGGCGTATGGCCGACTACTTCGCGGAACACCTCTTGGGCGAGCGCGAGACATCGACCGATATACACCAGCTCAACAACGACATCTAAAATTATGATTAAAAGACTGACATACATGCTCCTATCATTCGTGCTACTTGCCTGTGGCACGGATGGTAGCGAGACGACAAACACCGTGGATAAGGATGACACGGGGAATAACAATAACCCCGTCGACACATCAGCCCTCGTCAAGGATGCCGAGCGCAAGCCCTTCTATAAGTTCAACCCCGTGAGCTCACTGCCCACGGCCGAGGTTACATCCGAGGAGCAGCGTCTTGCTTTTGGCAATTGGAGCGCAGAGCTGCCTACATTCACGCTCACCTTCCCCGAGGGGGAGTCCAAGCGCGTAATCATGGAGTATACCATGGGGTCGTTTGGCTCAGGGCCTGCAGAATACGACTACACGACAATGCTCTTTATTCGCGATAAGGCGACGGGCGCTATGCATGAGATAACACGCGCCATAACCCCCTTTGGAGGCATGTTCGATGCATCGTGGCAGAAGCATTTCTACATTGATGTCACAGAGTTCCGCTCACTGCTACAGGGCGACGTCGAGTTTGCATACTTCTATGGCGGCTTCGACAACTCTGAGGAGCGAGCACACAGCTTCACCGTGCGTTTCATGCTCTACGACGGCACTCCTGAGCGCGAGCTTGTAGGCATCGTGCCACTCTACGACTCCTTCAACAATGGCAATAGTGGCTACCGCGGCTGGGCCTATGGCGTTCCGGGTCACGACATCGAGGCGAAGGTGCGCCTTGGCGATCGTAGCGTGACAATACCCGAGGGCGTGGAGAGCATGGAGTTGCGCCTGAGCATCACGGGCCACGGCCACGACATGGGCATCTTTCCCGACATTGAGGGGTACAAGCCTCAGAATATGGCTGAGTTTGTGGAGAATAGCTACACGTTTAACATCAATGGCGTAACACAGAAGGCTACGGGTCGCATATTCTACTCGAATGCCGACAACTACCTACAGATGGGTACGTATAACTACGACCGCGCAAATTGGGCGCCCGGCAATCCCACAAACGTACAATGGTGGAGCATAGACACGGCCGCCATCGTCGATGGCAAGCTAACGATTGATATCGACCTGCCTCGTTTCGAGTCGTCGTTCCAAGCCCCCAATGCCGAGGGTGTGGCACAGTATATCGTTATGGCCGACCTCTTCCTCTATAGATAAGAGAGTGCATATAGGAGATTATTAAGGAGTTTAGGGAGAGCGCTATCATCATTTATCACTAAGCTCCTTAATTTCACTAAATTCTCTAATCTCCCTAATTCACAACCTCCTTCGTTGCAAACCCAATTTCTTGTCAGAAGGGTGCCGAGTGCTACACTCGGCAAAAATGCCACCGATGGGTAGTACTTGAAGTACGTCCCATTGGTGGCTTTTTTTGTTAGGGGCCGCAATCGACCCCTTATCACAAGAAATTAAATTTGTTGTCAGAGTGGTGCAGTAGTGGCGCTGACATGAAAAAGCCATGGATGGATAGTACTCAGACGTACATTCCATTCATGGCTTTGATTGAAGCGTCGCTAATGCGCCGCTATCACAACAAATTATCGCTTTGTTTTATATGCTGCGCGGTATGAGCCACGCGCCATCTTCTGAAGCTTATTCTTTATCAGGTTGCGGCGTAGTGGCGAGAGGTGGTCGGTGAAGACCATACCCTCGATGTGGTCGTACTCGTGCTGTATGACACGCGCAGGCTTGCCGGTGAACTCCTCGTCGTGCTCGACAAAGTTCTCATCCAAGTAACGCATGCGTATCGACACGGGGCGGCGTACATTCTCATGAAGGCCCGGGAGCGAGAGGCATCCCTCCTCGAAGAGCGACGTCTCCTCCGACTCCTCGTATATCTCGGGATTGATAAATACCTTGCGGTAGTCGGCAAGCGTGGGGTCGTCCTCACCCCAAGGTGTGCAGTCGACGATGAAAAGGCGTATGTTCTTGCCTATCTGCGGAGCTGCAAGACCTACACCCTCAGCCTCGGCGAGCGTAGTCCACATATCGTCAATGAGCTTCTTAAGCTCGGGGTAGTCGGGGGTTATATCCTCCGACTCGTTACGCAGAATCTGCGAACCATAAATTACGATTGGATATATCATAAACTTATACTCTATCTAAAATTTACATTCCTACTGATGCCATATAATCCTGAAGGATTATTGCTGCCGAGACCTTATCCACAAGGCTCTTATCCCTACGTGCCATCTTACCTATGCCGCTCTCGCGTATTGTGCGCTGCGCAAGGACAGAGGTAAACCTCTCATCGTAGGCAACGACCCTCTTCTCGGGATAGGCATGGCGCAAACGACCGATAAGGGGCTCTATGTAGCGCATAGTATCCGACGGCTTGCCGTTCATCTGTCGCGGGTAGCCGACGACGATGACGGCAACATCCTCGCGCGTGAAGTAGTCGGCCAAGAAGCGCTCCAGCTGCTTCGTGTCGACGGTCTCGAGGGGCGAGGCTATGATGCCCAAGGGGTCGGTGACGGCCAACCCCGTGCGCTTCGTGCCGTAGTCTATGGCTATGAGGCGTGGCATTAGGCCTTAACCTTTGCAAGGAGGTGGCGCAATGCTACCTTGCTGTCTACCAAAGCGTAGAGCTGGTCGATAGCTACGCGCTCCTGCTCCATAGTGTCGCGGTGGCGGACAGTGACGGTGCGATCCTCCAACGTCTGGTGGTCGACGGTAACAC
>JAFVWO010000005.1 GCA_017501625.1 Alistipes sp.
AGAGCATCGATCTCTCGGCGGTAAGTGACGCTCAAGTCAACATCGACATCGCAATTGACGACATCGAGGTTCGCACCTTCACGGGCGTACTCGACATCGCAGTCAAGCCTGAGCAGATGGTGGTTGAGTTGGGCGACCTCGGCGATATAGACAAGCTCGGACTTGATATTAATGCATTGAGTCTCAACCCTGTACTCAGCCTCGGTCTGAAAGACAACCCTGTAGGCTTGGGCTTCGATGCCAGCGTACTCATCAAGACCTACGACAAGGAGGGCAAGGAGTTGGTATCCATATCTGTACCTACCATCTCGATAGCCTCGTCGGGTGCTTCGAATATCGTAATCTCGACACCACGCAACCGCACCAAGTACGAAAAGGAGGGGGTATCGTTCATTGCTATCGAGGATCTCTCGAAGCTCCTCTCGAATGGCATCCCCGCCAAGATCACTGCCGACCTCGCGGTAGAGGCCGACAACAAGGAGATAACACTCGACATCAAGCGTGCTTCGCAGGGCTACAACATCGAGTACCAATATGAGATGCTGCTTCCTTTCGAGTTCGACGGTGACCTCGACCTCTCGGCGCAGACCTCGATAACGGGTTTGAACGATGTGTTCGCCTCACTCGCCGAGGAGACCACTATGTTCAAGGTAGGCGACGTAGGAATCATAGCTGAGTTCGGCACCACCATTCCGTTCGACATCATCATCTCGGCAGAACTCATCAATGCCGAGGGTACAACAGAGGGTATAGCGGCAAAGCTCAACATCAACAATTGTGTACTCAAGGGCTACAACCCTGCCACCGATGGTGAGAAGAGCATCTCGCGCATCGATCTCGACTTCGACCTCGGCGAGAGTGGAAAGCTCGATGGTCTGCGCAATGCCGATGGCATCCGCTTCAAGCTCGCCATCTACAACAGCGACAACGAGGTGGCAACACTCAACAAGGATCACTTCGTTGACGGAAAGCTCAAGTTGCGAGTACGTGACGGTTTGACGATAGATATTTTCGATTCTTTGAGCTCAAACAAGGAGGAGTAAACTATGAAACTATACAGAAAAATAGCAATAATATTGGTAGCTGTCGTGGCAGGCATAGCTACCTCATCGGCAGAGATGCGAACCTCATACTTTATGGAGGGTAGCTACTTCCGCACCGATATGAATGCCGCGCTCGCGCCTACACGAGGATACATCAAGCTCCCCGTGGCGGGTGCTGTAGGTCTCGACTTTGGCAACAACTACTTCTCGGTGAGCAACCTCTTCTACAAGAAGGATGGAGGGATCTACACCTTTATGCACAACAGTGTATCTGCCGACGAGTTCCTCGGCAAGCTCGGCAACAAGGGCAAGATGAGCGTCAACCTCAACACCTCGATATTAGGCTTTGGAGCCCACACCAAGAAGCTCTTCTGGAGCTTTGGGCTCAACCTCCGTTCGAACACCGAGGTTACCCTGTCGAAGGAGATGTTTGCAGCCATCAAGAATCTCTCGAATGGTTACTACAACCTGGGCGACACCCACATCTCGAACCGTGAGTATATGGAGGCGGCTATCGGTTTTGCCATACCTGTCAAGAAGTGGATGACATTCGGATTCCGTGCCAAGGGATTGCTCGGTTTGGCTGACCTCTCGATGCAGATGGACAAGATGTATCTCGACATCAACGAGAATCAGGTGAAAGCGGAGCTTATGGGTGGCATTCGTGGCAACTGCCCTGCCTTCCGTTCGAACTACCCGATAGGTGTGTTGGAGGATTTCGATATGGAGCAGCTCATCCATCAAAACCCTATGGATATGCTTAAGGGCATCAAGAGCTGGGGTCTCGGACTCGATGTTGGATTTGAGTTCCGTCTCCTCGACGACCACCTCAAGCTCTCGATCGGAGCCAACGACATAGGTTTCATCCGCTGGTACCAGGGCTCTACCGTCAACGCCAATGGCAGCGCGAACTTCACCTACGATGGCTTCAACCTCACCACCTCCGAGGCTAAAATGGATGGTGG
>JAFVWO010000070.1 GCA_017501625.1 Alistipes sp.
TTACTATCAACCTCGTAGGTGGTGGTATCAAGGGTCAGGCTGAGGCTGCCCGTATGGGTATTGCTCGTGCTCTCTGCCAGATCGATGCAGAGATGCGTCCTGTATTGAAGAAGAACGGCTTCCTTATGCGTGATGCGCGTGAGGTTGAGCGTAAGAAGCCCGGTCAGCCCGGAGCACGTCGTAAGTTCCAGTTCAGTAAGCGTTAATCCTTACTACGACCAAACTTTCGGCATAAGCACAATCAGGGTTTCGAAACACTGCGGACTACATCGTTGCTGCGTAGCGTAGCATAATATATATAGGTGTGCTGCCACGGTTGTTGCCCGATTGCGAATAAACCTTCGAGAACAACTCCCCGCAAGGAGTGCTACTCGGTGGTTGATTTAAGAGTTAAAAACAAAAAAAGATTAAAGAAAAAATGGCACGTACAGATTTTAATACACTTTTGGATGCCGGTGTACACTTCGGTCACTTGAAGAGAAAGTGGAACCCCAAAATGGCTCCCTATATCTTTATGGAGAAGAACGGCATTCACATCATCGATCTTCACAAGACCGTAATCAAGCTCGACGAGGCAGCTGCAGCGTTGAAGCAGATTGTTAAGAGCGGTCGTCGCGTGTTGTTCGTAGCAACAAAGAAGCAGGCTAAGGAGATCGTTGCCGAAAAGGTAGCAGCCGTAGCTATGCCTTACGTTACTGAGCGTTGGGCTGGCGGTATGCTTACAAACTTCCCCACTATACGTAAGGCCGTTAAGAAGATGGCTACCATCGATAAGATGACCAACGACGGCACTTTCGACAATTTCTCAAAGCGCGAGAAGCTCCAGATTGCACGTCAGCGTGCTAAGCTCGAGAAGAACCTCGGTTCTATCGCTGACCTTAACCGTCTCCCCGCTGCATTGTTCGTTATCGACGTGCAGAAGGAGCAGAACGCCGTTAAGGAGGCTAAGCGTCTGAACATCCCCGTATTTGCAATGGTTGATACTTGTTGTGATCCTACCGATATCGATTACGTAATTCCTGCAAATGACGATGCTCAGAAGTCTATCGCAACCATCCTCGATGTAGTTTGCGGTGCTATCGCTGAGGGCGCTGAGGAGCGCAAGCTCGAGAAGGAGAAGGAGGCTCAGGAGGCTGAGGCCGAGGAGGGCGCAAAGCAGTCAAAGCCCCGCATCAAGAAGGCTGTGAAGGCCGCTGTTGATGCTGAGGAGGCTAAGGAGGAGTAATCCTAAGCCCTTCGCCCTAAGGGGTATAACATTACCGAGGCGGGTAGGCGTGAGGCCCGCTCGCCACGGTTTTTTTGAATTTACAAACTAACGATTAAAACATTTTTGAGATATGGAAATCAAAGCAGCTGATGTAATGAAGCTCCGCAAGATGACCGGTGCAGGTATGATGGATTGCAAGAAGGCTCTTCAGGAGGCTGAGGGCGATTTCGAGCGTGCTAAGGATATCATCCGCGAGAAGGGTAAGCTCGTTGTTGCTAAGCGTTCGGATCGTACTGCTACCGAGGGTGTTGTTGTAACTAAGATTGTTGGCGAGAAGGCTTATATCCTCTGCCTCGCTTGCGAGACTGACTTCGTGGCAGCAAACGTAGAGTTCGGTGCTTCGGCAAGCGCTATGTTGGAGGTTGCCGTTGCTGCTGATGCAGCAGACCGCGATGCTCTTATGGCAGCTAAGAACGCCGAGGGTAACACTGTTGAGGAGATGGTTACCGAGAAGTCGGGACAGACAGGTGAGAAGGTAGAGCTCGCATACTACGCTCGTATCGAGGCTCCCTACTGCGTATCATACGTTCACTTCAACAAGAAGCTCGGTACTATCCTTGGCTTCAACAAGGCTATCGACGAGGAGGTAGCTAAGAAGGTGGCTATGCAGGCAACAGCTATGGCTCCCCTCTCAATCGACGAGAACGACTGCCCCGCAGAGGTTGTTGAGAAGGAGAAGGCTATCCAGATGGAGATGATGAAGCAGGATCCTAAGAACGCCAACAAGCCTGATGCTATCCTCGAGAAGATTGCTGAGGGTAAGATGCGTAAGTTCTTCGAGGAGAACACTCTTCTCAACCAGTGTGTTGTAGGCGAGAAGGAGTCTATCCGCGAGTTTATCCAGAAGGCTGACAAGGAGGCTACTGTAGTTGCTTACAAGCGTTTTGCTCTCGAGGCATAAATTTCTTGTGATAAGGTGTCTACTTCGGCACCTCAGTCAAAATCCCGAATAGGAAATACGTCAAGTATGTCCTATCCGGGATTTCTCGTATCGGCACCAAATTAGACACCTTCTGACAAGAAATTTCCCTTTCACTTTTAGGTGCGTGCTATCCCGAGTAAATCTTCTACAAATCTAACCCCTTCTGACTCCATGTAGAATTTCTCGTATCGGCACCAAATTAGACACCTTCTGACAAGAAATTGGGTGCTAATCTGAAGACTGTTGTTTAATGAATTTAGGGAATTTAATGAATTTAGAGAGTTTTAGTCATCCCCTTGGAGTAATTTCTAACTACTAATTTCCAATTAAAATTTACTATTGACACAACCTGTCAAAAAGTGGTGGTTACTTTGCATCGTGAAACAAACGATAAGGATGACTAAAACCGACAAAGATATGGGACTATACTACACGATAGATTGTTGTCACTGCGGCTCGCACACTGAGTTTCGAGCCTCGACAAATCGCAGAACGAGGTATATTGATGTGCATCATCTTGCCGATAACATCGACACCGAGTGTGCCATACGTTGCCCCGTATGTCGCTCTAAGCTCAACACTTCGAGGCACGACTTCCTGCAACAGGTGAAGATAGAGATAGATGCATAGCTTTTGCTTATGGCGCGATAGATAAAAAGTGTCGGCTATATTTCTCGGTTTGGGAAAAAATAAGTAACTTTGAGAGTGAAAAATATTATAATACTTAAAAACGATACATTATGAGTAAGCTAAATATAAAGGTCGGAGACCTACTTCCGGATTTCGCAAGTGTCACAGAGGCGGGCGCGAGTTTCACGCTTGAGAACCTCAAAGGGTCGCCTACGGTGCTCTATTTCTACCCCAAGGATAACACCTCGGGGTGTACGTTGGAGGCTAAGAGCTTGCGCGACGGCAAGCAGGAGCTTCTAAAGCGCGGATATAAGATTGTGGGTGTAAGTCCCGATTCGGTGAAGTCGCACCAGAACTTCTGCGCCAAGCACGAACTCAACTTTACGCTCTTATCGGATGCCGACCACTCGTTGTCGACGGCAGTGGGTGTGTGGCAGAAGAAGAGCATGTACGGAAGGGAGTATATGGGTATCGTGCGCACGACGCTCCTCTTGGATGGTGATGCCCGCGTGACACACATCATCGAGAAGGTCGACACGAAGGACTCTTACGGCCAGATTGTAAGACTCTTGGACAAGGAATAAACGTAAAAACAGGATATTATGGCAGAGAAAGTACAGGTTAATGCCGATAAGTTGAAGGTGTTGTCGGCGGTGATGGACAAAATCGAGAAGGATTTTGGCAAGGGCTCGATTATGCGTATGTCGAGCGAGACGGTGACGGATGTTCCGGTGATACCCACAGGCTCAATCACGTTGGACATGGCATTGGGCGTTGGTGGCTATCCCAAGGGTCGTGTAATCGAGATTTTCGGCCCCGAGTCGTCGGGAAAGACTACGTTGGCGATACATGCCATTGCCGAGGCTCAGAAGGCAGGAGGCATCGCTGCATTTATCGATGCGGAGCACGCCTTCGATAGCTACTATGCCCAAAAGCTCGGCGTGGATGTGGATAACCTCCTCGTGTCGCAGCCCGACAATGGCGAGCAGGCGTTGGAGATTGCCGACTCGCTCATCCGCTCGAGTGCTATCGACATTATCGTCATTGACTCTGTCGCTGCGCTCACGCCCAAGGCCGAGATTGAGGGCGACATGGGCGACTCGAAGATGGGCCTTCAGGCGCGTCTCATGTCGCAGGCATTGCGTAAGCTCACAGCCTCGATATCGAAGACCAAGACCGTATGTATCTTCATCAACCAGTTGCGCGACAAGATTGGCGTAGTTTATGGTAATCCTGAGACTACGACAGGTGGTAACGCCCTGAAGTTCTATGCCAGCGTGCGTATCGACATACGTCGCGCGTCGGTAATCAAGGATGGCGAGGAGCAGCTCGGCACGCGCACGAAGGTTAAGGTTGTGAAGAACAAGGTGGCGCCTCCATTCAAGAAGGCGGAGTTCGACATCATGTTTGGTGAGGGAATATCGAAGTTGGGCGAGATTATAGACCTCGGCGTTGACTATGAGATTATCAAGAAGTCGGGCTCGTGGTTCTCGTATGGCGACAAGAAGATAGGTCAGGGTCGCGATGCTGTGAAGGAGGCGTTGAAGAGTGACCCCGCGTTGATGGAGGAGGTAGAGCTCCGCGTGCGCGAGGCTATGAGTGAGGCACGCAACAAGTAGCGTTGTCGATATAGAATATAAATAGTGTATATAGCCCAAACACGGCTACCGATAGGGTAGTCGTGATTGGGCTTATGGAGTAAAATGGTTGTAGTATGGAGTATTCACCCGCGGATGAGATACTGATTGAAGATAAGTGGCAGGAGCTCGTCGAAGCGTGCCGCAAGGCAAAGATATGCCGTAGGGATGACGACTGGCAGTTCATCCGTCGTGCCTTCTTCCTCGCAAAGGAGGCGCATAAGGGTGTGCGTCGTCGCTCGGGTGAGCCATACGTGATACATCCTATCGAAGTGGCGCTCATTGCCGTGCGCGAGATAGGCCTCGGCAAAAAGTCGGTGGTCGCAGCGCTACTGCACGACGTTGTCGAAGACACGGACTACACGGTGGAGGATATAGCCCACGCCTTTAGCCCCAAGATAGCGTCGATGGTCGATGGCCTGACGAA
>JAFVWO010000006.1 GCA_017501625.1 Alistipes sp.
GGGGTAGGAAGATTAGAGAAAGATTAGGTGTATTAGAGAGATTGGGCGGTTAGGGAGTTTAATATTTTTGGGCGATAACGCTATCCTTAAACTCTTTAACGGCTCTAACCTCTCTAATTTTTTTTCGTATTACCAACACACTCTCACACTCCTACTCACCTTCCAAAGTCAGCATATATAACTTTTAGAAAAATTATTTCAAAAAAGTGTAGGTTGTTTGCAAAAAAATGTGTACATTTGTTTGGTCAATTCCGCATTAAGAGAAAACCAAAACTATTAACAACAATAAAAACTACTGTCTTATGGCAAAAATCAAAGGAACAGTTGTTGTCGATACGGAGCATTGTAAGGGTTGTGGTGTGTGTGTAGCATCGTGTCCTACGAAGACGCTCGGTTTGTCGACCGAAGTGAACGGCAAGGGTTATCCCTTCGCTATGATGGTTGAGCCGGATTCTTGTACTGGTTGCGCTTCATGCGCTATCATCTGTCCGGATAGTTGTCTAACGGTGTATCGCCAAAAATTCGAGTAAACTATGGCAGAGAAAGAGGTAAAACTTATGAAGGGCAACGAGGTGATTGCTCATGCAGCAATTCGCTACGGTTGCGACGGCTATTTCGGCTACCCCATCACTCCGCAGTCGGAGGTTATGGAGACCCTCATGGAGCTTAAGCCTTGGGAGACTACCGGTATGGTTGTGCTTCAGGCCGAGAGCGAGGTATCTTCAATCAATATGCTTTACGGCGGCGCCTCTACAGGTAAGCGCGTGATGACATCATCGTCATCGCCCGGTATCAGCCTTATGTCTGAGGGCTTGAGCTACCTTGCAGGTGCCGAGCTTCCCTGCGTCATCGTAAACTGCCAGCGTGGTGGTCCGGGTCTTGGTACCATCCAGCCTTCACAGTCTGACTACTTCCAGGCTTGTAAGGGCGGTGCTCACGGTGACTTCCACCTTATCGTCTTGGCTCCTAACTCGGTTCAGGAGATGCACGACTTTGTGGCTGATGCCTTCGACCTTGCGTTCAAGTATCGTAACCCCGCAATGATCTTGGCTGATGGTTGTATCGGTCAGATGATGGAGAAGGTTGTGTTGGCACCCCAGCGTCCTCGCAAGACTAATGAGGAGATCGCTGCCGAGTGCAAGAGCTGGGCTCTTATCGGTAAGACCGACGACCGCGAGCGCAACGTAATCACGTCACTCGAGCTTAAGTCGGAGGTTATGGAGGTTAACAACCAGCGCCTCCAGGCTAAGTACGCTGCCATCAAGGAGAATGAGGTGCGCTACGAGGCTATCCAGTGCGACGATGCTGAGTATATTATCGTTGCCTTCGGCTCGTCATCACGTATATGCTCTGCTACGGTCGAGATGGCTCGCGCCGAGGGTATCAAGCTCGGTTTGTTGCGTCCCATCACTCTCTATCCGTTCCCCACGAAGGCTATCGCAGCTCTTGCTGAGCGTGGCGTGAAGGGCTTCCTCTCGGCTGAGCTTAACGCAGGTCAGATGGTCGAGGATGTACGTCTTGCAGTAAACGGCAAGGCTCCCGTTGAGCACTTCGGTCGCATGGGTGGTATGTTGTTCTCACCCGACGAGGTACTTAAAGCAGTTAAAGAGAAACTTATAAATCGATAAGACTATGGCAGAGGTTGAAATCAAAAAGGAGAATTTGGTATTTGGTAAGTCAAAGCTTATCCTACCTAACGTAATGCACTACTGCCCCGGCTGTAGCCACGGTACGGTTCACAAACTCGTTGCCGAGGTTATCGAGGAGATGGGTTTGGAGCACGACACCATCGGCGTATCACCCGTGGGTTGCTCGGTATTTGCATACAACTATATTGACATCGACTGGGCACAGGCGGCCCACGGTCGTGCTTGCGCTGTTGCTACAGCCATCAAGCGTGTTAACCCCGAGAAGATGGTATTCACCTATCAGGGTGATGGCGATATGTCGGCCATCGGTACGGGCGAGACTATCCACGCTGCAGCACGTGGCGAGAACATCGTTGCTATCTATATAAATAATGCTATCTACGGTATGACAGGTGGTCAGATGGCTCCTACTACCCTCTTGGGTATGAAGACAGCTACAACGCCCTATGGTCGTGACCCCAAGCTCAACGGCTACCCCTACAAGATTGCTCAGATGTTGGCACACCTCGATGGCGTATGCTACGTTACACGCCAGACTGTTCACACTCCCGCCAATGTACGTAAGGCGAAGAAGGCTATCCGCCACGCATTCGAGAATGCTATGGCCGGCAAGGGCTTCAGCCTTGTGGAGATTGTTGCTACATGTAACAGCGGCTGGAAGTTGTCGCCTGTTGCTGCTAACGAGTGGCTTGAGCAGAACATGTTGCCTTTCTACGAGCCCGGAGATTTGAAGGACACAACTAAAGAGTAAGCATTATGAAAGAGACTATAATCATTGCAGGTTTCGGAGGACAGGGTGTCCTCACTATGGGTAAGATTTTGGCTTACTCTGGAATTATGCAGGACATGGAGGTTACTTGGATGCCTTCATACGGTCCTGAGATGCGTGGTGGTACGGCTAACGTGACCGTTATCCTCTCGGATAAGCCTATCTCGTCGCCCATCGCTCACGAGTTCGACTGCGTAGTGGTGCTCAACCAGCAGTCTATGGATAAGTTCGAGTCACAGGTTAAGCCCGGTGGCGTTCTTATCTACGACACCAATGGTATCACTCACCACCCCACACGTACCGACATCAGCGTTTACCAGATTGACGCTACGGCCGAGTGCGCACGTTTGGGTCAGGCTAAGTTGTTCAACACCATGATTCTTGGTGCATACCTCAAGGTGCGCCCCGTGGTTAAGATGGAGAACGTAATGGAGGGTCTTAAGAAGACCTTGCCCGAGCGCGCATGGAAGATGCTTCCTCAGAACGAGGAGGCCATCAAGCATGGTGGCGAGATTATCCGTCAGGTGCGATAAGCCTAAGGCTACGGCCTACAAAGAGAGAGGGGATGACGTAACGTCGTCCCCTTTTTCGTCGAGGTGGGGGTAGAGAATTTAGGGAGTTTAGAGAGTTTAGGGAGTTTAGAGAGTTTAGAGAGTTTAGGGAGTTTGGGGATGGTGTTTCCTTAAATTCCTTAAATTCCTTAAATTCCTTAATTTCCCTAATCTCCCTAATTTCCTTAATCTCCCTAATCTCCTTAATCTCCCTAATCTCCTTAATCTCCCTAATCTCATTAACACTCCCTATACTACCCGTAAACACAGTAAAAGTTGCGTACCCCGCCATGTTACGACTGCTGCGGCTCTACTTTTTCCTACTTTTAGTTCGCACGAGTAAATTTATTTCGATTTTTTGATACGTGCTATAGATATTTTTATTATATTTGTATGAAATTATGGTGTGCTTATATTTAATAAGCCATATTATTGTGTGGGTGCGATGCTTATACGCCTAAGTGTCAGTATGTACCACCCTCAGATAGCAACAAATAAACTTATAACATAAAACTACAAACTACACTACAATGGACAATGTAAACGTACAGCAGTTGCAAGATGTGGTTATCCGCTTCTCGGGTGACTCGGGTGACGGTATGCAGCTCACCGGAACACTCTTCTCGGATACATCGGCACTGTTCGGCAATGGTATCTCGACATTCCCTGACTACCCTGCCGAGATTCGCGCACCGCAGGGAACTGTAGCAGGTGTTTCGGGCTTTCAGGTACACTTTGGCTCAAGCCGTATCGACAACCCGGGCGACTACTGCGATGTATTGGTTGCGATGAACCCCGCAGCCCTCATCGCTAACCGCAAGTGGCTCAAGCCCTCGGCTACGGTCATCGTCGATGGCGACACCATGACCGAGGAGAACATCAAGAAGGCGGGCTTCAAGACTATGGATCCCATTGCAGAGCTCGGTCTCGAGGGCTACAATGTAGTCATCCCCGACATCACGACGATGACGAAGGAGGCACTCAAGGATACGGGCATGGATAACAAGGCGATGGTTAAGTGTAAGAACATGTTCGCCTTGGGTATATGCTTCTGGATGTATAACCGCCCCGACGACTTCGCCAAGAGCTTCCTCGACTCGAAGTTCGCGAAGAAGAACCCTCTCGTTGCTGAGGCTAACAAGAAGGTTATCGAGGCGGGCTACAACTACGCCGCAAACACACACCAGTTTGCTAACAACTATACGGTAGCCCCCGCAGAGCTCGAGAAGGGCGTATATCGCTCGATTAATGGTAATACGGCTACGGCATGGGGCTTCTGCGCAGCATCTGAGAAGTCGGGACTTCCGCTCTTCTGCGGCTCGTACCCCATCACCCCCGCAACCGTAATTCTCGAGGAGCTTGCAAAGCGTAAGGACCTCGGTGTCAAGACCGTGCAGGCTGAGGATGAGATTGCAGGTATCTGCACATCTATAGGTGCTGCCTACGCAG
Source organism: Alistipes sp. (assembly GCA_017501625.1). GTDB lineage: Bacteria > Bacteroidota > Bacteroidia > Bacteroidales > Rikenellaceae > Alistipes. Next base: position 4,419 of record JAFVWO010000006.1, read on the forward strand.
GTAACTTCGCTGTGACAACCACCTCGGGCCCCGGTATCTCGCTTAAGAGTGAGGCTATGGGCTTGGCTGTTATGGCAGAGCTTCCATTGGTTGTTGTCGACGTACAGCGTGGTGGTCCCTCTACGGGTCTTCCCACAAAGACAGAGCAGAGCGACCTCAATCAGGCACTCTACGGCCGTAATGGTGAGTGTCCTATGGTCGTAATCGCAGCATCGTCGCCAAGCGACTGTTTCCACTACGCCTTCATGGCGGGTAAGATTGCCATGGAGCACATGACTCCCGTTATGTTGCTCTCTGACGGCTTCATCGCCAACGGCTCTGAGCCTTGGAAGATACCTTCGATGGCCGACTACCCCGCTATTGTACCTCCTATCGTTGAGCCTCGCACTGAGGGTGAGTTCATGCCCTATGCCCGCAACGAGAAGTTGGCACGTGGCTGGGCATTCCCCGGTAAGGAGGGTCTTGAGCACCGCATCGGTGGCTTGGAGAAGGACCACCTGAAGGGTAGCATCTCTCACGACCCGAAGAACCACCAAGAGATGGTTACAACACGTAAGCGCAAGGTAGAACTTGTTGCCGAGGAGTTGCCCGAGTTGGAGGTATTTGGTGCTAAGGAGGCTGATGTATTGGTTATCGGCTGGGGTGGCACACGTGGTCACTTGCACAGCGCTGTTAAGCAGCTTCAGGATGAGGGCAAGAGCGTTGCACACCTCCATTTCAACTACATCTACCCCTTGCAGAAGGGTGTGGCCGACATTCTCAAGCGCTACAAGCGCATCGTCGTATGTGAGTTGAACGAGGGACAGTTCGCAGGCTACCTCCGTCAGCAGTTCCACGATGTCGTTATCGAGTCGTATGGCAAGACTGAGGGTCAGCCCTTTACTGTTGTCGAGCTCAAGGATAAGATTAACTCAATGTTGTAATAACACCACTTAATAATACAGATAAAACTATGGCAGATTTTAAGTATACACCCGCTGATTTCAAGAGCGATCAACAGGTAAAGTGGTGTCCCGGTTGTGGCGACCACGCCATCCTTAACGCTGTTCAGCGTGCTATGCCCGAGGTTGCTGATGCCTTGGGTAAGCCACACAACAAGTTCACATTCGTGTCGGGTATCGGTTGTTCGTCGCGCTTCATCTACTACATGAAGACCTTCGGCTTCCATACCATCCACGGTCGTGCTAACGCTGTCGCTACAGGTATCAAGACGGCAAATCCCGACCTCTCGGTATGGGTATGTACGGGTGATGGTGACTCGTTGGCTATCGGTGGTAACCACTTCATCCACGCAATCCGTCGTAACATCGACCTTAACGTCATCCTCTTCAACAACGAGATTTACGGCCTTACTAAGGGTCAGTACTCGCCTACTACGAAACTCGGCAAGGTCACTAAGACGTCGCCCTTCGGCACGGTGGAGAAGCCCTTCACCCCGGGTGAGTTGGTAATTGGCGCTAAGGGTACGTTCTTCGCACGTACCATCGATCAGGAGGTCATGCTCACTAAGGAGTGCTTGTTGGCTGCTGCTAAGCATAAGGGTATGGCTGTCACTGAGGCGTTGGTCAACTGTATGATTTTCAACGACAAGACCCACGCATTGTTTGCAGGCGACAAGGCTACACGCGAGGAGAACACCATCCATCTCAAGCATGGCGAGAAGATGCTCTTTGGCAAGGATAAGCAGAAGGGCTTGGTCTTCGAGAATATGCGTTTGAAGGTTGTCACCATTGGCGAGGATGGCTACACGCTTGACAACGTGCTCACACACGATGCTAAGTGTGCCGATACGACACTCCACTCTATGTTGGCCGCCATGAAGTACCCCGAGTACCCCGTGGCTGTAGGTGTCATCCGCGATGTCGACGATGAGAATGTCTACGATGCAAAGGTTGCCGAGCAGGTTGAGACTGTTAAGGCTACCGCTAAGATTAAGTGCGTAGACGACCTCTTGCGCTCGGGTCAGACGTGGGAGATAAAGTAATCCCACTGAATGAGGCTGAATAAAAAGTGTATTTTGTCGTTATGCTCGCCCTCAAAATGCTCATTTACGCCAAGTAAACTCCGCTTTTTCGGGCTTCGCAAGCCTAAAACTACATCTTTTTATTCAACCTCCTAACAAAACGGGGATGACAAATTTACTTTTAGTCATCCCCATTATTTTGTGTAATCAGGTAAACAGCACCACGGGGCAGAATTTCTTGTCAGAAGTCGTGAGATGTGGAGCCAAATGAAAGAGCCTCGATGGGACATACTGGCGTATTTCCCATTCGAGGCTATAAGTTTGGTGCCGCAGATTGCGGCTTATCGCAAGAAATTACTCGTATTGGCCGGTCTTAAGGCGCATAACCTCATCCTTGGTAAGGAAACGCCACGCACCACGCTTGAGGTTCTTCTTCGTAAGGCCTGCGTAGTATACGCGGTCGAGCTTCTGAACGACATAGCCGAGGTGCTCGAACATGCGACGTACAATACGGTTGCGACCTGAGTGTATCTCTACGCCCACGGTCTTCTTATCCTCCGAGGCGTAGGCCACCTCGTCAGCGAAGATGTCGCCATCGTCGAGAGTGATACCCTCGGTGAGGGTGTCCATATCGGCACGTGTGAGAGGCTTGTCGAGGGTAACCTGATATATCTTCTTCTTACGATTCGAGGGGTGTGTCAGCTGACGTGTGATGTCGCCATCGTTGGTTATGAGAAGGAGGCCCAACGAGTTCTTATCGAGACGTCCTACGGGGTAAACACGCTCGGTGCAGGCATTCTTCACAAGGTCCATGACCGTCTTGTCGGCATGGGGGTCGTCAAGCGATGTGACATACCCCTTAGGCTTGTTGAGCACGATATATACGTTCTTCTCACCCTGAAGGCGCTCATCGTTGAAGCGCACCTCGTCGGTGGGGAGTATCTTTGTGCCGAGCTCCGTTACGACAACGCCATTTACCGAAACAACTCCCGCGAGGATGAAGTCATCAGCCTCACGACGTGAGCATACGCCTGACTGCGAGATGAAGCGGTTGAGACGTATTGCGCCATCTACCTTGTTGGGGTTGTACTTGGGATATGAGCGTGGTTTATCATCGCCCTTAGGTGCGTAGCCACGCTTTGCGCCACCCTTAAATCCTGCACGGCTATCCGTTGTGGGACGACCTCCTGCCTTAGGCTTGAAGCCCGAGGTCTTGCGACCGCGCTCGGGTCTATCTGCACGGTTGAAGTCACGCTCCTCGCGATTATAGTTACGCTCAGTGCGCTCTACACGGTTGAAGTCGCGCTCGAGGCGCTCCTCGTTACGACGGGGGCGCTGCTCATACTCCGGGCGCAGGCGGTTGTCGGCCGTGAAGTGGGGGTTGTACGATGTGCGCTGTGAGGGGCGCTGCTCTGTTCTCACCACACGTGGGCGGTACTCTCTCTGACCCTCGTTGTCGGCCTCACGGCGAGGACGGGGGCTACGCTCAACGCGCTCCGCGGTGCTTACACGCTGACGCTTGTCGCGAGCAAAACGCGAAAGGTTTGCCGTTGAGTCTGTGTTGTTGTTTTTCATCTGTGTATAATTACTTTATTAAGTTGTGCGACAAAGGTAACCATTTTTTTTGATATGCAAGTTTTTTACAACATCCGTGCCACGTAAATTGCCAAATTATGCTACCTTTGTAGCCTAAATATGAGAATATGAACAAAGAGATACTACGCATAGCCATACCAAACATCATATCGAACATCACCGTGCCCCTCATGGGTATCGCCTCGACCTTCATTGCCGGGCGTGTTGCGGGGACGGATGGTGCAACGACCATAGGGGCACTATCTATCGGTGTAGCGATATTCAACTTCATCTATTGGAACTGCTCGTTCATACGCATGGGCACAAGTGGCCTCACGGCACAGGCCTATGGCGCAGACGACAGGCGCGAGTACAGCCTTATGCTGTGGCGTGCCGTGTGCGTAGCCCTCGCCGTAGGCATCCTCGCCTTCGCGTTGCAGTGGCCTATAGGCGAGTTCTCGCTGTGGTTTATGTCTACGGGCGATGCCGACAGCGATGTGATGATATCCGACTATTTCTATACGCGCATCTGGGCTGTGCCTGCGGGAATACTGCTCTTTGGCTTCAACGGCTGGCTCACAGGCATGCAGAATGCCGTTGCGCCCATGTGTGTAGCTATCTTCGTGAACATCCTGCACGTGGGCTTCAGCTACCTCTTCTCTATTGTTGGCAGCTGGGGACTTAGTGGCATAGCCTTAGCCTCGGTCGTGGCTCAATGGTCGGGTGTCGTGGTGATGGTTATCATCATCGCACTACTCTATCGCCACCGCTTGGTCAGCGTGAGCCTCCGCGAGGTAGTGGATATGTCGGCCATGCGTCGCTTCTTTCAGATAAACAGCGACATCATCATTCGTACATTCTGCCTTGTGGCGGTATACACATTCTTTACTAAAGCATCAGCTGATATGGGCGACAAGAACATATTGGCCGTAAACACCATACTTCTTCAGCTCTTCACACTCTTCTCGTATATGAACGATGGCTTTGCCTATGCTGCCGAGGCGCTCACAGGCAGATTTATAGGTGCTCGCGATGCAGCATCGCTACGTCGATGCGTAAAACTATGCATCGTGTGGTGCTTCGTGGTGTCGTTCCTCTATGTCGGGGTATATGTCGGTTGGTGGCGCGATATATTCACGCTACTTGTCGACTCCGACACGAGCAATGTCGAGGAGCTCATAGCCGTTGCGGGCGAGTATATAGGTTGGGTTATCGCCATACCCATAGCTTGCGCCCTACCCTTCGTCATGGATGGCATCATGGTTGGCGCCACGCGCAGCCGCATCATGCGCGACTCCATGGTGCTCTCGTCGGTCATCTACTTCGCCATACTCTACGGCCTTGGCTGGCTCATAGGCAACAATGCTATATGGATGGCCTTCACGATGTTTATGTTCGTGCGCGGTGTCATCCAATACTTCATGTCGCACCGACTCAGGGATATATATGCCGAGGCGGAGAGGTAACCTATCGCTTTAGGCTCATGTCGCCATCCTTGACCCATCCCAAGCGCTTCATGATGATGTGGAAGAGGAGGCTGAGGAGTGCCGGAGCAACGAAATACAACCCCACGATTGAGGCGAGGAGCTCGTCGTGAGGCATCGTTGCCGACATCGTATCCCAGCAATTTATCGGGCCCACCAATCCCGCAGTACCCATACCTGCACCCGCAGCATTGTTCGTCATGCCCAGCACCATGGTAGAGATGGGGCCGAGGATTGCCGCCGTGAGCGTAGGAGCAAGCCATATTATCGGCTTACGCGCGATGTTACCCACCTGAAGCATCGAGGTACCAAGACCCTGAGATATAAGACCGCCAATGCCGTTATCCTTGAAGCTGATGACGGCAAAGCCTATCATCTGAGCACAGCATCCCGCCGTGGCAGCACCCGCAGCGAGGCCTCCGATGCCTATAGAAATACACAGCGCAGCAGAACTTATCGGGAGGGTGAGGATGCAGCCCACAGATACCGACACGACAATACCCATGATGAAGGGGTTGAGTGTCGTGGCTCTGTTGATGACCTCGCCGAGCGACATCACCCACTCGCCAATGGGCACACAGCAATACTTCGCAAAGAGGCCACCGAGGACAACAGCTACAAGGGGTGTGATGATGATGTCTACGGGCGTGCGCTTCGACACGAGCGTGCCCGCCTCGATGCCGACGATGGCGGCGAGGTATGCACCTATGGGGTTGCCCGCGATGTCACCCGCAGCACCTCCGAGGGTGTAGCCCATGGCTCCAACAGCCACAGCCGATATGGTCACCAAGGGGTCGCGCTTAAGTCCCAAGGCTATGGCGAGGCCTATGGCGCCACCCACGACAAGGTCGGTCTGCAACAGCCGCGCAATGTCGGCAAGGAACTCCATGCCCTCGACCTTGGCTATCTGCGCCACGATGGTACCGATGATGAGCGAGCCGAAGAGACCCATGGCCATGTAGCTCAGGGCATCGACGATGTAGGTGTTAAAGAGGCGGCTTATGATGCCCGCACCTTTGTTGTTTCTCTGCGAAATCTTTGCCATAATATCAATGTATTTATTTATTATATCTCTGTCGCGTTAGGGTCAACGTCTATATTCTTGTCGGATTTTATATGCAAATATACAATTTTTTTTGAGAATCGTAGTATTTTCAATGAGGAGTGAGTAGCGAGGAATGAGGAATTAGTGGGGGGGTATGGGGTTTTATAGGGCCTTATAGGTTACTTAGGTTATTGTAGGTTACGTAGGGCGCGGGTATCGCCAGCCCCACAAGAACCTACAAAACCCTACAAGAACCTACGGGTAACACGAGTAACACGGGTAACACGAGTAACACGGGTAACACGAGTAACACGGGTAACATTGGTAACAGGTACCCCCACCCCTGTTACCATGTTACTTTTGTTACCAAGGGGAGGATGGGGA
>JAFVWO010000071.1 GCA_017501625.1 Alistipes sp.
CGGCCACCACCCGAAATGGAGCCTATCTGGAAGTCGTTGGCCTTAACCTCGAATATTGCTCCCGTGTAGTAGTTCAATCCACGGGCTAACGATAGGTCGAGCTCGGGCGTAATGCCTATGCCGAGTTTCTCGACATTCGAGAATATCGTGCGCATCTCCTCGATGCCGAGCATGCCTGTTTCCGAGGTGCCTATCACCTCGCCCAACTTCGTCAGCTTTTCCTCGTTAGTGCCGCTAAGCTCAAGTATAGGTTGAAGCCTATCTATAGCCTCGTCGTCGATACCACGCTCGCGTAGCTCCGCCTTCACGTTGTCCAAGCCAATCTTGTCGAGCTTGTCTATAGCCACGGTGATGTCTATCATCTTGTCGGCGTGACCGATAGACTCGGCAATGCCGAATAGAATTTTGCGATTATTCATCTTGAGCGTAACCGATATTCCGAGCTTACGGAATACGCGCGCTACGATGTCGACCAACTCCACCTCCGAGAGTAGCGACTTCGAGCCGATGACATCGACATCGCACTGGTAGAACTCGCGGTAGCGACCCTTTTGCGGTCGGTCGGCACGCCATACGGGTTGTATCTGGTAGCGCTTAAAGGGAAACACCAACTCGTTCTGATGTTGCACAACATAGCGGGCAAAGGGGACGGTAAGGTCGTATCGCAGGCCCTTCTCCGATATCTTAGATGCCTGACGTAGCTCCTCCTCCGTGAGCTTTGCTCCATAATCGCCCGAGTTGAGAATCTTGAATAGTAGCTTATCACCCTCGTCGCCATACTTGCCGAGGAGTGTCGATAGATTCTCCATCGAGGGTGTCTCCAAGGGTGCATAGCCAAAGAGGCGAAATACACTCTTTATGGTATCGAAGATATAGGTGCGGCGCATCATCTCCTCGGGTGAGAAGTCGCGCGTGCCCTTTGGTATTGATGGTTTCTGTGCCATGGTATATTACTGCTCTGCCAATAGTTTCTTATACTTAACGCGCTTGGGCGTAGTATCCTCGCCCTGTGCCTTCTTCCACGCCTCGTACTCTGAGTACGAGCCCTCGTAAAATACAACCTTCGAGTCGCCCTCGAATGAGAGAATGTGCGTAGCAATACGATCCAAGAACCAACGGTCGTGCGAGATGACCACAGCACATCCGGCGAAGTTCTCGAGACCCTCCTCCAACGCTCGAAGCGTGTTCACGTCGATATCGTTGGTAGGCTCATCAAGAAGAAGTACGTTGCCCTGCTCCTTAAGTGCCAAGGCTAAGTGCAGGCGGTTGCGCTCGCCACCCGATAACACGCCACACTTCTTCTCTTGGTCGGCGCCGTTGAAGTTGAAGCGACCTACGTAGGCGCGTGCGGGTACTTGACGGTTGCCGAGCTGTATGAGGTCGCTGTTCTGCGAGATAACCTCGTATACGGTCTTCTCGGGGTCTATAGACTTATGTTGCTGGTCTACATAGGCAAGCTTCACCGTGGGGCCTACGCGGAATGAGCCCGATGTAGGCTCCTCCAAGCCCATAATCATACGGAAGAGGGTAGTCTTACCCGTACCGTTGGCACCGATAACGCCCACAATGCCGGCCGGTGGCAACGAGAACTCCAGATTCTCATAGAGCACACGGTCGCCAAAGGCCTTAGATACACCCTGAGCCTCGATGACGACATCGCCCAAGCGAGGACCATTGGGAATGTAAATCTCAAGCTTCTCCTCGCGCTCCTTAGTGTCGGCATTCATAAGTTTGTCGTAGGCCGAAAGACGAGCCTTCGACTTGGCGTGACGTCCCGATGGTGACATGCGCACCCACTCAAGCTCACGCTCAAGGGTCTTGCGGCGCTTGCTCTCCTGCTTCTCCTCCATGGCCATACGCTGAGTCTTCTGCTCCAGCCAGCCCGAGTAGTTACCCTTCCATGGAATACCCTCGCCACGGTCGAGCTCCAATATCCACCCCGCCACGTTGTCGAGGAAGTAACGGTCGTGCGTCACGGCAATGACCGTACCCTTGTATTGCTGTAGATGCTGCTCCAGCCAGTCGATACTCTCGGCATCAAGGTGGTTGGTAGGCTCGTCGAGGAGCAATACGTCAGGTTGCTGAAGAAGTAGGCGACACAATGCCACACGGCGGCGCTCACCACCCGAGAGTACGCTCACGCTCTGGTCGGGCTCGGGACAGCGCAATGCATCCATCGCACGCTCTAAGACACTATCGAGCTCCCAGCCGTTCACATGGTCAATCTTCTCGTACAACTCGCCCTGACGCTCGATGAGGCGTGCCATCTCGTCATCCGACATGGGCTCGCAGAGCTTCATGTTTATATCCTCGTACTCCTTAAGAAGTGCTACGGTCTCTGCAACGCCCTCCTCGACAATCTCCTTAACTGTCTTTGTGGGGTCGAGCTGTGGCTCCTGCTCAAGGTAGCCCACGGTGTATCCGGGTGAGAATACCACCTCGCCCTGAAAACTCTTGTCTATGCCTGCGATAATCTTCATCAGTGTTGACTTACCCGAGCCATTGAGACCGATGATGCCAATCTTAGCGCCATAGAAGAACGAAAGGTAGATGTTGTTCAAGATTTTCTTGTTGTTGTTGAGCACCTTGCTCACGCCAACCATCGAAAATATAATCTTCTCGTCTGCCATATATTTTTGTTTTTACATTGTTATTCGCGTATATCGCGCAAAGATACAAAAAGTTTTCGTAAGGAGCAATAGAATGAAACTCTCCACGAGAAATAAACGGGCTCTTTGGCATATTAGTTGCGATTATGGCGGTCGATACGACACTTATATGTAACTTAAATCTATCGGTTATGAAACACATGAGACTATTTACGCTTGCCGCATTTATGGTTGTGGCGTGTACTCTATCATCGCAGGCTCAGGGCCGACATCATGCGCGACATGAATATACGCCTACGGTCTACACTATTGGTTCAAGTGACGATGCTGTAGAGTTTGATTCCAAGGAGCATAGGGATAAGACAATAGACGACTTCAAGGAGACTCATCGCTGTGGCTTCCAGCAGGCTCACAACCCTCAGTTTATCTTCGCTACGCGCAATAACACCTTTGCCCTCGGTATTGGTGGTATGGTAAATCTGCGTACAAGCTACGATTTCAATGGAGTTATGGGTAATATCGACTTCGTTCCCTAC
>JAFVWO010000072.1 GCA_017501625.1 Alistipes sp.
AGGATGGCGAGGCTCAGGTGCAGAAACTCCTCGAGAAGTTCACCAAACTTCTCGACGTGGAGCTCGAGAAGAAGGAGAAGGAGGTAATGACCGTATAAGGTAGCCCCACCTACCGCTATCTACCGCCGATGGATGGGATATCTCACCATTGGCGGTAGTTTGTATACACGACACCTAATATCTGTAAAACATACCTATAATTAATAGTATGAACACCGTAATCATCATCGCCGTTGTCTCTTGTGTGGGCGCCGCTGTTGTTGCCTTCATTGTTGGGCGCATGATTAATGCGAAGGCCGATACTAACACCGAGCTCGATGCTCAGAAGGAGCATGTCAATACACTTAACCGCACCATTGCTGAGCGCGACCATAAGATTGACACCCTCATCGAGGAGGTAAGACGTCTTACGGCTGAGCGCGATGTGGCGCATGCCAAGGCTGCAGCAGCTGAGGAGCAGGCGGAGCGCCTACGTCGTGAGGGGCGCGAGGCTCTCGATGCACAGCAGGCAACACTTAAGGAGGCCTACGAGCAGCAACTTGCGCAGCTTAATAGGCTTATCGAGGAGCAGCGCGAGGCCAATAAACGCCAAGTGGAGGACCAGATGAAACTCATAAGCGAGCAGATGGTGGCAACCTCGGAGCGTGTCCTTAAGGCGCGACAAGAGGAGCTTGGCGAGCGTAACGTGGAGCAGATGTCCAAGATTGTTGACCCGATAAATCTCGGTCTTAAACTCATGCGCGAAGCGCTGGATAGCTCTCAGAAGGAGCATAATGAGGCGATGACACGCCTCGATGCCACTATCGAGGCCAACATGAAAAATAGCCGTAACCTCGGTGAGACGGCCGACCGCCTCACGCGAGCACTCACGGGTGAGGTTAAGGTGCAGGGTAACTTCGGCGAGCTTAAGCTACGACAGCTTCTCGAGGACCTCGGACTCAAGGAGGGTGAGCAGTATACCACGCAGCAGGCTCTGAAGGATAAATTCGGCTCGCGCATAAAGAGTGACGACGACAAGCGCCTTATTCCCGATTTTATCCTCCACTTTCCGGAAAATAGAGATGTTATCGTCGACTCGAAGGTAAATATCACCCACTACGAGCTATATGTCAATGCCGACGATGAGGCTGCACGCTCGCAGCTACTTAAGGAGCATATCGCCAGCGTGCGCCGTCAGGTTGATATCCTCGCAAAGAAGGATTATAGCTCATTTCTCGACTCAGGCTTCTCGAAGCTCAACTTCGTCATCATGTATATGTTCCATGAGGGTGCGCTCAACCTCGCCCTGATGAACGATAACGGATTGTGGAAGTATGCCTACGACAAGGGTGTGCTTATCATGGGCCCGCAGACGATGTATATGAACCTACGTGTCTTGGAGCTTATGTGGCGCCAAAATCGTCAGCTACACTACCAGCAGGCCATCATCGATGCTGCCGAGGAGATGATTAAGCGTGTGCAGATCTTTGCCGAGCGCTTTAAGGTCGTAGAGGATGGCTTAGATGCCACACGTCGTCATTTCGATGAGCTGAAGCGCTCGACCGCAAGCAGCGGGCAGAGCATCATAACCACGGCACGCCAGATTATCGCCTACGGAATCAAGGAGAATAAAAAGAAGCGTAGCATAGCCTCCGTTTTTGAGGAAGACGAAGCACCATCACTTATCGGTGAGAATGTCGAAAAAGAGGGTGTTGAGGAGTATGCAGATGCTGTTTCGTAGTGCGGTGACGAAAAAAGTGTAAAAAATTTTCAAAATATTTTTGACCATATTTTTATGGCTTCTCATGTATGCCGTGTTGTGTTTTTATAGCGTAATGTAGAAATAATATGGTCAAAATGTGAGCGTTGTGGAAATGAAGCAGCTTTTTGGATCGCTAAATATGTGTTGTGTGTCAATTTTTATTATGCATATATCTTACTGATGATAGTTTTTGCTTATGGTGCTATAAGTATTTTTAGTTTGGATAATTAGATTTCTTGCCATATATTTGCACCAGAAACGAACAGAAAAGGTTATAAATAGGGGCTCGCAAGAGTGGTTAGAACGAAGACGAGCTCAGACCTACGGAGGAATGATAAGACTGAAATATTAAGATATAATAGATGTGTAAGATGTAAGCGTAAAAATTTAGTAGTGTAAAAAGTTAATAATTGTTTGTGTCCGTGAGCTGCCCGATTAATCGTCGGGCAGTTCCATTTTTTGTAGGGTGGGGCTTATTCGTGATTTCAGATGGCAGGCAAAAAAAATCGCCTTGCCGTATTGCTGCCCCCCCCCGCCAACAAAAAGAATGGGGAGCGGCGTCTTCACAGATGGCCCTCCCCCAAATTAGTTAGGTTAATGAGAATTTTTTTAAGAACAATGGGTTAATTGGTGTGTCCATGAGAATTATTCGAGATGTGTACCCATTGTCCCCTGTTTGCAAGTGCAAAGTTATGGATTATTTTTATATGTACCAAATAATTTTGCGATAAATTTTCACTCTTTTATGCAAAAATGCTCAATATGGCTCTATGTCTGCATATTATGCAATTTTGTTGTAATAATATGCAGTCGGGCTAATTGTTCTTAAAGGGCTCTGTTTATATCAGGGATACGATTGCCGCGAGGACGAAGAGAGTGTATGTTGCCACCGATATGAAGGGCGTGGAGCATATAAACAGCATCGGAAGTGTCGGGACGAGTATTATGGCCATGGCTACGATGATGCCCACCGATATGTGGCCGAGAATTATGCTTATGGCGATGGTCACAACCGACATCATGAGGATGAACCACACGTTGCGGGCGCTTGTGCCGAGTGATACGCGATTAGTGAAGTATTGCATCAGGCTGAGGAGGGTCAGTGTCACGAGTATGCCGAGAAATATCAGTCGTGGGAGTGTTAGGTAGTCGATGATTGTAGTGAAGGATGACGTTAGAAGGCTATCCCATACTGTGAGGAGTGGCGCGGTGAAGTTTCCCATCGACAGCCACTCGATGTAGCATGCCGTAGTCAGAGGTGTTACTACTCCCACGAGGGCTATTATCGTCTCACGTAGCGTGCCGCGCAGTATTATCGTCAGTAGTAGCACGGCTCCGACGAGTGGCACAAACGTGCCGTCGACAAGCGGTAGCGCCCCCAATGCGAGCATGGCGGTGAAGAGGTAGTGTGCGCGTATGTTGGGGCCGAAGCAGTAGAGTAGTCGGCCAAATGCCTCGCATGTGAGTAGCGCAACGATGGTTAGCGTGGCGTACTCGGCCGAGGGGAGAAGTGCCATGAGCGTTGTCGCTCCAAGGGCTATGGCTCCAAGGGTACTCTGCGGATATATCGAGGCTCGTGCCGTGGCGCGCGCAAGGCGTAGCACGGCGTATACTACGCATGGAATTATCGCTATGACCGAGAGCGTGGGGTGACCTGCGGCAAAGCGTGATACGAGAGCTCCTATGGGTGTCGTCGTAGATGTGACCTCGGCAGGTGTGTACGCCACGCCCGTTGCTATGGCCGTTACCAAAGCAAAGAGTAGGAGTGTTGCCAACCCCTCGAAAAACTTATGGCGCGTAATGTCGAGTATCATCTTAGCGCAAAGGTAGTAAAGAAAGATGTAATTGCAAAAAGTCGCTAAATTTCGTTTCGACATTTGGATGCGCGATAATGGCAAAATTTGTGCTAAATGCGAAATTTCGATTTTTTCGACTACCTGTTAGCTTCCGAAAAACGGGGTAAAAATTGTAATGTGCAGAAATACAGCAATATAGCGATTTTGTCATAAATCGGCAGTTATAATTTTGGAGATGAAATAAGAAAAATCTATCGCAAAATCGTAAGTTTTCAACAAATCAGTGCGAAAAAAGTCCTTATATATATTGTGAGTCAGAAAAAATGCGTATCTTTGCGGGCAATTTCTCGCAAAAGGGAATTGAAACAGTTAACAAAAATTTAAAGGACAAAAAGTTTTAAAGATGCCAACTATTCAGCAGTTAGTAAGAAACGGTCGAGTAAGCGCGGTGGATAAGAGTAAGTCACCCGCCCTCGCAGCGTGTCCTCAGCGCCGTGGAGTATGTACCCGTGTGTACACCACTACTCCCAAGAAGCCTAACTCGGCTATGCGTAAGGTTGCACGTGTAAGATTGACTAATGGCAAGGAGGTCAACGCCTACATCCCCGGCGAGGGCCACAACTTGCAGGAGCACTCAATTGTGCTCGTTCGTGGTGGTCGTGTTAAGGACCTCCCCGGTGTACGTTACCACTTGGTACGTGGTGCGCTCGATTCAGCAGGTGTTGACGGTCGTCGTCAGCGTCGTTCGAAGTACGGTGCAAAGCGTCCTAAGGCAGGTAAGAAGTAATGAGATTAAGAAATTGTATTTATTAAATTAGCAAGCAACAATGAGAAAAGCTAAGCCAAGAAAGCGAATTCTACTTCCGGATCCGAAGTTCAACGACGTGGAGGTTACACGTTTCGTGAACAATCTTATGCTGGATG
>JAFVWO010000073.1 GCA_017501625.1 Alistipes sp.
AGGCATCCCACCCATTTTAATAATCACTACTCACTACTCACTACTCATTGAATTTTGACCGCTCAGAAAAAAAAAACGACCATTCGGAACGGCATCTATGCCATTTATTAAAATTATTTAAAAAGATTTCCCTTAATTAAATAATTGTGTTAACTTTGCACCGTGATATGCTATTCCCTGACGCGAACAATGAGAGTGGCGTAACACACTACTAAATAGGACAAAATACTATTATAATAAGACGAATATGAGTAATGTAAATCTTACCCCCGACCACCTATTCGAGGTGAGCTGGGAGGTGTGCAACAAGGTGGGTGGCATTCATACGGTCATAGCATCGAAGGCTCCTACCGTGAAGAAGATGTTGGGCGACAAGTATATCACCATCGGTCCCGACTTCTCGCAGGATGCTGCCAACCCTGAATTTAAGGAGGATAACACGCTTTTGGCCGCATGGCGCCAAGCGTTGTACAACGAGCGCGGTGTACGTGTACGCATCGGCCGTTGGAATATTGATAGCAACCCTATAGCCATACTTATCGACTTCAAATCGTTCATCCGCGAGAAGGATGAGATTTTGAAGCAGCTATGGGACTCGTACCACGTAGACTCGCTCTCGGGTCAGTGGGACTACATCGAGCCCGTACTCTTCGGCCACGCTGCAGGTGTTGTCATCGCCTCGTTTGTGGAGCAGATGTGTACACCTACGGATAAGGTTGTAGCTCACTTCCACGAGTGGATGGCGGCAGCTGGCTCGCTCTACTTGCGCGACCACGCACCCTATGTGGCTACCGTATTCTCGACACATGCTACGGTCATCGGCCGCTCTATCGCTGGCAACCGTCTACCCCTATACAACGACCTTCACAAGTTCAACGCCGACGAGCTCGCGCGTCAGTTCAACATCACGGCAAAGCACTCGTTGGAGAAGTCGGCAGCAACTTATGCCGATGCCTTCCTCACCGTGAGCGACATCACGGCAAACGAGTGTAAGTACCTCCTTGGCCGCGAGGTTACACGCATCACTCCCAACGGCTTCGACAATGGCTTTGTACCCGTAGGTAAGAAGCTCGACCAGAAGCGCATCGAGGCTCGCAAGAAGATGATAGAGGTAGCCGAGGCTACATGGGGATATGAGTTCCGCGGTGAGCCCCTTATCGTGGCTACAAGTGGCCGCTACGAGTACCGCAACAAGGGTATCGACGTATTCCTTGAGTCGTTGAAGCAGCTCGCTACATCAAATACCGAGCGCGACATCTTGGCAGTTATCGCTGTGCCCGCAGGTAACAACGGTGCACGTCACGACCTCGTGCAGCACTTAGCAAACAAGGAGTCGGCCATCGACCCTGCACAGAAGCGCTACCTCACACACTACTTGGAGTCGGAGGCATGGGATCTCGTATCACAGAGCATCGAGGGCAGCATCCTCTCTACGTCGGCATCGCACGTGAAGGTGCTCTTCGTGCCCACATACCTCAATGGCCATGACGGCATCTTCAACATGCCATACTACGACATGTTGGCAGGTGTAGACCTCACGGTCTTTGCTTCGTACTACGAGCCTTGGGGCTACACGCCGCTTGAGTCAGTAGCCTTTGGCGTACCTACGGTTACGACAACCCTCGCAGGCTTCGGCATGTGGGTGGCTAAGCACTCGAACCATGATGGTGTAGACATTGTACGTCGCGACGACTACAACGAGCGTGAGGTGGTATTGCAGATTACCGACGTTATTAAGAAGTATCGCGACATGAGTGCTGAGGATATGGCCGAGGCACGCAATGCAGCACAGGAGATGTCGGCTACGGCACTTTGGAAGAAGCTCTTCAACGAGTATAAGCAGGCATACGAGGAGGCTATGGACAACTCTGTAGCCCGCACCAATCGTGTGCTTATCGATGGTGGTGGCCGCTCGGAGCAGATTAACTTCGTGCGCCAGCAGCTCACATCAAACCGCCCCTCATGGCACCGTATGATGGTAGAGAAGGGCATCCCCGAGCGCTTAAAGCCTCTGGAGGAGCTCTCGCGCAACCTATGGTGGTGCTGGACGGCTGCCGCACGCGACTTGTTCGAGTCTGTGGATGAGGCTCTATGGGTAAAAGTTGACCGCAACCCTATCGCTCTGTTGGATAAGCTCTCATCATCGCGCTGCGACGAGCTCTGCGCAGACAAGGATTTCTTGAAGCGCATGGATGCCGTATATAAGCAGTTTACGGAGTATATGAGCGAGAAGCCCTCGCCCGAGCATGCTAAGGTAGCATACTTCTCTATGGAGTACGGCTTGCACTCGTCGTTGAAGATATACTCGGGAGGTCTTGGTATCTTGGCGGGTGACTACCTCAAGGAGGCTTCTGACCGCAACGTACCGATGGTTGCCGTAGGTCTATTGTACCGCTACGGTTACTTCACGCAGCGTCTCTCGGCTCAGGGTGCTCAGGAGGCTACCTACGAGGCTCAGAACTTCTTCAAGCTCCCCATCGCCCCTGTGCGTGACGAGTTTGGCAACTGGATAACCACACAGGTAGCATTCCCCGGCCGTACACTCACAGCACGTGTATGGAAGTGTCAGGTGGGCCGCACCGACCTCTACCTCTTGGATGCCGACTACGAGGCAAACCTCGAGGAGGACCGTCAGGTTACGTACCACCTCTATGGTGGCGACTGGGAGAACCGCTTGAAGCAGGAGATTCTGCTTGGCGTTGGTGGTATCCGCGCACTTGTGAAGATGGGTATTAAGCAGCAGGTATACCACTGCAACGAGGGTCATGCCGCATTTATCGGCATCGAGCGTATCCGCAACCTTATCACTAAGAAGCACCTCTCATTCTCGGAGGCTTTGGAGGTTATCCGCTCGTCATCGTTGTTCACCACGCACACCCCCGTGCCCGCAGGTCACGATGCCTTCCCCGAGTCGATGATACGTCAGTATATGTCGCACTACCCCGATGTTTTGGGCATCACTTGGGATCAGTTCATCAACCTCGGTAAGACTAACCCGAGCGACCCCAACGAGAAGTTCTCGATGTCGGTACTCGCATGCAACCTCTCGCAGGAGGTTAACGGTGTATCGTGGCTCCATGGCGAGGTATCGAAGGATATCCTCGGTAACATGTGGCCCGGCTACTTCAAGAATGAGTTGCATATCGGCTATGTAACCAATGGCGTTCACTTCCCCACATGGGTAGCCTCGAACCTCCGCCGCTTGTATGCCAAGTACTTCGGCAAAGCCTTCGAGGGTCACACCTACAACATCCCCGAGTGGCAGAACGTACACAAGATTGACGATAAGGAGCTTTGGCAGGAGCGTATGTTCCTCAAGGAGCGCCTCATAAAGACTATACGCAAGCGCTACAGCGATCCCACGCAGGTACGCTTGCAGTCTCCCCGCCAGATGGTTCAGGTTGTGGAGAGCATCAAGCCCGATGTGCTCACTATCGGTTTCGCACGCCGCTTTGCAACATATAAGCGTGCCTACCTATTGTTCACCAACCTCGAGCGCCTCTCTGCACTGGTAAACAACAAGGAGCGCCCCGTGCAGTTCATCTTCGCAGGTAAGGCTCACCCCAACGATAAGCCGGGTCAGGACCTCATTAAGCGCATCGTCGAGGTGTCGGCAATGCCAGAGTTCGTAGGTAAGATTGTCTTCTTGCAGAACTACGATATGGAGCTTGCTCGCC
>JAFVWO010000074.1 GCA_017501625.1 Alistipes sp.
AAACTTCAACACAGTCTGCTCTACAGGTGTGTTAACATCGTTGTTGTCTTTCTGACATGCTGTGAATGTCATTGCAGCTACTGCAACGAACATCAAACTCTTAAAAAGATTTTTCATAGTTGCAATAGTTTTTTAGATTTCATCCCAGTCATCCTCACTGAGTTTTGCCAATGACGCCGAGAAGCCCTGCTCAACGACCGTTGAAACGACCTCCAATTCGGGAGCGACATACTCACCCCCACGTAAAATGGTTTTGTTCATAATAATGGTTTTTGTTTAAAATTTTGTTTAACTAATAAGGTATGTAATATGTATCATTCTCAACACTTTCCCATGCACCTTACGGTAAACTATACACAAAATTATAAAAAATTTTCCAACTACAATCATGTTGAGGGAAAAAATTTATAAAAATTTTCTTCGTCACAACATCCCCGACACCATGCAACAACGGATAACACGCTATATATCTGCATTTTAGCACGCTCAAAATAGCCTCGAGCGGGGTCGAGGGTGCGAGTGCATAATCTCCAATAAATATCGCATTTGGCCTATGACAACTCCGCAAGCGGGTGCAATCTTCACACGGGGTAGTATTTTTTTGCGCATCGCCGCACATATCTATAAATCTGCGTAAAACAGCCCTCTAAAGTCACCTACGCGGCATGTATAAGATATTTTTATCCTACTATAGTTATTTTTTTTCTATTTTCCTATTGCAAAATGAAAATTCTGCACTACTTTTGTAGCGACAGGCAGAAGAATTTATAAATATTTATAACTAAAAAAGATTCGAGATTATGAGAAAGAACATCAAGCGTATAGCCATCGCACTGAGCGCATGTGTTATATTTGCCACAAGCGCAATTGCCGCAACATGTTGCATAGCAGACGACGACTGCCCGATACAGTATGACGAACTTCCGGCCGAGGCCAAGAGCTTCGTAGCAGAGCACTTCGCAAAGGAGGAGGTGTCGCACGTGACGGTCGACAACGACATCATCAGCAAGGAGTATAAACTCGTATTCCTCTCAGGAGCAAAGGTGGAGTTCGATGGCAATGGCGCATGGAAAGAGGTGGATTGCCGCTACAGCAGCGTGCCCGAGGCCATAGTGCCCGCAGCAATAGCAAAGTATGTCAAGGAGCACTACCCCAACAGCAAGATTACGGAGCTTAAGCGCGAATACAGCAACTGGGAGGCTAAGATTACCGGCGGATTGGAGCTCACGTTCAACAACAACTTCAAATTGGTAGATATCGACGACTAATATAGATGATGACTATGAGAAAGATGATATTTGCGGCGATGGCAGCCATGGCTACGCTCCTCGCCGTGAGCTGCGACGACGACCGCGCACCACAATCTACGCGCAACGCCTTCGAGGCCCAATATCCCAATGCTGTGGATGTCGACTGGGACAAGAAGCGCGGATATTCGGTAGCCGAGTTCCGCATCGCGGGCGAGTGGGGCGAGCACGAGGCGTGGTACGACAAGAATGGCAACTGGGTGATGACAAAGGTGGAGATGCGCTTCAGCGACCTGCCCGCAGCCGTGCAGACAGCGTTCCACACGGAGTATGGCACAGAGACTCCCGTGGCCGATGTCGAGCGCTTGGAGCGCAAGAGCGCCGACACGATATACTTCATCGAGGCCGAGGTTGTATACAACGGCTACCTCGCAGAGGTATGGCTCGATTATGCCGAGGACGGCACACTGCTACGCACAAGCGTAGATGTCGACGACTACGAGAACATATACTACTACTTGCCGTTGTAACGGGTTAATTAGTAGTTAATACCGGTACGATAACTCTATGGGGATGACTAAAAAGTAAATTTGTCATCCCCGTTTTGTTAACACCCTATTTCTTGTCAGAAGGGGTCTAATTTGGTGCTTCACAAAAGGATACCCCTCGGGATAGTACTAAACGTACAGCCCGAGGGGTAGAACTTTTAGGGATGTGCCGAAGTAGGCCCCTTATCACAAGAAATTAATCGAAGGGATAAGCCGCAACAAAACAATCCTTAACACGTAACTCCTCCTGATGCGCCTTGAGGTTGGCGAGGGTCACATCACCGACGATGTAGTTGTACTCCTCGGAGGTGTACTGCTCGCGTATCTTAAGGAAGTTAAGGAGGTTGCGCTCCTCGGCAGTCTTATAGCGGAAGTAGATGCGGAAAATATGGTCGGTGGTATAGTGCGGAAGGACAGAGTCGTTCTGCTTCTTATACTCGTAGCGGTAGTTATAGGCACATGCTGTGATGTCGCTAAGGACGGCTGAGCCCGTAGGATGACCTCCGGCACCACGGCCAAACATAAACTGCTTGTCGTAGAAGAGACCCTTGATGACAACACCATTGAACTCATCCTCGACACTATATATATATTTATTGCGCGAGATGAGCTGCGGCAACACACACATGATAAGGCGGTCGTCAATCTTCTCGACATGCGCAACGAGCTTTATGCGGCGATCCTTCTCGAGGGCAAAGCGTATGTCGGAGTCGTTCATCGTGGAGATACCGTAGGTCAGAATCTCCTCGGGAGCGACATATACACCAAAGGCGTGCACGGTGATGATGATGAGCTTGAAGAGCGAGTCCCAGCCATCGATGTCGAGCGTGGGGTTGCTCTCGGCAAAGCCCAAGTCCTGAGCGAGCTTCAGAGCATCGCCATACGACATATTCTCGTTGAATATCTTCGAGAGGATGAAGTTCGACGAGCCGTTAAGGATGCCCTTAACCGAGCATAGAAGGTCATTGTCGTAGTACTCCTCGAGGTTGCGGATAACGGGAATAGAGCCACATGCCGAAGCATCGTACAATATGGCGGTGTTGTACTGCGCCTGCATGTCGATAAGCTCGGGGAGGTGGTGGCCAAGCATCTTCTTATTGCCAGAAACTACGGGGATGCGGCTCTTAAGAGCTCGCTTGACGATGTCGTAGGCTGCATCGGCATCGTCGATAACCTCGACGATGAGGTTTATGTCCTTATCGTTGAAGATGTCGTCGGGGTTGTCCGTAAACTCAGCCTTGACATCGCGACTCTTCGATAGGTCGCGAACACATACACGCTTGATATGCACATTGTCAGAGTTGATGCGCTTGAGCACATCGTAGAGGCCGTGACCTACATTTCCAAAGCCAAAAAGGCCTATATTAAGATTCTTCATAGGCTACTGTCGATTTTAAGAAGTTTTGTATTATAGCATTTAGTTTTTCGTGTTCTACAAGAAAGCCGTCGTGACCAAACTCCGACTCTATGAGGTGGTACTCGACATCGGCAATGCCCTCGCACAGCGGTATGTGTGCCTCGGGAGGGAAGAGTATATCCGACGATATGGCCACAACAAGCGTGCGCGCCTCAATCTTAGCAAGAGCCTCGGCAATAGAGCCGCGACAACGTGCCACATTATGCGAGTCGACAGCCTCCGAAAGGCGATAGTACGACATGGCATTAAACCTGCGGCGCAGCTTCTCGCCCTGATACTGCTGGTAGCTGTGTGCGCGGCGGTCGAAGGAGGCCTCCGTCCACGCCTCAACCTCCTGTTGTGTGGCGTTATAGGCGGCACCTCCGCGGTAGCTTATAAGGGCAATGCTACGCGCCACAGCCATACCATCGAGGCCGGCATCATCCCTACGCTCACCCCATGTGGGGTCGAGGCGTATGGCCATACGCTGCGACTCGTTGAAGGCCGCAGCCCACGGCTCAGAATATGTCGTCGTGGCGATGAGCGCAAGGTTCTCGGCAAAATGAGGCTCCATGATGGCCCACTCCATACATTGAAAGCCGCCGATAGAGCTGCCTATAAGCAACTTAACACGCTCAATGCCGAGGTGCGCAGCAAGAAGCTGATGACATGCGACCATATCGCGCACCGTGAAACGCGGAAAGTCGTAGTAGTACTTATCGCCCGTATGCGGATTAACAGACAGGGGCGATGTCGTGCCATAGTGCGAGCCGAGAAAGTTGGCGCACACGACAAAGTAGCGTGCCGGGTCGAGAAACTTACCCTCCTCGACCGTATGTGGCCACCAATCCGCGACATCGGAGTTCGCCGTGAGGGCATGACATACCCACACGACATTGTCCTTCGCCTCGTTAAGCACACCAAAGGTGTCGTAGGCAATATCCAACGCTGGAAGTACAACACCCGACTCAAGCGTAACAGGAGCACTATGTCTGTATAGCTTACTCATCCTATAAGTTATTAAGCGCCTGCTCGTAGTCGGCGATTATATCCTCGACATTCTCCAGACCGAGCGATATGCGTAGCAGGGTCGGCGTAATGCCCGCAGCGCGCTTAGCCTCATCCGAGAGCTGCTTGTGCGTTGTGGATGCAGGGTGCGTGACAACCGATATAGAGTCGCCTATCATCGTCATATTGGCCGACAGCTTAAGGCTCTCGACAAACTTAACGGTGCTCTCCAAGTCGCCCTCAAGCTCTATGGTCATGACTGCCGAGGCACCAAAGCGGAAATACTTCTTAGCAAGCTCGTGACTCGGGTGATCCTCGAAGCCCACGAAGCTCACATGTTTAACCTTGGGGTGCTGGCGACAGTACTCCGCAAGACGATATGTAGACTCCACCTCATGCTTCACGCGCAGCGACAATGTCTCCAAGCCAAGCATCATAAGGTAGGCATCGAATGCCGAAGGACAACAGCCAAAGTCGCGCATGCCATCTACCCTACACTTCACGATAAAGGCCTGAGCACCAAAGGCATCATACAGATTAAGACCATGGTACCCCTCCGAAGGACCATCTATCTGCGGGAACTTGCCCGACTTACGCCAGTCGAACTTACCACCATCGACGATGATACCGCCCATGGCCGTGCCATGGCCGTTAATCCACTTCGTTGCCGAGTCGGTGATGATGTCGGCACCCCACTCAAAGGGGTTACAAAGGTATCCTCCCGCACCAAAGGTGTTATCCACGATGAAAGGTATGTTGTTTGCATGTGCCACCTTAGCGATAGCCTCAAGGTCGGCAACACGGCACGTAGGATTACCCATAGACTCGACGAAGATGGCGCGTGTCTTATCGTCGACAAGCGCAGCGATATCCTCCGCGGCATCACTCTTAGCCAAGCGGCACTCTATGCCCACGTTGCGCAGCGAGATGACGAATTGGTTGTGTGTACCGCCATAGAGGTAGGGCGAGGCAACGATATTCTCACCGGCATTTGCCAGAGCCGTGACGGTGAGGAGTATTGCCGACATACCCGAGGCTGTGGCCAACGCGCCAACGCCACCATAGAGCGCTGCTATGCGCTCCTCGTAGGCTGCCGTCGTGGGATTATGTAGGCGTGTATATATGTATCCCGCCTCGCTCAGCGTAAAGAGGTTGGCTGCATAATCACACGTAGGAAAGTGATATGCCGCCGTAGGATGTATGGCTATGCCTCGTGACTGCGAAGCGTCAACATGGTAGCCACCATGTATCTGAAGTGTCTCAAAATGTAACTTTCTATCGCTCATAGTGGTATAAATTCAGAGTGTAATTATCAATATTTTTGCAAAGTTAATAAAAATTTTTCAAAATTCCAAAGCAAAAGC
The DNA here is from genome assembly GCA_017501625.1 of Alistipes sp. Taxonomy (GTDB): domain Bacteria; phylum Bacteroidota; class Bacteroidia; order Bacteroidales; family Rikenellaceae; genus Alistipes. The sequence continues at coordinate 5,564 of JAFVWO010000074.1, forward strand.
ATAATTACTCAATGACCACACTAAAATATAGAGGCTACGAGTCAAAGTAAAATCCGTTTAGGAGAATAATGTATAGCCAACAACCCTACTATTTCGAAAAAAAGTTGTACCTTTGTAGACTAAACTATAATCGCGCATAGGCTATGAAACGAACATTGGACATATCTTACGAGCACTACGCCACGATTGGCGACCTCGGCGAGGCCGACCGCCAACTCATACGCGAAGCCGAGGAGGCTACAGCAACAGCCAATGCTCCCTACTCGCACTTCCACGTAGGTGCTGCCGTGAGGCTCAAGAGCGGCCGCACACTCCATGCCTCGAACTTCGAGAGCGAGGTATACCCCGCAGGGCTATGTGCCGAGCGCTCACTGCTCTTCTTCGTCGAGGCAAACTATGCAGACGACCCCGTGGAGGCGTTAGCAATAGCCTCAAACCCCTCGGAGAGGGAGTGTTACCCCTGTGGGCAGTGTCGTCAGGTGATTGTCGACGTGGAGCGCCGACAAAAGTCGCCCATACGCGTTATTATGACAGGCGCAGGCTCGGCAACAGTCGTGGACAGCGCAGAGAAATTATTACCCTTTACGTTTAAGTTGTAAGATGTTTACCATAAACGACATACTATACGAGGACAACCACCTCATGGTGGTGAACAAGCATGCCGGCGACCTCGTGCAGAGCGACCCCGATGGCACTGAGGCGCTGGAGGACCAGATAAAGGCGATGATTAAGGTGCGCGACCACAAGCCCGGGGCTGTGTTCCTCGGCGTAGTACACCGCATCGACCGCCCCGTGAGTGGTGCTGTGGTCTTCGCAAAGACTTCAAAAGCCTTGGCGCGACTCAACGAGATGATACGCACAGGGCAGATTAAGAAGAGCTATTGGGCCATAACCGAGAGCCGACCCAACGAGGAGGAGGGCACACTACGCCACTGGATTGTGCGCAACGCCAAGACAAACCGCTCGCACGCCCACATACGTCCCAAGGGCGATGGCAAGGAGGCCATCCTCGATTACCGTGTTCTCGGAGCCTCGACAAACTACACCCTCGTGGAGGTAGACCTTAAAACGGGACGCCACCACCAGATACGCGCACAGCTGGGAGCCATAGGTTGCACCATAAAGGGCGACCTTAAGTATGGCGCCAAGCGCTCAAACCCCGATGGCGGCATATCGCTACACTCGCGACGTGTAGAGTTTCTACACCCCGTAGGCGGTAAGCCTATATCGGTAACAGCACCTGTACCCAAGAGTGACAACCTATGGCGCTTCTTCGAGGAGGCACAGGCGTAAACAATTAGTAGTGAGCAGTGAGTAGTGAGTAGTGAGCAACAATTAATTAAACCATTGCTCCCACGAAATAAATTAAATGTCCCCTAAACTAAGATGCGACTACTTATTCAACGTGTTACCGAGGCGAAGTGCCACATTGGCGGCAAGCTCTTTAGCGCGATAGGCAAGGGCCTCGTGGTGCTTGTCGGCATTGGCAATGACGAGACCGCGGAGGACTTGGAGTGGCTGACAAAGAAACTTGTGCAGCTACGTATCTTCGACGATGAGGCGGGTGTGATGAACCGCTCGGTCATCGACATCGAGGGCGACATCATGGTTGTCAGCCAATTCACACTCCACGCCATGACAAAGAAGGGCAATCGCCCCTCGTGGATAAAGGCTGCACCCGAGGCCGTATCACGCCCTCTATACGAAGATTTCGTTGCGCAGGTAGAGAGTGCCCTCGGTAGCAAGGTAGCAACAGGCGTTTTCGGTGCCGACATGCAGATAGAGCTCACCAACGATGGCCCCGTGACAATATGGATAGATTCAAAAAACAGAGAATAACAGTGATGCGAAACATTTTCATTACCCTCGCAATGGCGCTACTATTTATCGCCTGCGAAGAAGAACGACTACCCCTAAGTTTCAGTCTTGTAGAGAGCGAAGTAGAATCGCTCAGCGACACCAGCGTGACACTCACAGCCACGGTCAACACATCGGACTTCAGCTCGATTACCCGCATGGGCTTTGCCATAAGCCTCGCGGAGAGCGATGCCTACGACTACTACGATGCTGAGATTTCGCGCATAATAAGTGTTACCATTGACGACCTTGCGCCCGATACCGAGTACAAGTGTATCGTCTTTGTACGTACCGAGGGTGACGGCTGGCAGCAGGCGATGGACAACTTCAGGACATTGCCAGCAACAAGTGAGCCCAATGAGCCTGAGCAACCTGAAGACCCTGAAGACCCCGAAAATCCTGAAAATCCGGAGCAGCCCGAGCAGCCCGAAGACCCCGAGCAGCCCGAGCAGCCCGAGCAGCCCATAGTACTCGAGACGCCAACGCTCAGCATCACTAATGTCACGGCGACGAGTTTTGTGGTTACGTGGAGCGACATCGACAACGCCGATGGCTATGAGGTAGTTACAAGTGTCAGCACCAAAACCACACATAGCACTGCGTACAAGTTAGAAAACCTTGTCGAGGGCACATACACCGTAAAGGTCAAAGCTCTGGCGGGTGATAATACCCAGTACAGAGACTCTCAATATGCCACAATATCGCAGTATGTCGAGGGCGAGAAGCCCGAGGAGAAGCCCGCAGAGGGCATGACATATCGCAGCGGATGGTTTGAGTTGCCAATTGAGGTTGACAACAACAAGGATGGCATTGACGACAACAACGACACCTACTACTATGCCCACCACCTATGCGGTGGCTCCGAGAAGAATGCACAGCGCAATGGTCGCGCCCGCAACTACTCGGTATGCTTCTCTTCGGAGCACCACTGCCCCGTATGGGTTGCTGCTCCGCGCCACGACATGTACGAGGGTTCGGCAAATCGCACAAATGCCTACACGCAAGACCCACAGATACCCTCAAGCATACAGTACAACCGCAAGGATGCCGACAGCGGATGTAACAACGGTCACATGCTCGGCTCGGCAGAGCGCACATCATCGACAGAGACAAACCGTCAGGTATTCTACTTCTCAAACATAGCACCGCAGTACTCCGACACCTTCAACACCGGAGGTGGTGCATGGAACAACCTCGAAGATCACATCGACGGCCTCGTATGTGCCGACACGCTCTACACCGTGATAGGCTGTTACTTCGATAAGTATACCGACAAGTATGGCAACACGGGCTCACCCAAGAAGATATCATTTGGCGGTCGCTCGGACGTATCACGCCCGACGATGTTCTACTACGCCCTGCTACGCACAAAGAGCGGAAGGACGGGTAAGAGCGTCGCAGAGTGCTCGGCATCAGAGTTGCAGTGTGCTGCCTTCGTCATCTGCCATGAGCAGGACAAGGGACACGAGCCTCAGACCAAGGATATCATCTCTATCGAGGAGCTGGAGCGCCTAACAGGTTTCACCTACTTCAACAACGTACCCAACGCCCCGAAGAGCGTAGTAAACGCCTCGGATTGGCTATAATGAGATAGAAAGTTATGATTGTAGCGTTACAAAAACGTCGCGAGAATATCGCCGAGTACATCCTCTACCTATGGCAGGTGGAGGACCTGTTGCGTGCCTTGCAGTTCAGCCCCGAGGCCATATATGCCACGCTTGTAGCCAAGACCGAGGGCACGGATGAGCAGCAGAAGGAGAACATATTTAACTGGTATATGCAGATTGTAGAGCTACTACGCAAGGAGGGCAAGGCCGAAAAGGGCCATATCGAGCATACGCTCCACCTCATTGCCGACCTCCACAACCTACACCTGCAACTGATGAAGCTCCCCGTGGGTGAGCACTACCGCCAGACGTATGCACCCCTCGCTGCCGAGCTGCCACGCCTGCGCACACTCCTCGACAACGACGACATCAGCGACACGGAGCTATGCTTCCGCGCCCTCTATGCGGCTCTCCTCTACCGCATAAAGGGAGGGGGCGAGCAGGCTATAGCCGACACCCTCGCCGTGATATCTCCCGCCATAGGCGAGCTTGCGGCCCTCCACGGCAAGGTAGAACGTGGCGAATTAGACCTCTTCGAGGAGAAATAGAGGCACTATTTTAGCGTCAACGAGCCGTCAAAGAGTGCAAATAATGAAATATTTTTACGATTTCGTTTGCATTTACAAAAAATCGTTGTACCTTTGCACCTCGCATAGAAAGCGTTAAAAGGAACAAAACAATAAAAAACAGATACAACTATGGCAATGAAAAGAACTTACCAGCCTTCTCGTCGCAAGAGAATCAACAAGCACGGTTTCCGTCAGAGAATGGCTACTGCTAATGGCCGCAAGGTATTGGCTGCACGTCGAGCTAAGGGTCGCAAGAAGTTGACCGTATCAGACGAGGCTACATTCAAGTACAACTAGTCTGCTGGCGACAGAGCGAAAATTAGAGGGTGCTAACAATTGTTGGTGCCCTCATTTTTTAAGAAGAGCGAGGGGCATAATTCTGGTTATAGCTACAGTTATAGTTATGATTACGATTACAGCATTAGCACCCTCATGTATTAAAAAGGTATATTATCATGGCAGGAAGCAACTTTGTAGATTACGTTAAGATATTCGCACGCTCGGGACATGGCGGTGCCGGTTCTTCGCACTTCCGCAGAGAGAAGTTCGTAGCCTTTGGTGGCCCCGATGGTGGCGATGGCGGCAAGGGTGGCAGCATCATCCTTCAGGGCGACAAGCAGTATTGGACACTCATACACCTCAAGTACAAGCGCCATCAGTTTGCCGAGGATGGAGAGAATGGCCACGGAGCACGCTCCACGGGTGCCGATGCCAAGGATATCATCATACCCGTGCCTCTGGGTACCGTTGCCAAGCAGGTGATGACAGACGAGGAGACGGGCGAGACATACACTGAGGTTGTCGGCGAGGTTACGGAGCATGGTGAGCAGCTCGTACTACTCAAGGGTGGCCGCGGAGGCTTGGGCAACTGGCACTTCAAGACCCCCACAAACCAAGCACCACGCTATGCACAGCCCGGCGAGGAGGGACAAGAGGGTGCCTTCATCCTCGAACTTAAGGTCTTGGCCGACGTAGGTCTCGTAGGCTTCCCCAATGCCGGCAAGTCGACACTCCTCTCGGTTGTATCTGCTGCGAAGCCCAAGATTGCCAACTACGCCTTCACCACACTCGAGCCCAACCTCGGCATCGTATCGGTGCGCGACGACCACTCCTTCGTGATGGCCGACATACCGGGCATCATCGAGGGTGCACATGAGGGTCGTGGCCTCGGAACACGCTTCCTACGTCACATCGAGCGCAACTCGGTATTACTCTTTATGATACCTGCCGACAGCGACGACATAGCACGCGACTATGAGGTGTTGCTCGGCGAGCTCACGGAGTACAACCCCGAACTTTTGGACAAACAGCGCCTTTTGGCTATCACGAAGTGCGATATGCTCGACGACGAGCTCATCGAAGAGATGCGAGCACACCTTCCCGAGGGCGTAAAGTCGATATTCATATCGTCGGTGGCAAATATGAACATCACCAAGCTCAAGGATATGCTCTGGGAGGCATTGCAGATGTAATAGGGGCATAATACAAACAACACGGGGATGACTAAGTTACGTTTAGTCATCCCCGTGTCGTTAAGAGGTTGAGGTAGGAATTACATGCCGTTTGAAAGATCGAGTAATTCAACAAGGCTGCAGTGGCACGTGCCAACAACCTTATGTCCACGGTCATCAACGACATCAACAGTGACGATAGCCTCCGTTGTGTTGTGGCGCTCGATAGATAAGTTACCACCAACGAAGGGTGCCTGTATGGATGTGAAAGAGGCCTTTTCCAAGGGTAGGTACCACGAGCCCGAGAAGTTAAGCTCCTCGTCCAACCTGCCCGGCTTAAAGGTGCCACCGGCATACGTGGCATCCTCATCGCAGACAAATGAGCGATAAAGGAGCTCATCATTGTATGATACATCGTCGACAGCAACAGTGAAACGGAAGAAGTCGCCCTCCGACATATCTTGCTTAGCCATAAAGCGTACATCCCAGCTACCGTTGCCTACGCCATAGGCGTCACCATCATATATAAGCAACATATATCCATTCTCGATATTGAAGCTATAATCCTCGGTGAGCGTACTAAATGGGCCGCTGACAACCCTCTGAGCAAACGAGAGACTCAAGCTACCGCTATATGTCACCCTATGTAGTTCGCCGTTATCCAAGGTTATGAGCGCCACGACCATATCTTCCGCAACAATTACGCGGCCGTCCTCAATCTTGTGTACCGTCTGCTTGCCCTCACTGTCGGTAATGACAACCTCGCTACGGTCGCTGGCAAATGTGTCCGCAGCATAGGTGTTATCAGCATCGTATACGTACTCGCCCACACACAAGCTCGGAGATCCCGCTGCGGGAATAGAGGAGTAGATGATGAACTTGTAGTAGCTGTCATTCGCGTAGTAGTCCATGACACCCGTTGTGCCATACTTCGAGAGAATTACGGTATACTTATACGCATCGGGGTGCGTAGCATCCTTCTTCTCAAACATTCCGTTAAGCTTCGAGGCGACAAACTCCACATTGGGTTGCCCCTGCTGCTCGACAACCACCTGTGCCGACTGCTTGGCATAGCTCAGGAATATCATGGCCATACGCTCCTCGGTGAGATCGTTGTGCGCCACCGTAAACTTCACATCACTGCCCACCTCGGTGATTGTCACCCAGTCGGCATCGCATACGGCATCAACCTTAGCATCGTCACTCGCACCCTCAAGCGTATAGGTGATAACGCCATCGCCACCCCCGGCCGAGAAGTGCATGACACCCTCCGACGTAAGGCTCAACGTAGCATTTTCATCCTCCACGGGCTTTCCGGGAGCATCGTTAGGATTACCCTCACCGTCATCTACTACTTCTGGCGAGCACGACATGGCAAGTGCCACTACCGACACGGCCATGAAGATAAAAAATCGTTTCATAATATCGTAAGTTTGTGTCTATTCGTCACATTAGAGGTCGTAAGCCTGATTCTGGTAGTCTATCACCGTGCCGCTGAACGAGCCCTGTATCTTGTTGCCCTTGTCGTCGATACCATCCATCGTAATGGTGAAGATATCGCCCTCCTTGGTTATGGTAATATTACCATCAACAAAGGGAGCCCATGCTTCATTCTCACTCTTCAAGTCATTTGCAAACCACGTATGCATCTGCATATAGTCAACACGCATATATCCCGGGGCAAAGTGGTCGACATAATTCTCGGTCGTATTATCAGCCTTGGAGTACACTCCCACGAAGGCATCCTTATTGTCGTAGCCACCCTCAGACTTGTCGACCATAAGATCCATCATAAGGTAATCTCCCGAATAGCCACCAACAGTATTCTCGACCATGTGCAAAAACCACACATCTACACCCTTACCGAAGTAGTCACCACGATAGTAGGCATTGATTGAGCCTCCTGTGACGTTAAAGTTCACATCAGATGTTAGGGCGCTATGTGCTACATCCTCGGCTGTAGGCTCAAGATAATCCAACGCAAGGCTTCCCTCGTATGTGACACGATGAACCTCGCCATTCATCATGCGCACAACCGCAACAATCTTATTCTCAGTCACCGTCACCGTTGCCGAGGCGAAGTCAACATCGTTGCCATTAGCAGTTAAACAATAGCTCTGCGAGGCATCTATAGTGCCGGGCGTACACTCACCAAACACGTATACACCCTCGGGGACATAGTCCACAGGCTCAAATATCGATGACTCGCCCGCGTAAAGGTCGAAGCGATACTGCGTGCCATAGGTGTCATTCTGATTCTCTGCGCCCATATCCGAGAGAATGATGAAATAGTTGAATCCGTATGTTGAGAGCTTACCGTAGTATGAGCCATTGAGGTAGTTAGCCCTAAACTCAACATCATACTCCACATCGTCACCCTTCTGACGTACAAGCACTTGAACTTTTTGGTCCTCATACGATAAGGCAACAAGTGCCTCACGCTCCTCACCCGTGCCGGGGAGCACCTTGAACTCCACAGCCTTCGACGACACCGCGATATCCGTAATCCACTCGGCCTCGCACGCTACCTCCGGCAACGGGAGCTTCTCTTCGGGCTCATCATCGGCAGCGCTATCACCCGTCACGGGCTCCTCCTCGGGGATATCCACATCGGGAGTTTCATTCGCACGTGTCACCTCTGTGAGAGTGTAACCAATCTCTCCCATGCCACCCTCTACTGCGAACTCCATCACCGAGGGTGTTGTTAGGGTCAACGTATACTCCTTCTTAGCATCCTCGGGTCTACCCTCCTGTCCTGTCTGGTCGTTATTGGTCGTCGTGTCGCCACCAACAACCTTTTCACATGCAACAAAGAGCATCGCTCCAAGCACAAATACAAACAATGTAAAAATTCTTTTCATTTTAGGTTTTAGTTTTTCTTTATTACACTCTTCAACGGGAGTCCTCACGAAATAAGAGAGACTCCCATAATACAAATGTATATATTTTTTTACAATTACGTGCATCCGACAACCACTTTTCTTTCATATCACCCTAATTAACAAAAAACGGCTCCCGAAGGAGCCGTTTAGTCAGAATGCTTTCTTACAAATCAGTATTCACTTATTTTGAAAGACTTCCCTGGTAAACACCCTTAGTAGTACCACCAATGGAATCAACAAAATTGATCGTAATCTTGTACTCTGTATCTACCATCTCAACAACCATTTCGCCACTAACAATACCGTTACCATTAACTTTCGATGAATCAGCCTCAATAAAGAGAGCTTTTGTTGATTGCCAATTATCTACCACATAAGTTCCTTCGCCAAGACCATTTGCAATAGGATCTGAATTATTAGTTACAAAGAGTGTTATTTCATCGCCATATACAGATTTAAATTCTAGTCTAGAGCATTTATTACTAGACCACTGGCTATAGATATACCCGTACTCCCAATCTGTAATACCATCTGCTCCTGCAACCTTGTAACGGAAGCCCTGAACCTTGCCCTCATACTTGAACACATAGGTATCGAGACCTATCTGGATAGAACCCTCGATAACCGAAGTCTCAGCCTCCAAATTGTTGGCAACCTTCACCTCGCAAATCTGAATATCTACAGGGTCAGCTGAGCCGTAACGCCATGTGCTATAGCCATTCTGAGTAGAGGTATTTACAAGGATGCCACCATTCTCAACCGAGTAGGTACCATCGGTAATATACATGGCATTATCCTCGGGAAGCTGAATCGTAATACGACTAAACACCTCTCCGAGCGAACGATCTTGCTCACTCATTATTATATCCCAAACATCTGCAGCACGAGTTGAGGCCTCAAATGATACAATGTTGTAAGTTTTAACCATAGGCTGGTTAGGATATGTAAAACCGTCAACAACACCCGTCCAGTTGATAGTGTGTGCCTGACCCTCCTCAGATGCGAACTCACCTGTGATGGTCACTGTCCAGTCATCATTGAGCTTAAGTGTCAACTCGGCAGATGCCATAGCAACAGACTTTGTACCATTGTAGAAATACGAATCCCCAAGACCGATTGTCTCATTCTCAGACGAATAAGTACCATCGCTTAGGTAGTTACTGTTGGGGCTTACCGTATCGTACATGTCAAACTCATGTCGTGTTGTATCCGTAACAAAGAGGTTAAGGATAAAGTTACCTGTTTCGTAGAGGTTAGCAGTAACCTTCACAGGGGTGAATGCGGTAGGCTCACCGGGAACTACGGGCTCATCAGCCTTCTTAGCCTGCTTAACAGCTACCTCGAAGCTCTGCTCGTCATAGGCAACAACAACCTTCGTCTCGCGTGCTTCGCCCTCATTAGCAGCAACCGTGAACGTAACCTTCTCACCAACAGTAAGGTTAGTCACCCAATCAGCCTCGCATGTAGCCTCAAGCTCTACGCCCTCGGCAGGATTCTCCAACGTGTAGGTAATCTCGCCATTGCCACCCTCAGCCTCGAACTCCAAAGTAGCCTCC
>JAFVWO010000075.1 GCA_017501625.1 Alistipes sp.
GAATTTAACCCAAGTGCGGCGGTTGTCGGCATTGATGAAGCTATATGTGTGGCTGCCAAAACCATGCATGTGGCGGAACGAGTAGGGGATACCACGCGGTGACATCGTGATAGTCACCTGATGCAGAGCCTCGGGCAGCAGAGTCCAAAAATCCCAGTTGCTGTTTGCCGAACGCATACCCGTTCGTGGGTCGCGCTTTATGGCGTGGTTGAGGTCGGGGAACTTCAAGGGGTCGCGCAGAAAGAATACGGGCGTGTTGTTACCCACTAAATCCCAGTTGCCCGTGTCGGTGTAGAACTTCATCGCAAAGCCGCGAATGTCGCGCTCGGCGTCGGCAGCACCACGCTCACCCGCCACGGTTGAGAAACGGACAAAACAGTCGGTTTTCTTGCCTACCTCGGAGAAAATCGAGGCGCGCGTGTACTTGGAAATGTCGTGCGTAACGGTGAATGTGCCATACGCACCCGAGCCCTTGGCATGCATACGCCTTTCGGGGATTACCTCGCGGTCGAAGTGTGCCAACTTCTCCGTGAGCCACGGATCTTGAAGCGTTACGGGGCCACGCACACCTGCAGTCTGTGTGTTCTGATTGTCGGCAATGGGACGGCCATTTTCAGCCGTGAGATGTTTCTTATCATTCTGTTTCATAGTGGAAATTATAAGTATCTAACTTTAATTTCCCAAAATTGTGCCAAAAAGAATAGAAATAAAGGAAGTAATAATCTGAGATATATCGCACTCAGCATATTTGAGCCGATTAGCACCATTCGTATCTGCACACCTAATACACAATAAGAGGATGAAAAAAGTAATGATGCAAAAAGCGGCGCTTTTTGCATCATTACTCTCTTTATCAATCGCCCAATTATTACATAGGCAAGAATGCGAGCAGAATACCTGCAGCAACTGCCGAACCGATAACGCCTGCCACATTGGGACCCATGGCGTGCATCAACAAGAAGTTGCCGGGGTTATACTGCTGACCTACCGTCTGCGATACGCGGGCAGCCATAGGCACTGCCGACACACCGGCAGAGCCGATAAGCGGATTAATCTTCTCCTTAGAGAAGAGGTTCATAATCTTCGCAAGGATTACGCCCGATGCCGAGCCAAACGAGAAGGCAACAACACCGAGAACCAAGATGCCAATAGTATCAAGGTTTAAAAAGTTCTCAGCCGTAGCCGTAGCACCCACAGAGATACCGAGGAAGATGGTCACAATGTTCATCAACTCGTTCTGTACGGTCTTCGACAAACGCTCCGTAACGCCACACTCCTTCATAAAGTTACCGAACATCAAGCAACCGATAAGCGGTGCTGCCGAGGGAAGAAGAACGGCAATGATAACGGTGATAACGATGGGGAAGATAATCTTCTCGCGCTGCGACACGGTGCGAAGCTGCTTCATCTCAATCTTACGCTCCTTCTCCGTTGTCAACAGCTTCATGATAGGAGGCTGGATAACGGGAACGAGTGCCATATACGAATATGCGGCAACAGCGATGGGACCCAACAAGTGGGGAGCAAGCTTCGACGTGAGGTAGATAGCCGTAGGACCATCAGCACCACCGATGATACCGATAGAACCAGACTCCCAATAGTTGAAGCCCAAGGCCAACGCTCCGAGGAACGTAGCAAAGATACCAATCTGAGCAGCAGCACCCAACAACAAGCTCTTAGGGTTAGCAATCAGCGGACCGAAGTCGGTCATGGCACCAACGCCTACGAAAATCAAGCAGGGGTAGATACCGAGCTTAACACCCAAGTAGAGGTAGTCCAACAGACCTGCCGAGCCAAGGGCGAAGTTAGACCAATGCACATGGCCATCGGCAAAGAACTCCGCATGGTACATACCTGCACCCGGGAGGTTTGTGAGCAACATACCAAAGGCGATAGGCATCAACAACAACGGCTCGAACTTTTTAACGATAGCCAAGTAGAGCAACACGAATGAGATAAGGAGCATCACAGCATAGCGCCAACCACCCTCCATGGCAAAGCCCGGGTGTGCCTCGTCACCAGTGATAGCCGACTGATATACGAAGTTCTCGATAGCGTTGGAGATGCTAAACTTATCGTCGATAGCCGAGTTATCGCGGTCCTGTGAGCCGTGAACGGGCTCAGCAACAGCCTCTGCCTCGACCTCGGCGAGCGCCTCAGCCTCAGCAACAACGGGCTCGGCAGCAAGCTCTTCAACAGCAACCTGCTCAAGCTGCGCCACGTCCGTAGCGACCTCAGCATCCTGCGCCATAGCGGGCACAGCAAGCATCACAGCAGCTACGAGCAACGAAAAATAGATTTTCAGACTCTTCATAATTAGAACTAATTTAAAGAGTTACACTACTCAAGGTCAACAAGAGCCTCGCCCTGCTGTACGGCCTTACCCTCGGTAACGTAGATCTTCTTCACGGTACCGGCTGCGGGTGCCATAACCTCGTTCTCCATCTTCATGGCCTCGATGGTAAGAAGGATATCACCAGCCTTAACAGCCTGACCCTCCGCAACCTTAATCTTAGAGACACTGCCGGGCAGCGGCGACTTGATAGAGCCTGCATTACCGGTAATCTTCTGCTCGGGCTCAACGAAATCACCACCCGTAGATGAAGGCTTAACAGCAGCAATCTTAGGCGATACGATAGCCTCCTCCTTCTCAATCTGAACGGTATAGCTCTTACCATTCAGCTCAACACGCGCGGTGTTGCGCTCTGTCTCCTCAACGATGGCCTCGTAGCCCTTACCGTTAATATTGAACTTAAACTTTTGCATGATTCGAATTTGTTTTTTTAAGAAGCTGTATAGCTTTTCTTCGTTTAATGTTTAGATGTTAAACCAGCATCTTACTTAAGGTTCTTTGAAATGTTACGCACCTGCCATGCCGAAACATCGTGGTTCTGGCGGAAGGTAAGCACGTCACTCTCCTCATCGTGGCGATTGAAGAAGAGGTTGACAGCCACGGCAATGGCTGCAACCTCCTCGTCAGTAATATCGTCAGATGATGCTCCCACAGGGGCTGATGCAACAACTGCAACCTTCTTCTCACGGAAGATAACACCGAAGAGCTTCAAGATGAAGATAAGAAGGACGAGCACAGTAAACACCAACATGATGCTCACAAGTGCCATCAGCGATGCATTAATCCAATTTGTTGCAAGAATCATCATAACTTATACTTATTATTTATTATGACTACAACGGGATGTTGTTGTGACGCTTAGCGGGGTTCTCCAAACGCTTGTTGCGCAACGACTCCAAAGCACGAATCACGCGGAAACGAGTGTTGCGAGGCTCGATAACATCGTCGATATAGCCGTAGCGTGCTGCGTTGTAGGGGTTAGAGAACTTATCGCGGTACTCCTGCTCCTTCTCGGCAACGAACTTAGCCTTATCCTCCTTGTTCTCGAAGGCAGACAAAGCCTTAGCGTGCAATACCTCAACGGCACCACTTGCACCCATAACGGCAATCTCCGCTGTAGGCCATGCGTAGTTGACATCACCGCGGATGTGCTTAGACGACATCACGATGTAAGCACCACCGTATGCCTTACGCAACGTAACAGTAATCTTGGGAACAGTAGCCTCGCAGTATGCGAACAAGAGCTTAGCACCGTGTGTGATAACACCACCATACTCCTGAGCCGTACCGGGCAAGAAGCCGGGAACGTCTACCAACGTCACCAAAGGAATGTTGAAGGCATCGCAGAAACGCACGAAACGTGCGGCCTTACGGCTGGCGTTGATATCCAATACACCGGCCATGAACTTAGGCTGGTTGGCGATGATACCCACGCTCTGACCGTTGAAACGAGCAAAGCCCGTGATGATGTTCTTAGCGTATGCAGCCGCAGACTCCAAGAACTCGCCATTATCAACGATAGCCTTGATAACCTCCATCATATCGTAAGGCTTGTTGGGGTTATCGGGGATAATATCATTCAAAATATCCTCCTTACGAGCGATGTCGTCGGTGCAAGGCTGGTCGGGAACGAGTGCCGTGTAGTTCTGAGGCATATACGAGAGAAGGTCGCGAATAAGCTTGATACCCTCCTCCTCAGAGTCAACAGCGAATTGAGCAACACCCGACTTTGTTGTGTGCATATTAGCACCACCCAACTGCTCCTGTGTAACATCCTCACCTGTAACGGTCTTAACAACCTTCGGGCCGGTAAGGAACATGTTAGATGTCTCGCGGCGCATGATAATGAAGTCGGTCAACGCGGGCGAGTACACAGCACCACCTGCGCAGGGACCAAAGATAGCCGAAATCTGGGGGATAACACCCGAAGCCATCACGTTGCGCTGGAAGATGTTTGCGTAGCCTGCAAGAGCGTTCACACCCTCCTGAATACGAGCACCACCCGAGTCGTTCAAGCCGATGCAGGGAGCACCATTGCGAACAGCCATATCCATCACCTTGCAAATCTTGTCAGCCAAAGAGATTGACAACGAACCAGCAGTCACGGTGAAGTCCTGAGCAAATACGTATACCAAACGTCCTGCGATGGTACCATAACCCGTAACAACGCCATCACCAAAGGTGTGCTTGGCATCCATACCGAAGTCGTAGCAACGGTGTGTTACGAACATATCGAACTCCTCGAAGCTACCCTCGTCCAACAACATGGCGATACGCTCGCGTGCTGTGTACTTACCCTTCTCGTGCTGCTTGTCGATTGCCTTCTGGCCACCACCCATGCGTGCTGTTTGGCGGTTGTCCATCAATTTCTCAATCGCTTTCTGAATTTCACTCATAGTGTTTTCTATTTTTTATACAATTAGTTTCTTTTTCAAAATAACCGGCCTACCCTACTTAGGGTTTTGCCCAAAGATTTTAGGTTGTCAAATAAGTGATATAATTTGAGTCTGTTTTAGGCGCGCGAAAATTCAAAAAAACCGCATTTTACTCTTCGTAAATGAGGATTTTGAGAATGAGTGCAACGCCCAAACAACCAAATCAGATTACTTATTCTTATTCTCGCAAAGCTCTGTGAGGATGCCCTGTGTTGACTTAGGGTGAAGGAAGGCGATGGTAAGACCCTCAGCACCCTTGCGAGGAGTCTTATCGATGAGGCGGATACCGTGAGCCTCAGCGTCAGCCAACTGCTCCTCGATATTCTCGCATGCCAAAGCCATATGGTGGATACCAACGCCCTTGTTCTCGATATACTTAGCGATAGTTGACTCGGGAGATGTGGGCTCCAAGAGCTCAATCTTAGTCTGACCAAGCATGAAGAATGCGGTCTTAACCTTCTGGTCAGCCACCTCCTCGATGGCGTAACACTTCAAACCCAAGACGTTCTCCCAGTAAGGAATGGCCTCCTCCAAGCTGTTTACGGCAATGCCGAGATGCTCAATGTGCGATACTTTCATAGCATTTAGTTTTTATAAAGTTTAACTTAATATTTTTTTATTGCTGTCCTTTCAATTTTGAATCCACAAAAATCACCCAAAGGTACTTCTTCTTTTTGAAACGACGAAATATTTTCGTCTCTTTTTTCAAAATATTTTGCACACCGACAACTAAAAGTTGTATCTGCGGCAGAAAGTGACGCTCACGACAAAAAAAAGTAAGCGCAGAGATTGATTATTGAGGAATTTTCGCTACCTTCGCATAATAATCTGTATACCGAAATGAGACACATACTTACGATACTCGCTTTCGTTTGGGTCGTGGCCGTGGAGGCAGATGCCCAAAACATACGCCTCGGCGACCGCCTACCCGACATACCGTTGAGCAACGAGCTGGATGTGGCGTATAAGGATTACGTATGCCTGACATTCATCAACACCGCGAGCACACCTTGCCTCACGGCGATAGAGAACATTGTAGGTATCGTCAAGGAGCATACCCCAAACATGGAGCTCGTCTTCGTCTGTAACCAAGCACCCGGGTGCGAGCAGGATATTGCCCACCTCACCGAGGATATAAAACACACCATGGCATACGACAGCGAGGGCCGCATATTCAAGGCCTTGGGCATAGAATATGTACCCTACATGGTGATATATAGCACTAAGCGCAACCGTGTGGAGTGGTTTGGCTCCATGCGACAGCTAAGCGAGAGCACCATAAAACAGATTATCAAAAAATAAGCATAAACGACCGATATTATGTCATTTACGAAGATAGAACACTACGAAAAAGAGTACCTCGACACGCACCACGACAGTGCCCTCAACGTCACCGAGGGTGTCGAGGACAAGCCCGTTGTAAACCCCTATTTCGTGCGCCGTAAACGCCGTGTGATGACCACCGACGAGTATGTCGAGGGCATCCTCGCGGGCAATATCACGATACTTGCGCAGGCCATCACCCTCATCGAGAGTAACAACCCTACGCACTATGCTCAGACACAGGAGATTATCGAGCGCTGTCTACCTCACTCGGGGCGCTCCGTGCGTATCGGCATCACGGGTGTCCCGGGCGCCGGCAAGTCGAGCTTCATCGAGGCCGTAGGCAACATGGTTACGTCGTACAATCACAAGCTCGCAGTCTTGGCTATCGACCCCTCATCGGAGCGTAGCGGCGGCTCTATCCTTGGCGATAAGACCCGCATGGAGAGTATATGCCACAACCCCAACATCTTTGTGCGCCCCTCACCTTCGGCAGGGTCGCTCGGTGGCGTGGCACGCAAGACACGCGAGACGATAGTTTTGTGCGAGGCTGCGGGATACGATGTCATCTTCATCGAGACCGTGGGTGTAGGTCAGTCGGAGACTGCGGTACACTCTATGGTGGACATGTTCATGATGCTTCAGATTTCGGGTGCCGGTGATGAACTTCAGGGCATCAAGCGCGGTATTATGGAGATGGCCGACATGATGGTCATCACGAAGGCCGATGGCGAGAATATCAAGAAGGCGGAACTCGCCAAGGCGCAGTATCAGGGTGCTTTACACCTCTTCCCCCTCCCCGACTCGGAGTGGCGACCCAAGGTATACACCTGCTCGTCGCTCGAAGGCACAGGATTGGAGGAGGTATGGCAGGGCGTGGAGCAGTATCTGCAACATATCGAGCTCAACGGCTACTTCACCTCGAACCGCAACCGCCAGAATAAGTATTGGATGTACGAGACGATAAACGAGACACTCAAGTCGAGCTTCTATAACAACCCCGAGATTGAGGCTAAGATGGCCGAGGTCGAGCAACGTGTATTGGAGGCCAAGCTATCGTCGTTCATCGCAGCCAAAGAGCTCTTAGATATATACTTTAAGTAGAGATTTATCGCAAGCAAATATAATACTGTTTCTACACAAATAACATCTACCACACTCATTGCGGGTTACGTTTTTGTAACCCGCAAATTATAGGTAAGCGCACCATATAACACTTTATGTCAATGAATAAATACCCTATCGACGGAAATGTATTAGCTCCGCTTTTCAAGCGTTTTCCGGAACTAAATGTTCAACAAATAGCCATTGGCATGGGTATCAACCCTGCGCTAATGCGCCAATATGTTGGTGGAAAGAAACATCCATCTATTGACCGTCTTTTAGATATCGAGAACTATCTACACGAATTAGGAGCCGAACTCCAGAAAATCAAACTGTAAAGGTCAATGGTTGATAAATCGGCTGTAACTCTACAATCATCATCCCTATATTTGACAAGAGAAGGAAACTCCCACTGTGGTGCAAAAATGCAATCCATAGCAGTAGTGTCGTCATCAACCCACGTTAATGAAACAACAAATTCTCATCCATTGCGGGTTACATTTTTGTAACCCACAAACGTAGTAACGACGCTTACCCAAAAGGGGCAACATTCTTGTATGACATTCGGGGCACGTTACGACAAAATGATAACATCCATCATCACGGGTTACAAAAATGTAACCCGCAAGCATGGTGAAAGGGAACAACGAAGTGGTAAGCAATAACCCATCTCTTTTGCGGGTTACAAAAATGTAACCCGCATACATAAGTAGGACATCAGCATCACACAAGCATAGCAGCGACAACCGCATTAATTATTGGTTACATTTTTGCAGTCCATAATCATAAACACATAAAAACAATACATTACATTTGAAGATACTAATTAGTAATGATTGTAGTATATATGTAATACACCGCTTACTTAATGTAAATCTACAACCACATAAAACTTTTTGGTATTAGGTCAATATCATCCTTCCTTAAATGTATACCTCGATAACAACACACCTTTCCCGCATGAGGATGGCATCTACCTTCTGCATCATACGTCGTGAGAGCACGGGGCAGCCGAAGCTACCCACAGTAGCCAACGGATATATAGGATAGGAGGTCGTATGCTCCCAGCCGTGGAGCACCACGCAGCGCGGGCGCAGGTTGCTGTTTGTGGAGTCCAATCCATCGAGGCGGTAGGCCGTACCATAGCGTCCCTCATAGCGCTCGGCAACAAGAGCACGACCCAGCGACGAGAGGTGCGAGCCATCCTCATTCGACATACGAGCGTAGGCACTGCGCACATGCGGACTCCGAGAGCCACTACCGTGGCTTACAGGTGCCGCAAGGAGAATATCCTCACTCTCGAAATCCCACACAACGAAACGTCGTCGCCCTGAGTGGCGCGATAGGTCGACAAAGAGAGCTATACGTGTATTATAACCCTCCCTGCGGCAATAGTCGAGCAGCGCCGCAGCACGCTCCGCAACCCTACTCCGCAAGCTCATGTCGCAGCTGTTCAACGAGTTGTGGCACACCAACAGCACCACGCTCCTTGATATGTGTGAGTGGGTTGCGTATCATTGCCGTATCGGGATTTCCGGGGTCGACAAGGTAAATAGGCACCTGACGGTCACGCACATAATAGACCAATGCGGCAGCGGGATATACCGCGAGTGATGTACCCACGACGATAAGAATATCGGCATTTGCCACAATCTTACACGCCGTATCGAACATGGGCACCGACTCGCCGAAGAAGACTATATGTGGGCGTAGCAGCGCGCCATCCTCGCCACGCTCATCGAGCGACTGCTCCCAGCCATCGTTTATATCGTAAATAAGGTCGGGATTACGCTCCGAGCGCAACTTCATAAGCTCGCCATGGAGATGCACAACACGCGATGAGCCGGCCTGCTCGTGGAGGTTATCCACATTCTGCGTGACGACAACGACATCCACCCACTCCTGCATCGAGGCAATAGCCAAGTGGCCGGCATTGGGACGCTTCGTGAGCGACTCCTTTCGTCGTAAGTTGTAAAACTCTATAACCTTTGCGCGGTTATTTTTAAGAGCCTCGGGCGTACATACCTCTTCGATACGATAGTTGGCCCACAGGCCGTCGGCATCGCGAAATGTAGCAATACCACTATCGGCACTGACACCCGCACCCGTAAACACGACAATCTTCTTCTTCGCCATAGTCATAAATTTTTCCCAAATATACAATTTTTTTTGGGTATTGTAAGCCTGTTCCGATAAAAATCGTGATGTAAACGCAACATTTCCTAAATAAAGCATGCACTACAATTATATTGTTGATACTAATTATAATATTTATGTCCAGCGACCTCGGTCGCCATAGGCGAGCAAGGCAACGCCTTGCAACAAGCCTCCCTTTTCAAAGGGAGGTTTGGAGGGATTGTAAATATGTTTTATATAATTATGAATGTCAGAGAATTATCGGGATTAAAATTTTGCTTTTGTGCGCACCGCAGGTGTGATTTTGGGGCGGTAGATGTCTGTTAATTTATTTACAGGACATCTATCGCTCTAAAATAGAAGCATAGCTTCACCAAAGCAAAATTATTTAGGACAATATTGATGTAAACGAGTGCAACGATTCATATTTTCACATTTTTCTAAACACTCGGATGTTAATCATTATTTTTTTGTATCTTTGCGCCATTATATACACTATATAAGTGATACAAGCTATGGTAAATATCGAAGAGTTCATCCTAAGTGTCGTGAAGCGTGCAACCGAGGAGTTGTACGGCACATCCGACAACATACAGATACAGAAGACACGCAAAGAGTTCGAGGGCGACTACACGGTAGTTGTATTCCCCCTACTCCGCGCATCGAAGAAGTCGCCCGAGGCTACAGCCACGGAGCTCGGCGAGAAGATTATCGCCACAGCGCCCGAGATTAAGGCCTTCAACGTCATCAAGGGATTTCTCAACCTCGTTGTGGATGCCTCATTCTGGGCAGCACGATTTAAGGAGATAAGCGAGGCGGAGAACTACGGCATGGCTCCCGCATCGGGACGCACGATTATGATAGAGTACTCGTCGCCAAACACCAACAAGCCGCTACACCTCGGACATATACGCAACAACCTCCTCGGCTACTCGGTAGCCACCATACTCAAGGCTAACGGCCACAATGTCATCAAGGTAAACCTCGTCAACGACCGCGGTATACACATTTGCAAGTCGATGCTTGCATGGCAGCTCTATGGCGGAGGTGAGACTCCCGAGTCGTCAGGAATGAAGGGCGACCACCTCGTGGGTAAGTATTATGTCGAGTTCGACAAGCACTACAAAGCTGAGGTTAAGGCTCTCGTTGCGGAGGGCATGAGCGAGGAGGAGGCTAAACGCCAAGCACCCATTATGCTCAAGGCGCAGGAGATGCTGCGCAAGTGGGAGGCCAAAGACCCCGAAGTATACGCTCTCTGGGAGCGAATGAATGGCTGGGTATATGAGGGCTTCGACGTGACGTACAAGGCCATGGGTGTGGACTTCGACAAGGTATACTACGAATCTGAGACATACCTACTCGGCAAGAGCCTCGTGGAGGATGGCCTTAAGAAGGGTGTATTCTTCCGCAAGGAGGATAACTCCGTATGGATTGACCTCGAGGCTGACGGCCTCGACCAGAAGCTCCTTTTGCGTGGCGATGGCACGTCGGTATACATGACTCAGGACCTCGGCACAGCACTAAGCCGCTTCGAGGAGAACAAACTCGACGACATGATATATGTTGTCGGCAACGAGCAGAACTACCACTTCCAAGTATTGAAGCTCGTGTTGAAGAAGCTCGGCTACGAGTGGAGTGATAACATCTTCCACCTATCATACGGCATGGTTGAGCTACCCGAGGGTAAGATGAAGTCGCGCGAGGGTACTGTTGTTGATGCTGATGACCTCATAGCCGCAATGATAGGCACTGCACGCGAGATGTCTGACGAGCTCGGCAAGCTCGATGGTGCTACGGACGAGGAGGCTGCCGCCATATCGGAGATGGTAGGTCTCGGAGCGTTGAAATATTTTATCCTTAAGGTCGACCCCAAGAAGACTATGTTGTTCGACCCGCGCGAAAGTATCGACTTCAACGGCAATACGGGCCCATTCATACAATATACGCATGCCCGCATACGCTCGATAATGCGTAAGGCCGAGGATGGAGGCATATCTATGGATGGCTTCGACCGCGCATCGCTCCTACAGGAGGAGGTGGAGCTTATCAAGGCGCTCACGGAGTACCCCGCAACGGTACGCACGGCAGGCGAGCAATTTGCCCCTTCGGTTGTTGCGGCCTACGCCTACGACCTCGCCAAGCAGTTCAACGGCTACTACCACGACCACTCGATACTCAAGGAGGAGGACAGCGACACTCGCGCCCTGCGTCTGAAGCTCGCCGAGGCCGTAGCCCGCACGCTCAAGTCGGCGATGGCACTCTTGGGCATAAATGTCCCCGAGCGCATGTAAAACGAGGCACGCGAAGAGGTATAATAGCCATCAACACGGAGGTATGAGGTCTTCGTTGTAGATGTATAATGTATATAATGAGAATAAGAGTATTATACATAGTTCTCACACTGCTCTTGGTGGTAGGCTGTGGCTCACGCCACACCACCACGGAGCAGGATAAGGCTACGACAGAGCGCCACTACGCCCCAGGCACACGCCCCATAGAGCGTCGCATATACATAGGCGCCATAACGAGCGAGGAGGAGTATCGCCACGCCCTGGAGCACTATTGGGATGGTTTCGACTTTACCATAGGTGAGCGCGTTGCGGAGTACGACACCGTAGACCTCATCTACGCTATGGCCGATTATGTCGCCATCATACCGCCACAGGGTGCCGACACGTTGCTCCGCAGCCTTATGCACCGCGCCGAGGCAAGCCGCCCCGTACTCGATATGTTTGCAACGATTACGGAGCTTGTGCTCCACGACCCCAACTCACCGCTACGCAACGACGAGTACTACATTCCCATATTGGAGGTGCTGGTCGCCACACCCCACTACGACGAGTACGACCGCATAGCCCCCGCCTACGACCTCGACATGGTGCGTAAAAACCGCATAGGCACGGTAGCTAACGACTTTGTATACACGATGGCAAGTGGTCGTCAAGGCAGGCTCCACGACATCGCCACGGAGTACACCATCGTGATGTTCTCGAACCCGGGGTGCCCCATGTGTCGCGATATACGTCGTGAGATGGAGGCATCGCCCCTTATCAACGAGCTTTGCGAGCGCAACACCTTAGCCATCCTCACACTCTACCCCGATGCGGATATTACTGCATGGCGCGAGCATCTGTCGGAGCTTCCCGCAGGGTGGATAAACGCCTACGACAAGGGCATGGTACTCACCACAGAGCGCCTGTACAACCTCAACGCAATACCATCACTCTACCTCCTCGATAGGGATAAGCGCGTTGTCATCAAAGATGGCACGAGCGTTGCCGACATAGAGAACATTGTGGCAATAATGGAGGGCGAGCGACGATGACACGGGAGAGGCTCATAGATACATTCGTGCGCTTGGGCTCGGAGTTGCGCACCATAGGCACGACGACAGAGGGCGAGGCTATCATTGCCCGAGCGGTGGAGGATAACCCATGGTTTACACGCGCAGACATACTCCAAGCGGTGGATGCTATATGCTCGGACATGCTCGATGGCGAGCATCTTAGAGCATGGGTGGCGCACTACCCTATGGCTACAGCACCGCAACGTGTTGCCGTCATCATGGCAGGTAACATACCCCTTGTTGGTTTCTTTGACCTCCTGTGTGTCATCTTAAGCGGCCATGAGTGTCACCTGAAGCCATCGAGCAAGGATAGTGTGCTCATGGGTCATGTTGTTCGGCTTCTTCTATCCATCGCTCCCGACATTCCAATACACATGTATGATGCCACGGCACACTACGACATGGTTATTGCCACGGGTGGTGAGGATGCCAACCGCTATTTCCGCGAGCACTTCGCAACAACACGCGCATTGCTTCGTGGCAGCCGCCACTCCATTGCCATCCTCGATGGTAGCGAGAGCGAGGAGGAGCTTCATGGCCTCGTCGCGGACATCACGGCATACTCGGGCCTCGGTTGCCGCTCGGTATCCATGATATTTATTCCACGCAACGCAGAGCTACGACTACCCCACACCTCTGCCGTCAATCCGAAGATGACAAACAACCTGCGCTCCATACGTGCGCTCTATGCCCTACAACAGCGCGACTATGGCGACTACGGAGCCTTTATCACTGAGCATGGCGATGCCTTTCCCACGCGCTTAGGCATCGTTACACTCTGCGAGTACGACAATATTGTGGATGTGGAGAGGTGGATAGATGCCCACCGCGACACGTTGCAGTGCATCACCACGCACATGGATATTAAAGGTGGCGTGCCCATAGGTCATGCACAGCGCCCCACGCTCATGGATTATGCCGATGGCATAGATACGATGCTGTGGCTCTCAAGATAGGCCATTTTCACAATTTATTTGGTTATTATTCTAAAATTCTCTATCTTTGCCGTAGCTTCCTAACGAGGCTACGTAGATTATGCAGAAGCTCTACATCATAGCCGGTTGCAACGGCGCAGGCAAGACCACGGCATCATACACCATGTTGCCCGAGTTGTTGCACTGCCACGAGTTTGTCAATGCTGACGAGATAGCTCGCGGCCTCTCGCCCTTCAACCCCGACAGCATGGCTATCGAGGCGGGGCGTCTTATGCTTAAGCGCATAAACGACCTGCTGGAAGAGGGCTCCGACTTTGCTTTCGAGACGACACTATCGACACGTACATACCAGAAGTTCATCGACCGCGCACACGAGCGTGGCTACTTCGTGTCGCTCTTATATTTTTGGTTGCCGACACCCGAGCAAGCGATACAGCGCGTAGCTAAGCGCGTGAGTCTTGGGGGTCACAACATACCGACAAATACGATATGTCGCCGCTACGAGAGCAGCATGCGTAATCTCACGAAGCTCTACATGCCGATATGCGACTACTGGGTGATATACGATAACTCAACCGCAGAGGGGGTAAAAAAGATAGCATACGGCTCGAAGAGCGAAATAAAAGAGGTTGTTGACCCGTTAGCTTATCAGAAGATATTGAGTTATGAGTGAGTTTGAGATACGAGAGCTACAGGAACGTATAGATGCAGGCATTCTTCTTGCGCAGCGCCGCCTCATAGAGCGCACACGCAAGGACAACGGCGATCTTGTCGTGATGCGCGATGGTGAGGTTGTACGCCTCACCCCCGACGAGCTACGCAGATAACCAACAGTGTAACTAAAAGGGCCGAATAAAATTGGTAACTAAAATGGGCTGACTAAAATGTAACTTAGTCAGCCCTTGGCACATATAAACCATCAACACAACACAAAGACCTATGTTTAACCCCTAAGCAGAGGTAATTGGTCGTTAGTCGTGTGATGCTACTTCATATTATTGAAATACTCGAAGAAACGCTCCTTATAGTTTTCGCCCAAGGGTATATACTCGCCATTGTCGAGGAAGATGCGACCCTTCGTGTAGCCCGATATACGCTTAAGGTTCACGATATAGGAGCGATGTACGCGGAGAAAGAGCTCCTGAGGAAGTGTCGTCTCCATATTCTTCAGACGAAATAGAGTGGTGATAGTCGAGCTACCCTCGATATGTAGACGTACATACTCGCCGGCGCTCTCGAGGTATACGATGTCGACAATCTTCACGAGCTGCGTCTTGTAGTCCGCCTTTACCGATATAAACTCCTTATCGCTCGTCTCGGCCTCGTTCTGTGCTATGGCATTCTCGGCAGCATGGCAACGCTCCACAAGGTCGACAAGCGATATTGCCTTCTGCGTGGCCTTCATAAACTCTTCGTAGCTAAATGGCTTGAGTAGATAGTCTATGGCGTTGAGTTTGAAGCCCTCGAGCGCAAACTCGGGATGCGCCGTGGTAAACACGATATAATGCGAAGCCGTAAGTGCGCGAACAAAGTCCAAGCCGTTCATGTCGGGCATGTGGATGTCGACGAAGATGAGGTCCACCTGTTCGCTTTCTAGCACCCTGAGGGCATCTACGGCACTACGGCACGTGGCGACCAACTGCAACTGCTCGGTGCGTTCAATATAACTCTTTATCTGGCGCAGAGCCAAGGGCTCGTCATCAATAGCTATACATCTTACCATCTTATTTATCTTTTAATAGGTATTACCAACTCTACAATATATACGCTTGCATCGTTATCGTCGATAGTGAGTGAGTATCTGTTTCCGAAGAGTATGTCGAGGCGCTTAGTTATGTTATTTAGGCCTATGCCACTATTTCCCGTCTCTGTCGCGGTATGACGACTATTGGCTACGACGCAACTCAGCTCGTTACCATCGACGGTGATATTCACCATTATGAACGATTTATTGTTGTAGCTTATGCCATGCTTAAAGGCATTCTCTATCAATACGATGAGCAACAGTGGCGGGAGTGTCACATTGCGGCACTGCGCTATGTCAGGCGTGTGTAGCGTTATCTCCACATCGTCGTCGTAGCGCACACGCATGAGCTCTATGTAGCTGTGTAGAAACTCCACCTCCTTGTCGAGCGTAGTGGTCTCCTCGCTCGAGTCGTAAAGCACATGTCGCAGCATGTGCGACAGCTCCATCACACTACGTCGCGCCATCTCGGTGTCGAACTCTATCATGGCGTGAATGTTATTGAGCGTGTTCATCAGGAAATGTGGGTTTATCTGATACATCAGATACTTCATCTGTGCCTCGATATTCTGCTTCTCGAGCAGAGCCATGCGTCGCTCGGTTTCGATTGTGCGATAGTAGAGCTTAATCATCGAGTTGGCGCCCGACATAAGCACACCTATGAGCACATTCCAATACCACTCCAAGTCGGTTAACGACGCCTTATTACGCAGTAACACGTCTGACTGCCAGTAGCGGAAGTCGAAAATCTCAATAGCACCAAAGATGAAGAAAATCATCACCAGCAACAATATAGCATACTTCCAATACTTGTTTTTTAGCAGCAGCTGTGGCGTGAGGATGTTGTTGTTGACGATGAATATTATGAAATATGGTGCCACCTTACCCCACGATATGATTACGTTGTTGAAGTTGACGGTATGCTCGGACATCAACTGCGCATTCATAAACGGAATAAGGAATATTGCTACCCACACTAAGGTGTATAGCATATTCTCGCCTAACTCTAATCGTCTGAATAGTTTCATACCTTGCAAATGTAATAATTTTGACAATAACAACAAAGCAATTTGCCTATTTATAAATAAATGTGTTGAATTATTAAATAAAAGTTTATACCTTTGTCTTATTCCTAATGTTTGAACGTAGTGCTACGCTTGTGCGCAGCCTTTTATTTTGAGAGCTATGCTTCGAGGTTTACTTTTTGATATGGATGGTGTCTTGGTTAATAATTTAGAGATTCACCGTCAGGCCTTCGCCGAGTTTTTTCGTCGCTATGGCGTAGAGCGCCCGTTTGAGAACCTGAGTCGCCTTTTTGGTATGGGCAACGACGATATTATGGGCGAGCTCATGCCCCGCGATGTTGTCGAGCGCGTAGGCGTGCGCGAACTCGGCTACGAGAAGGAGGCCATCTACCGTGAGATTTACGCACCTATTATCGAGCCGCAGGCGGGCCTTGTCGAGCTCCTTGCAGCAAGTGAGCGTGAAGGACTGCGTTGCGCTGTCGGCTCGTCGGGATATAGAGCAAACGTAGACTTTGTACTCGATAAGTGTAACATAGAGCGCTATTTTGCTGCTGCGGTTGCAGGCGATGAGGTTACACACTGTAAGCCCGACCCCGAGATATACCTTACGGCAGCCGCGAAGCTCGGTCTTGAGCCACATGAGTGTGTCGTCTTTGAGGATGCCGAGGCGGGCATCGAGGCTGCAAAGCGTGCCGGCATTAAGGTTGTGGCGTTGGCTACGACCTTCACTCGCGAGTTCCTTGAGAATACAGCTGCCGACATGATTATCAACGACTTCCGCGATATTTCAGTGGAAGACCTACGCCACCTTGTCGAGGCGTAGCAGACTTAGGCTACACACGCTCCAAGAGGCGACGAATGGGGCCTATGCGTAGCACAATGTCGAGGAGGCGTGCCGGAAGAATCGCACATATAGCCACCACAAGCTTCGTGAAGATACCGGGTATCAAACGTCGCTGTCCGCGCATCATCGCCCTCACGCCACGACGAGCCACCTGCTCCGCTGTGAGCATCACGCCAAGGTGACGGAGTATACGTCGTGCTCTATCGCTGAGGTTGTAAAAGGGAGTGTCTACAGCACCCGGGAATACGGCCGTGACACTCACCCCATGGCGATGTAGCTCGTACCATAGCGAGAATGTGAAGCTCTTAAGATATGCCTTCGTCGCGCTATAGTGCGACACCGTGGGATAGGGAAGCCACGCTGTTGCTGACGACATTACGAGTATTCGCCCACGACCACGTTGCTTCATATCCTCGCCGAAGTAGCGACATAGGAGTGTTGTCGTGGTGCAGTGTAGGTCGATTATAGTGTTTAGCTTTGTGGGCTCGGTCTTTATGAGTGTCGAGAATAGGAGCATGCCGGCGTTGCATACGAGTATCTCCACGTCGTAACCCTCGCTCCGACACATCGCGTATAGCTCCTTTGCGGCATCCTTACGCGCAAGGTCGGCAACGATGGTCACCACCGCTACGCCATACTGCGCTCTAAGCTCCTCGCCTACGGCATATAGCTCCTCAGGGCGGTTGCTCACGGCGATGATGCCGTACCCGCGCTTCGACAACTCGTGTGCGTAGCATCGCCCCATGCCCGACGAGGCACCTGTGATTAATGCATAACTCATAGTATAACCGTTGTAACGACGACAAAGATACAAAAGAATTTTACGATGGCAAAAAAGATAGATAAGACGAATGTAGCCCGCTTGCTGGATAGGGCAAAGATAGCCTACGAGCTTGTGCCGTATACGGTGGATGAGGATAACCTCGCTGCCACGCACGTTGCCGAGGAGCTTGGCGAGGATATCGCCACGGTGTTTAAGACACTGGTGCTGCGTGGCGATCGCACGGGGCTTTTTGTGTGCGTGATACCCGGAGATAGGGAGGTTGACTTGAAGACTGCCGCGCGTATATCGGGGAATAAGAAGGCGGAGCTTATCCCCATGAAGGAGCTCCTGCCCACTACGGGCTATATACGTGGTGGATGCTCGCCTATCGGCATGAAGCGACCTTTTGCGACCTACATCCACGCCACATGCCTTGAACATGAGCGCATATATATAAGTGCCGGCATCCGCGGTCTGCAAATAGCCCTCGCTCCGCGCGACCTTATCGCCTATGTTGGAGCGACCGTCGCGGAGTTATGCACGGAGAAGAGCAACTAAGAGCCATAGTCATCGTTGCCCTCGGTTGGTGGATTGAATTTGCAGGAATTTGCGGATTTACAGAGGAGATATACCACTTTTCAACACGTAGAGGCAACGTGATGCGCGATTTTTGTCGCATAGAGTTGCAGATTTGACCAAATGTACTACCTTTGTAGAACAAAAGAGGTTTAGGAAGATTATGTTGAAATACTCATTTACTAATTTATAGAACATACCGATAGATGAAAAAGTTATTGAAGAACTTAGGACTTTGGATTATAGTAGCGATGGTTATAGGTATCATCGTTGGAGCATTTATGGGAGCCGAGGCCTCGATGTTTAAGCCCCTCGGCGACCTATTCATACAGCTCATCAAGATGCTTGTCGTGCCCCTCGTATTAGTATCTATCATCAGCGGAGCCTCGGCTCTTGGCGAGACCAAGTCGGCAGGACTTATCGGTGGTCTGAGCATCGGCTATATGATTATTACTACGATTATCTCCATCACCATTGCCCTCTTCCTCGGCGAGCTCTTCCAGCCCGGAGCATCAGTAGACCACGATGCTGTGGTGTCGTTGGCAACAGCTGCCGAGAGCATGGAGACCACCTCGGGCTCTCCCGCAGCAATGGGCTTCTGGGATACTGTCATCGGCATGATACCCGCCAACCCTATAGCGGCACTCACCGAGGGTAACATCCTACAAATCATCATCTTCGGCCTCTTCCTCGGCTTCGGAATATCATCCCTCGCAGCCGAGAAACGACAGCGCATCACGGGCGGCCTCAACATCATCCTCGATGCCCTCATCTGGTGCATAGGCAAGGTGATGCTCGTAGCGCCGTTTGGTGTCTTCGGTCTTATCGCTGATGCCACGGGAACCTTCGGCTTCGACATTCTCATACAGGTGGCCAACGTCCTTTGGATAGACCTTATCGCCGTGGCTATCATCGGCCTTGGCCTCTACCCATTGACCATTGCCCTCTTCTCGCGCGTGCCTCTGGGCAAATACTTCCGTGCGATGATTAAGCCTCAGGTGGTATCGTTCTCTACAGCCTCGTCACTCGCCACGCTACCCGTAAACATGGAGGCATGTGACGAGATGGGTGTCTCGAAGCAGACATCGGGCTTTGTGCTACCCCTCGGTGCTACGATTAACATGTCGGGTAACGCCATATACTACGCCCTGTTAGCTACCTTCTTCGCGCAGTTCTACGGCATAGACCTTACTATGGCCGACTACGTCTCTATCACCATTGTCTGCGCCCTCGGTGCTATAGGTCAGGCGGGTGTTCCGGGCCCCACGCTGCTGGCGGCTGCTGTGCTTGTTGCTGCGGGCATACCCCTCGAGGGACTACCCCTCTTCTACGCCCTCGACCGTATCTTCGACATGGTGCGCACGACACTCAACATCACGGGCGATGCAGCATGCTCGGCCGTGGTCGACAGGTTTGTTAAGAGGTAACAAAAGCGGTATGATATTTGATCGTTTCATAGACGTTAAATCTTACGCCTATGAAACGATCTTCTATTATCACCTTTTCGATTATCGTTGTGCTCATCGTGGGTATAACAATAAGCATCGAGGCGCAGAGCGATGCCACGGCAACGAAGAGCGCCACACGTACAGCACAGCAGGAGGCACGCCAGCAACGCCGTGCCGAGCGTCTTGCCAAGTATGAGCGTTTTGTCGACTCGTTGGTCATGTCGCACAACTACCGCTTCGTACCACAGACGATGCAGCAGCTACCCGCAGGCATAACACGTACCCTCATGAATCCCGAGTACGAGATTATCGTATGGACAGATGCCGTAGATGTATGTATTCCCTACCTCAAGGGCTATACACCACCCTATTACCCCGTAGTGTTCAACTACGTACTTCCGAGCGTGGAGGGATATACCGCCGAGCAGACTAACGACGGCTGGCATGTGACGTTCCGCTCGACGATGTTTTCATCGACGGACTACACCTTCTCGCTGGAGATATACTCGCGCTACGGCGGTGCTCTACTGACACTCTCCTCGCCATTCTACAACAGCGTGCAATACACCGGCAACCTCTTTGCCATCTAATCAAATACCTGTTAGAACAAACGTCCTTTGAAATCAACGGACTCCCTTGGGCGTGAGGCTGACTTATTCAGCCTCACTTATTTACTATTAGTCTATATCCCGAGCCACGCACCGATTGTATCTCTACACGCCTATCGTCAGCAAGGTAGCTGCGCAGTCGCGAGATAAAGACATTGAGAGAGCGAAGTGTGTAGTAGCTATCGTCGCCCCAAATATCGAGGAGCAGTTCATTTGAGCTGACAACATCACCCTGACATTTTGCAAGGCGTTCAAGTATCGCTGATTCGCGTGCCGTAAGTCGTCGCGTGGTGCCATTTATCGTGAGTGTCCAACGTCGACTATCGAGGTGATAGTTGCCGAAATGGAGGCTGTCATCCGTAGCATCGCTATCCACCGAGTGACGAGCAAGGAGTGCCGCAACGCGCGCCAAGAGTTCATCCAACGAAAATGGCTTACGCAGGTAGTCGTTGCCACCACGACGGAAGCCCTCGACAACATCCTCCGCGCCACTGCGTGCCGAGAGGAAGAGAATCTCAACACGCCTATCCATACGTCGTATACGCTCGACCATCGTGAGGCCATCGACACACGGCATCATAATGTCGGCGATGACAAGGTCGGGATGCAGCCTTGTATAGGCCTCAAGGCCGGCATCGCCATCGGCCGCAAGTGTCACCTCATAGCCTACATCGCGGAGCGTATCGCACAATATACGTCCCAAGGCGGCCTCATCTTCGACAATAAGTATACGTTTACTTTCCATAGCGCGGCAGTTTTATAGTAAAACGAGTACCCTCCCCACGTGTCGACTCCACGGCGATGCTTCCATGATGTCGACGAACAATATTCTGGACATAGTAGAGTCCAAGGCCATAGCCCGAGGATGAGTATCTATTTTCGTGGGTTATACGATAGAATTTGTTGAATATGCGTTTATGCTCACTCCGCGGTATACCTATACCATTGTCCGCTATCGAGATGTAGACGTAGGCACGCTTGGTTGTTATGCCTACAGCGACCTTCGGATTCTCGGGAGAGTATTTTATGGCGTTATCCATAATTGCCGAGAGCACACCCTTAAGGTGAAACTTATCGGCCACGACAGCGCAGTCATCGCTTATATCGATGCTCCACGCCACACGACGTGAGGCATAGCGCATATCGAGAGTATCGCGTAGCGACATTACCATACTCCTCAACAGACACTCTTCGGGGCGTAGCTCAGCCGTCGCAAACTCCTCGGTAGCATTGCGCAATATCTCCTCGACCATATCGTTGAGGCGCTGTAGCTCTCCAAGCGACATATCGAGATATTCGTTACGCGCAGCCTCGCTCTCAGCGATGGCAGGCATCGTGCGCAACGCTTCGGTGGCGGCATGTGCCGCAGCAATTGGTGTTTTTAGCTCATGGGTAATATTGTGCGTAAGGTCACGACGTATGCGGTCAACCTCCTTAGCCTTAAATAGTGTGCGTAGCAGGAAGATGAATGTCGCACTGAGCAACAACACCGAAAGGAGCTGTAGTATGAGTATCCATCGCATATTCGCGAGTATCTCAGCTTGTGGATCCTCTACGATGAGGCGCAGAATGAGCGGTCGCAGATATTTATCAATAACGATATGCTTCCTGTCTGTCATCGTATCGCCCGTGGACATGATGACAATAGGCTCAGATGCCGTTGTCGACAGCACCTCCACGCGGAAATGTGTCGTGATGCTCGCCGTGCGCATACCCTCGGCAACGAAGGCATGAAAGCGCGATATGTTACCTATATTTATCGAGGCGTCGTCGTACATCGTAGGTGCTACATATCGCCATGCCGCCTCCTCCAATATACTATGCATCTGTTGCTCGTAGCGGCTCTCCATATCGCGGTATGTGCGCACCGCCCAAATGCTCTCTACGACGGTAAGGAGCACAAGCGACAGGACAACCATTAGCGACAGAATACTAAATCTCGACTTATTCATAACACAGGCATTTGCTGAAACAAAGGTAGTAAAAAAGTTGGCAGTAAATATTGCACACCTTGTTATTTAACACTATTTAACTTTTGGTTAACACTCTTTAACGATAAATCTTCGTCAATATCTTTTTCTTGATGTACCTTTGCGGTAGAAACGATGATAAAGAGTTCTTTAGTTGTATAGTTAACATTAAAGATTTTAGTTATGAAACGCTTAGTCACACTTTTTATCGCCTCGGTTATAATCTCTACAACCTCGGCATGGGCAGAGGCCAGCACGCAGCAGCCTCTATATATCGTAGATGGCAATGTCGTCGGCATCGAAGAGCTTAAGAGCATCGACTCTAACGACATCGAGTCGATGACCTCTATTGTAGACAAGGAGCAGTTACGCTTCTTCGAGCAATATGGCGATACGAGCAACGGTGTTGTTGTAATATCGCTTAAGAGCAGAGCTGATGAAGATATACCATTCCTAATGGCGGATGTTATGCCCTCGTTTATGGGTGGCGACCTGCTCACCTTCCGCAACTGGGTGATGGAGAACCTACGCTATCCCTCGGAGGCACTTACGCTCAGTCTTGATGGCGATGTGGTTGTCCGCTTTGTTGTCGGCCGCGATGGATATATCGACATCGACAATATCTCCTTCCTAAAGTTTAGCCACGCACTGTTTGTCGACGAGGTTACGCGTGTCATTTCGCTATCGCCACGCTGGACTCCCGCCATTCAGCATGGTCGCACGGTACCTGTAGCCTTCGTGCTACCCATAAACTTCAACATGCATGATGACACCGATACTGCTACGGAGCGTGAGCCCGAGAGTACTATGAAGGTGGATAGTAACCTTATCGTCGTCAACGCCATGATTAAGGGCAGCGACGTACCTAATGAGGAGCAACCCTTGTGGATGATTGATGGTCTGCCGGCAACGATAGAGGAGGTGGAGGCACTATCTCCCGAGAGCATACTCCACATGGCGATATTGAAAGACAAGGCGACGCTCACCTATTATGAGGATTATGGCGACACATCAAATGGTGTGGTGCTCATAACGAAGAAGCCGAGCGACCCGCGCGTGGAGAGTGAGCCCGAGAGCTTACCGCTCTTCCGTGGTGGTCACATCTCGACCTTCCAGCAGTGGGTATGTGATAACATTCGCTACCCCAAGGCACTTGCCGAGGCGGGCATCGAGGCGCATATCCTTGTCAGGTTCATCGTCAATAGCTCGGGTTATGTCGAGATTGTCAAGATGGACTATATGAAGGGTACGCCTAACGAGTTGTTCGAGAAGGAGATACGCGATGCTATCCTCAAGTCGCCACGCTGGACTCCCGCAATGAAGGATGGCAAGCCCGTAGCCTTTCAGTCGGCATTACCCGTAATCTTCGGCACGATGCCTACGCCCAATGACAAGATAGTAATTAGTAATGAGTAACTCAATGAGTCCCCCATGGGGCTTGTAGGTTATGATAGGTTACTATGGCATTAACGTAAGACTAATTTCTTGTCAGAAGTCGTGAGATGTGGCGCCAAATGAAAGAGCCTCGGATGGGACATACTTTGACGTATTTCCCATTCGGGGCTCTGAGGTTTGGTGCCGCAGATTGCGGCTTATCACAAGAAATTACTTTTGGCGGAAGTATATCTGTATAGGCACTCCCGAGAAATCCCACTCCTCACGCAGTTTGTTCTCGAGGAAGCGGCGGTATGACTCCTTGATATACTGTGGCAAGTTCACGAAGAAGGCGAACTGCGGTGTCGGTGTCGGCAGCTGCGTGACGTACTTAATCTTGATATACTTACCCTTAGTCGCTGCGGGGGGATAGTTCTCGATGAGGGGTAGGAAGAAGTCGTTGAGCTCCGACGTAGATATGCGGCGCTTGCGCGACTGATATACGCGGATGGCGGCCTGCAACACGTCGAGGATACGCTGCTTGTTTATCACCGAGGTGAAGATGATGGGTATGTCGCTGAAGGGTGCAAGCTTCTTCTCGAGGAACTCGCGCCACACCTTCATGGTATTGCTGTCCTTCTCCACCAAGTCCCACTTATTTACCACGATGACACATCCCTTGCGGTTACGCACGATGAGGTTATGTATGTTTAAGTCCTGCGACTCTATGCCCTGCTCCGCATCGAGCATGAGGATACACACGTCGGAGTTCTCGATAGCACGTATCGAGCGCATCACAGAGTAAAATTCGAGATCCTCCGTAACCTTACCCTTCTTACGCATACCTGCGGTGTCGATAAGGTAGAAGTCCATGCCGTACATGTTGTAGCGCGTGTGTATCGAGTCGCGCGTGGTACCAGCTACGTTGGTTACGATGTTACGCTCCTGACCAAGGAGTGCGTTTGTCATAGAGGACTTACCGACATTCGGACGGCCTACGATGGCAATGCGCGGGAGTGTTGCATCGTACTCGGCGGTGGTATCCTCGGGAAGGTTGGCAAGGATGGCATCCATCATATCTCCCGTACCGCTACCCGACATTGAGCTTATGCAGTAGGGCTCGCCAAGGCCCAACGAGTGGAACTCGTGCGAGAAGTATATGAGGTCGTAGGTATCGACCTTATTGCATACGAGCAACACCTTCTTACCCGAGCGGCGAAGGATGTCGGCCATCATCATATCGAGGTCGGTAATGCCCGTACGCACCTCAACGAGGAAGAGTATAAGGTCGGCCTCGTCGATGGCGAGCATCACCTGACGACGAATCTCGTCCTCGAAGATATCCTCACTATTCACGGTATAACCACCTGTGTCAATCACCGAGAACTCCTTGCCATTCCAATCAGTCTTACCATAGTGACGGTCGCGTGTTGTTCCTGCCGTCTCATCGACGATGGCCTGACGCTGGCCAACAAGGCGGTTGAAGAGTGTCGACTTACCGACATTCGGGCGACCTACAATAGCTACAAGACTCATAGTTTACACGTTTATTAATTCTTACAATCGGCCACAAAGATAAGTCAAATCCTCGGATTTTGGAAACTTTACAAAATATTTACTCGATATTTTGGTTTATTTATCTAAAATGAGTACCTTTGAAGGATAATATATGAAGCAGGAAGTGAGAGATATAGTAACAAGAGGTCGTGGCATGCGCATAATGCGGGGCATTATGGCTCTGATTGTTACGGCCGTAGCCCTACTATCGACCACGAGAGTGGAGGCTCAACATTCGCACCAAGATTACACCTTCCACCCCATTGAGGGCACGCACCACGAGGCACCCAAGATACGCATGGAGTGGGGCGTGGGCATAGGCGGGGCCTATACCGGCATACGCAGCATATCCACATCGGATGTTAAGCTGAAGCCGCGCTTCGGCTTTCAAGGGCATCTCGACATGGCTGTACGCTTCGGGCGCAACTTCGCCTTGGAGACGGAGATAGCCTACGAGGGAGGCTCGGTAGATGCCGCCACAGAGCAGGTGGAGCATAGGGTGAGGACACGCACGATAGATATTCCCGTGTTGCTGTCGCTACGTTTTGCAAACAATAGGATACGTCTATCGGCAGGCCCTGTATTTACGGTGATGAGCCGCACAGAGTATACACACGAGGGTGAGGTTATGTTCTACGGCCCCATGCAGCCTACATGGAACATCGCCGGAGGCATAGGCATAGGCGTAGGTCGTCACTTCATCATCGAGGCACGATACATACACGCCTTGGTCGACACCGTAAATCAATTTCAGGGTGTTGAGTTCAGCACACGTCCATACAAGATTACAGCAGGTGTGACGGTGCTATTCTAAGAGAGTTATTATGAGCGAGGAGATTACAAAGGAGATACTTATTGAGGGGGTTGATGCCCGCGAGTTATACGGAGCACAGGATGCCTACTTGGAGCAGATGCGCGAGCTATGTCCCAAGCTAAAGATTGTGGCACGTGGCGACAAGATTAAGGCCTTGGGCGCCAAGAGCGACGTGGCGGCCTTCGAGCGCAGGATGAATGCCTTGGTAGACTACTACGTCAAGTATGGCCACATATCGTCGGAGGTGGTATCGCAGGCATTCTCTTCGAGCCTCTCGGAGCTGAGCGCCGAGCCTCCGGCCGTGGATAAGGATGTCATCGTCTACGGCAACAACGGAGCGATAATACGTGCCCGCACAATAAACCAGCAGCGCCTTGTCAAGCAGGCCGAGAGGTGCGACCTCATGTTTGCCGTGGGCCCCGCAGGCTCGGGTAAGACGTACACGGCCATAGCCCTCGCTGTGCGAGCACTCAAGGAGCGCGAAGTGCGACGTATAATCCTCACACGCCCCGCGGTGGAGGCGGGAGAGAAGCTCGGCTTCCTGCCGGGCGACATGAAGGAGAAGCTCGACCCCTATTTGCAGCCGTTGTACGACGCGCTGAACGACATGATTCCCGCCGCCAAGCTCCAGAAATTCTTGGAGGAGGGCACGGTGCAGATAGCACCCCTTGCGTATATGCGTGGACGTACTCTCGACAACGCCTTTGTCATCCTCGACGAGGCTCAGAATACGACACTATCGCAGATAAAGATGTTCCTCACGCGCATGGGGCGCAATGCCAAGTTCATCGTCACGGGCGATGTCACACAGATAGACCTTCCACGCCGCTCCGACAGCGGTCTTACGCGAGCGATGGATACGTTACGCAATATTGAGGGCATAGGCATCGTTGAATTCGACAAACGCGACATCGTGCGCCACCGCTTGGTGAAGTATATCGTAGATGCCTTCGACAAGCGCGAGGAGCTCGAAAATGGACTTAGAAATAAGCATGACGACAACTAAACAACAGATAACAAATAACTATAACTAATAATTAACAACTAAAACTATGGACAAGAATTTGAAAGGTTTGAAGCCGGCACTCGTGTGGAAGCACTTTGCCGAGATTTGCAACATCCCCCACCCCTCGCACGAGGAGGATGCCATCCGTGCATATATAGTTAAGTGGGCCGAGGAGCTCGGCTTGGAGCATAAGGTTGACGAGGCTCAGAACGTATACGTCTACAAGCCCGCGACACCCGGCATGGAGGACCGCAAGGGTATCATCATGCAGGCACACACCGACATGGTGCCTCAGAAGAACAACGACAAGGAGTTCAACTTCTCGACCGACCCTATCGAGGCATATATCGATGGCGAGTGGGTTACGGCTAACGGCACGACGCTGGGTGCCGACAACGGCATAGGCCTCGCTGCGGCAATGGCTGCGATGGAGGATACAGAGCTTGTTCACGGCCCGCTGGAGTGCCTCTTCACGGCAACCGAGGAGACGGGCATGGATGGCGCCTTTGGTCTTAAGGGCGGCATGCTCAAGGGCGACATTCTCCTCAACCTCGACTCGGAGACCGAGGGCGAGTTGTACGTTGGTTGCGCCGGAGGTATGGATGTAAACGTGACGTTCAAGTACAAGGAGCAGCCTTTGGAGGGTAAGTTCGCGGCATACAAGGTTACGGTCAAGGGTCTTAAGGGTGGTCACTCGGGCATTCAGATAGGCACACAGCGCGCCAATGCCAACAAGGTGTTGTTCCGCCTGTTACGTCAGGAGACAGAATCATACGGCTTGGAGCTTGCATCGGTTGAGGGTGGTAATATGCGTAATGCCATACCTCGCGAGGCGTGGGCTATCGTCGTTGTACGCGAGGCCGAGAAGGCTATCTTCGAGGCTAACGTGAAGTCATACGAGAAGGTTATCATCAAGGAGTTTGAGGGCATTGAGGACTCAATCGAAATCTTCGCCGAGCCTATCGAGTGCCCCAAGGCTATAATCCCGCACCTTGAGTCACACTCGCTCATTCGTGCCGTATGTGGTTGTCCCAATGGTGTGCAGCGCATGTCGACAGCTATGGAGGGTCTTGTGCAGACATCGTCAAACCTCGCCATCGTAGCATCTACAGGCACGACAATCGAGGTTAAGTGCTTGTTGCGCTCGTCGGTAGACACGGAGAAGGGTGAGTTGGCAGGTGCCATCTCTTCAGTTTTCGAGTTGGCAGGTGCCGACGTGGAGCTCTCGGGCTCATATAGCGGTTGGAACCCCAACATGAAGTCGCCCATCCTCCACACCATGCTCGAGTCATACGAGAAGCTCTATGGCGTGAAGCCCGCTGTTACGGCTATCCACGCAGGCTTGGAGTGCGGCATCATCGGTGCGAAGTACCCGGGTATGGATATGATTTCGTTTGGTCCTACAATCTGCTACCCCCACTCTCCCGATGAGAAGGTAGAGATTGCCTCGGTAGAGAAGTTCTACGACTTCCTCCTCAACACCCTTCGCAACGCCCCCAAGAAGGCATAATCGAAGTGCACGATGAAGTCGCAGACGTTGGATAGGCCTACGGTTGTAGGTGACGTCAAGTGGTTCGTAGTCGTCAACCCCATTGCCGGCTCAGGCAAGGGGTTGGACGACTACCCTCTTATCTCTAAACTACTGCGCGACAACGGCATACGCTGCGAGGCGGTATTTACCGAGCATAAGTGGCATGCTACGGAGCTCACGGTATCGGCCGTAGAACAGGGCTACAGACATATCATCGTCGTGGGTGGCGATGGCACGCTGCACGAGGTTGTCAACGGCGTATTCATCCAGAAACATGTCGCTCCCACGGATGTAACCATCGCGGTTATCGCCGTAGGTACGGGCAACGACTGGATACGAATGTACGGCATACCCAAACGCTATGCAGAGGCTATACGCGCACTGAAGGAGGGCTACACCTTTCTTCAAGATGTCTCGGAGGTGGAGTACGAGGAGGCGCACTATCGTCAAACACGATATATGGCCAATGTCGCGGGCTTAGGCTTCGATGCCGAGGTTATACGCCACTACCAACACCGCAAGGCTAAGGGTCGCACGGGCAAGGCTGCATATCTGTGGAGCATGCTGCAAACATTCTTCAAGCACAAGTCCGCAGGCGTAAAAATATGGATCGACGACAAGCTTATCTCGAATAGTTTTCTCTTTAGCATAGCTATCGGTGTATGTAAGTACAACGGTGGCGGTATTCAGCAGCTTCCGAATGCTGTGTCGGATGATGGCCTGCTGGACATCACGATGATACGCCCGGTACACTGGTGGCATGTGGTATTCCGCATACGTCGCCTCTTCAATGGTACGATTTACTCTATCGGTCATGTAACGCATACGCAGGGTCGCAAGGTGCGCATAGAGTCGTCGCCCGATAGTCGCTTGGAGATTGATGGCGAGCTCTTCGGTGTCACACCCGTGGAGTTCCGCGTGCGCCACCGCGAGGTGCGTGTTATTGTCAACAAGTCATTCTTGGACAAGGTGAGCAAACAGACTACGAGATAATATTGTCCTATATAATTTTCTTTTGTGAAGCTACGCTTCTATTTTAGGACAATAGATGCCCTGTAAATATATTAACAGGCATCTATCGCCCTAAAAAACCCACCTACGGTGTGCACAAAAGCAAAATTATTCACAATGTTAATATACTGACACTCATTATTATATAGAGATATATTTACATTCCCTCCAAACCTCCCTTTGACAAAGGGAGGCTTGTGGCAAGGCTACACCTTGCTCGCCTACGGCGAAGGTGATTGCCGGATATTGAGAATATTGTTATAGTGCATGTTTTATTTAGGATAATATTGACTCCGAGATAATCTGCGACACACCTATATTTATTTAGACAACAATAGCCGAGTGAAGTTCTCGGCTATTGTTGTCTAAATATATAAAAAAGATGTCTTTTGTAGTTGTATGTTAACTTTTTTTTACTACTTTTGCCAAATAGAATGGTGTAGAGTATACATATAGATATATTTGACATAGAAGTATAGAACAAATAACCAAAAAACATTAATTTAAAAAGACCATGAGAAAAACTTTACTAATCTGTTCGTTCCTCATTGCTGCGCTTTGCATGATTGGTTGCGGCGAGGATGAGGGCATCAAGAACAATCAAAACCAGCCCGAGGAGGTACCCGGCCCCGATACACCGGAGGACCCCGAGAATCCCAATGGACCTGAAGAGCCTGAAGAGCCTGAAGAGCCTGAAGAGCCCAATGAGCCCGAGAAGCCCAAGAAGCCTGAGATTACAGTCACAGAGGTAATGGTAACATTCTTCAGCTACACCTTCGAGTTGACGACAACAATAGAGGGTGAGTATGGTTTCATCTGCGTTAAGGAGGGCTTCGAAGTACCTATGTTCCAAGACTGGTTTGCAAGCAACTCAGGTGATATTACCGACAAGGAGACTATCACCATCGATAATCTTAACGACAACACGGACTACAACCTCTACGTAGTGCTCAGAAGCAAGGACGATGGCACGTATAGCGACCCCAAGAAGGTGTCGTTCACAACGCCTGATGACGGAGAGGAGAGCCCTATTATTGTCGAGAATGTGACCTACGACACTATCACCTTTACGATTAACATCGCCGGAAGCTACGTATTCCAGTGCATAGACAAGGCATACCTTGAGTATATGAACGTGGCTCCCGAGGTTTACATCCAAACTGAAGGTATCGGTGTGCCCGCAACGGGTTACAACACTGTTGAGTGGTACGATGGTGGTAAGTATGGCGATTACGACATGCGTGTTCGCGAGGATAGCGACTACTACATTATCGCTGCCATCACCGAAGGAAAGACTGTCGTCACCGATCAGATTTTCATTAGCGAAACAAGAACACCCAAGCGTCCTCAATCGACTGCCGGCTTGACCACGGAGCTTAAGAATATCACCTCTACGAGCGTGACCATTGCAACGACTCCCACAAGTAGCGTATCGCAGTACTACGTATATGTACGCGACAAGGAGTGGGCTGATGGCATCGTCGAGGGCTATGGCGAGAGCATGCTCGCAACACTCGTGAAGTACCCCAGCGCTGGTGCAT
The DNA here is from genome assembly GCA_017501625.1 of Alistipes sp. GTDB lineage: Bacteria > Bacteroidota > Bacteroidia > Bacteroidales > Rikenellaceae > Alistipes. The sequence goes on from JAFVWO010000075.1 coordinate 31,445, forward strand.
GGAATCTCACGGGTGACAACGAGGATACATGGGGTGGCCTTAGTCCCAATACGGAGTACTACTGTATGATTGTTGTCATGGACAGCAGCGGTGCAGAGTCGTTTGCCAAGTATGACTTCGTCACAAGTCAGTCTACATTGCCTGCTCCCTCGGTTGAGCTATCGATGACTCGCCCCCAGGAGAACAGCGATAACACCTTGGCTATCAATATCTACTCGGAGGATGCCAGCAGCGTGCGCGTTGCCTTCGAGCCTAAGGGCGACATCGCCGTGTTGCGCAAGGACGGCATGACAGATGAAGCCATCCTTAAGGACAAGGGCTACGACCTCTCAGCATCGGAGGTTGAGGCTGTACGCACAACAGGTCTTAGCATGAAGGTCGAGGAGTTGTATCCCTCGGTCGAGTATGTAGCCATCGTTGGTGTTAAGAACTCGGAGCAGACGCAGACACTCAAGGTTACGACCATGTCTACATCTGCTAAGCCCGTGCCTGCACGTGTTGAGTCGGACCTCTTCACATCGCTTCTCGGCGAGTGGGAGGTGTCGTACACGCTCCAGCAGTTCAACCTTCAGAATGTATCAATCGAGGGTGCTCGTGTAACCATAGCTCAGGGTGCTGATGCTACTACCGAGAAGCGCTACCGCGAGCAGAACCGTCTTGTCATTCTTAACTGGCCCTTCAATGTTACGGCACAGGGCGTACACGATGCTCCCGTAATGCAGAGCCCTGAGAAGCTTATGAATTACGACCCCGACTACTGGGGAGCATATCCCGAGCTCGCATACCGCGACTACGGTCCCAAGATCTTCTTGGAGATTGGTGCCGGCGACGTTGTCACCGTACCCACGGCACGCAACGAGTACCTCTACAACTGGTCGGCAGAGGATGGTATATTCTACTTCTTCGGTTGCGACCTTAACAATCAGTTCACTGCACCTGCAACATTCCCCGTGACGATTTCGGCAGATGGCAACACCATCACCATCGGCACACACAAAGCCGGCGCAGAGTTCAACTATGGCTCATATCGTCCCGCGGTATTCCGCAATCAGGAGCCTTGGGCGATTGCCACGAGCGACATCGTACTTAAGCGCGTAAAATAAAGCAACTTAACATGATATATAGCGGGGTGCAAGCCCTGCTATATATCTAAAATCACAGATACGACATGAAGAAATATCTATTTTTAGCATTGGCGGCTCTCGTAGGCTTTGTGGCATGCGACACTAACGAGCCGGCTCTCGATGGAAAGCTACAAATTACCGTTGACAAGAGCGAGATTATCGCCAATGGTGAGGATGCTGCAACATTCACCGTTAAGGGTATCGAAGGCACCGTTATCGAGGATGCTACAATCCACTTTGCCGATACTCACGAGGCATTAGACGGCATGAGCTTCAAGACGAAGTATGCAGGTGAGTACTCATTCTACGCCAAGCGCGGAACATCTAAGTCGGACACCATCAAGGTAACAGCCAAAGAGGATACCGGCAAGGAGCCTAATGACGACCCCAACGATGATCCCAATGACGACCCGAATGATGATCCCAACGACGACCCCAACGACGACCCGAATGACGACCCCAACGATGATCCGAATGACAATCCCGGAACTAAGGAGGAGCTAAAGTTATCGGTAAGCCCTGCAACCATCGTTGCCAATGGCGAGGAGAAGGCTACATTCACGCTTACAATAGGCGAGGAGAGCATCACCGACTTTGAGCTTTACAATGCTGCTGGCGACGTGAAGCTTGCAAGCAACGAGTTCACAACAACCGAGGCTGGAGTATACACCTTCTACGCCATGTACGATGGCGAGAAGTCGAACAGCGTGGAGCTCACTGCACGCATGAACATTGTCGAGGAGGAGAAGCCTATCGAGATTGAGTCTACAACATTGACCATCAAGGCTAACGGCGTAGACTATACCAAGTTTACCGTGACACAGGATGGTGCCAACATCACAAATAGCGCTACGATATATGTAAATAATGGCGTGCTTAATGGCAATAAGTTCATGACTACTACCCCCGGCACGTACACCGTATATGCCGAGAAGGGCACGGTAAAGTCTAACGAGCTTACCATCACTGCCGAGGAGGTTACTTCTTCGGGCAAGACTATCGTCTTTGCTGAGGGTGTAACACTCACATCGGGCTGGTATGATGTGAACAAGAAGGGTGCCGGCGACAATGGCGACATCAACATGTGCTGGGCTGCCGCATCGTCGAATATGATTCAGTGGTTCCAAGACAGATACAAGGCTGCCGGCAAGACTCTGCCCGCAGGTGCTACCGATGGCCCGGGTGTCACCACGTATAGCAGATTTGGCGCTTATGAGTTGGAGCTTATGAACGTCTTCCACTCGCAGTGGGACAACTCGCGCGGTGGACACATGAGCGAGTCTATTCCATGGTACTTCGAGGGTGTATTGAACGGTGGCGAGTATGCATCGGCAGGCACGCAGGCAGTGCCCAAGACCGATGGTGGCTTCTGGAAGAGCATCTGGGCTACAGAGGTATACCCCAACATATACCACGGATATGACAAGATCGTTGCCCCCGGTGTAATCGAATATTACGATCTATACATAACGGTGTTCAACAACTACAATCTCTGGGGCAATGGCTCGGATCTCGTAGGCAAGGAGCGTCTAAAGTTCTTCTCAGACCTTGTAGTCGAGGCTTTCGAGCATGGTATGGCAGGTCTTACTATTAACCTCGGTGCTACTCTTGCATCTGCGAGCCACGCTGTGACACTTTGGGGCTACGAGATTGATAATGCCACAGGGTTAGTGACACGCTTGTGGATTACCGACTCGGACGATTTGGCATCGGAGCCTAAGACACAGCTCTTGAACGAGTATAGCGTATCTATCGACGAGGGTAAGTCGCCCGTCAAGCTCACCGGCGATACACGCTATGGCGTTTGCTACGTAGTAGAGATTCATCCTTTCTCGGGTTACGGCACGGCAGAGTAGGATAGAATTAACGGGGATGATATAAAATAACATTAGTCATCCCCATTTTTCATAGTCACACATACACAGTAATATATATAAGATGATTACGACAAATAGACCCGACAAACGAGAGGAGTACCTCGCTCCGGAGTTACACATCACGACATGCAGTCTTGAGAGAGGCTTCAGCATGAGCGATGTCAAAGCACCAGATTTTGAAACCGAGAATGTGTTATAGTCATGAAACATTATATACTAACAATCTACACATTAGCACTCCTTGCTCTTGGTGCGTGTACAAAGGAGCAAATAGACCACACGAACGATGCTAATGGCAACGAGGAGGCCAAGATGGTCGAGGTAGCCATTATTGCAGATGCTGACGACACGCGCCTCGGCATCGATGGCAACATCACACACTGGGAGGTGGGCGATAAGCTGAGTGTAGCCCTCACCGACACATCATCGGTAACGAACTACTACACCTTCGAGATTGAGAGCTCTGAGGATATCTCTGACGATGGCAAGTTTGCCACATTCCGTGGCTTGATGGCCGAGGGCACATACTCTAAGGTTACGGCTCTATACCCCGCTGTCGAGTCGCCCACAGCAACCATCACCCTCAATCGCCATGCCGAGGATAACATCTTTATGGAATCTACGGAGAGTTATGCGGCAGGTGAATATCTCGTTATCAACAGTACATCAGCAGATATACCCTTGCAGTTTAGCCATCTTATGCACAAGATAGACTACACACTCACGTTGGCTGCAGGATATAATGGTACGGATATATCTAAGGATGTGGCTATCGAGATGGCTCTGCGTAGCAATGACTCAGAGTTCATGAGTGTGCAGTGCTACAACTACGACACCGTAAATGGTGGTATTGTCAACGCTGTAGCCTCGGCACCCTCGACACTTGCCGACTTTAAGGGTCACAACTTCACTACAACGCCCACAGCCTCGACATTTGTGTTTCCCACACAGTTAGACAACGCTTCGTTGGTCTTCAATGTATATATTGAAGGTCGTAAGGCTCACACCATTGTGAAGACACCATCGAAGTCACCTTTCACGATGACTGCGGGCAAGAGCTCAAGTGTGAAACTTGAACTTAGCGAGGAGAACAAGTGTGAGGCCGAAACAACCGAGAGTGGTGGCTCTGCCTCTATCGAAGGCGTAGACACATACCTTACACAGATTGTTCAAAGCACTATAACAAATACATCATATGCTACTGAATTTGCTGTAACAGGGCCTAATGGCATCAGTTTTATACTCTGTGTTGCATCGGGTTATTCAGATGAAACTAATATTAACGCAGGCACATACGACATGGTCAGTGCAAGCTCCATTTGGAACAGTAGAACGCATGTTGGTATTCGCAAACTTACAAATGTACCTAATATTAGTAGGAGCACACCCGATGGAGGCTACAATAACGAAGGTTATATGGAAGTAGCCAAAAGTGACGATGGCACATACACCATTAAGATTGTTATAGCAGACCAAAGTTCCGTGGCTGAGCCTCTCGGTTTTGTCGGCAAATTAAATGTTGAGAATGGTGGTCAGACGGGAAGTGGTAGTAGTAGTACCACGGTGGCTGATATAACGCTCACGACACTCTCATCGAATAGCGATAATGGCTACTACACCTTCCATGGTGAAAACTCTGAGGGCGACTATATATTGTTCAACATCAACAACAAGGAGGCATCCGCAAACAGTATAAATGACGGCATCTACGAGCATTCGTCATGCAACTTCGAGGGTTACTTCAATGCTACGAGTGTAAGGGTTGGAGGTGAGAACAAAGCCGTTAAGTCAGGCGTTCTACATGTCGCAAACAGTGGCAGTAGCATGGTACTAAATGCCGACATCACATTCAGCGACGACACAACGCGTCACTTCGTATTCAGCGGTGCAATATCAGCACCTGTAGTCGAAGGCGACATAACCATCACGGCATCGCAGAGCACGATAACGAACAACGGCTTAGACTATGTTGACTTTTACGCCACACAAGATGGTAATAATGTGACAAATGCGTGTACATTCTATGCAAATGGTGAGGCCTTGAGTAGCAATTGGTTCTCATCATCTACCGCAGGCACATACACCATCTATGCAACAAAGGGAGCAAAGACATCTAACGAGCTGACAATAACCGTCAATGAGTATTTACCATCGACATTAACTCTCTCTGCATCGAAAACGACAATGGCAGCCAACGGCACCGATATGGTGACGTTTACCGTAAAGGCCGACAGCAAATTGGATGTTACCTCTTCGTGCGAGATATATGTCAATGGCATCAAAAATAACGGTACGACATTCAAGACAGGCAACGCTGGCACATACAGCGTGTACGCCATGTACAAGGATGTAAAGTCTAACACCGTTACCGTGACGGCTAACGCCTCGGAGAAAGTCATCGTCTTTGCCGATGGCGTAACGCTCACATCGGGCTGGTATGATGTGAACAAGAAGGGTGCCGGCGACAATGGCGACATCAGCATGTGCTGGGCGGCCGCATCCTCGAATATGATTCAGTGGTTCCAAGACAGATACAAGGCTGCCGGCAAGACGCTACCCGCAGGTGCTACCGATGGCCCGGGTGTCACCACATACAGCAGATTTGGAGCTTATGAGTTGGAGCTTATGAACGTCTTCCACTCGCAGTGGGACAACTCACTCGGTGGACACATGAGCGAGGCTATTCCATGGTACTTCGAGGGAGTATTGAACGGTGGCGAGTATGCATCGGCAGGCACGCAGGCAGTGCCCAAGACCCCAGGTGGCTTCTGGAAGAGCATCTGGGCTACAGAGGTATACCCCAACATATACCACGGATATGATAAGATCGTCGTTCCCGGTGTCATTGAATATTTCGACACATACATTACGTTGTTCAACAACTACAATCTCTGGGGCAATGGCACGGATCTCTTAGGCGAAGAGCGTCTAAAGGTCTTCTCAGACCTCGTAGTCGAGGCTTTCGAGCATGGTATGGCAGGTCTTACTATTAACCTCGGTGCTACTCTTGTATCTGCGAGCCACGCTGTGACACTTTGGGGCTACGAGATTGATAAGGCCACAGGGTTAGTGACACGCTTGTGGATTACCGACTCGGACGATTTGGTATCGGAGCCTAAGACACAGCTCTTGAACGAGTATAGCGTATCTATCGACGAGGGTATGTCGCCCGTCAAACTCACCGGCAATACACGCTATGGCGTTTGCTACGTAGGAGAGATTCATCCTTTCTCAGGTTACGGCTCGGCGGAGTAGTAATACATGCTATATTGTTGACATTATGGGGTGCGTAGTAAATATTTGCGCACCCCATAATTATTTTTTCAGGAAAAAATCGTATCTTTGTGCGATTATAGGCTTTCGAAAGACTAAAAACAACAATATATGAACGTATCGTACAACTGGCTAAAGCGTTACATCGACACAGAGCTGTCGGCTGAGCGCATAGCCGAAATACTCACAGAGCTCGGCCTCGAGGTCGAGGAGTTCGAGAAGATTGAGACTATAAAGGGTGGACTTAAGGGCGTTGTCGTAGGCGAGGTGCTCACCTGCGAGGATCATCCCGACTCAGACCACCTGCACATAACCACCGTAGATGTCGGCGCCGAGGCACCACTACAGATTGTGTGTGGCGCGGCAAACTGCCGCAAGGGATTGAAGGTCATGTGTGCCACGGTGGGTGCTGTGCTCTACCCTATCGACTCGGACGAGGAGTTCAAGATTAAGCGTAGCAAGATTCGTGGCGTAGAGTCGCTCGGCATGCTCTGTGCCGAGGATGAGCTCGGCATAGGTCGCAACCATGAGGGTATCATAGAGCTCCCGGCAGATGCCGTAGTGGGTACCTCTGCCAAGGAGTACTTGGGCATCGCCGACGACTACCTCATAGGCATAGGCCTTACACCTAACCGCGTAGATGCAGCCTCGCACATAGGCGTGGCACGCGACCTCGTGGCATACCTTCGTAGCCGCGGCGAGAACGTCACGCTCAACCTGCCCTCGGTAGATAATTTCGCCGTAGACAACACCTCACGCACGATAGGCGTAGAGGTAGTAAACAGCGAGGCAGCACCCCGCTATGCCGGCATAACCGTCAGCGGATGTAAGATAGCACCCTCGCCCGAGTGGATGCAGAACGAGCTACGTGCTGCGGGTATCAATCCCAAAAACAACCTCGTAGACATCACCAACTATGTGCTCTTCGAGCTCGGACAGCCGCTGCATGCCTTCGATGCCGACAAGATTGAGGGTGGCAAGATTGTAGTACGCTCGGCCGTGGAGGGCGAGAAGTTCGTAACGCTCGATGGCGTGGAGCGCACGCTCACGGCTGCCGACCTCATGATATGCTCGGCAGAGCGACCCATGTGTATCGCAGGTGTATACGGAGGTCTCGACTCGGGCATCACCGACGAGACGGTGAACGTATTTATCGAGAGCGCCTACTTCCACCCCGTATGGGTGCTCAAGACAGCCAAGCGCTTCGGACTAAATACCGATGCCTCGTTCCGCTTCGAGCGTGGCATAGACCCCAACATGCAGGTATATGCACTCAAACGTGCCGCGATGCTCATGAAGGAGCTCGCAGGTGGCATCATAACATCCGAGATTATAGACATCAACCCCACACCTGCCTCACACTTCGAGTTCGACTTCTCGTTGGAGCGTGCCCGCAATCTCATAGGCAAGGATATACCCGAGGATACGTTTATGACAATCCTCGAGGCTCTCGATGTCGAGGTGCGCGGTCGCGAGGGTGAGGTATTGCATGTTGCAGTGCCACCCTATCGTGTTGATGTGCAGCGCGAGGCCGACCTCGTGGAGGATGTACTCCGCGTATATGGCTACAACAACATCGAGGTGTCGGATCACGTGAACTCAACGCTGTCGTATGCCCCGAAGCCCGACAAGGCACGCCTACAGAACATCGCCTCGGACTTCCTCGCAGCAAACGGCTACACCGAGATTATGTCTAACTCGTTGACAAAGGGCGCATACTATGAGGGTTGCACATCGTACCCCGCAGAGCGCTGCGTGAAGATTCTCAATCCCCTATCGCAGGACCTCAACGTCATGCGCCAGACGCTTATGTTCAACGCCTTGGAGGCTGTAGAGCTCAACGTCAACCGCCGCAATGCCAACCTTCGTATGTTCGAGGTGGGCAACTGCTATGCCTACGCCGAGGAGAAGGCCTCGGAGGATAACACCCTCGCCAAATATGAGGAGAACTACCGCATAGGCATCACCGTCACGGGCCTCCACACGCAGTTGGCGTGGAACACTAAGGCTGAGCAGTCGTCATTCTTCACCCTTAGAGGCATGGTCGAGCGACTTCTGAAGCGCTTTGGCATCGACATCTACGCATTGCAGTCCGAGAGCTTAGACTCCGACCTCTATGCCGATGCTATTGTCTACAAGCAGGGCCCCAAGGAGGTGCTGCGCATGGGTGTAGTATCGCCCATCGTGCGTAAGAAGTTCGACATCAAGCAGGAGGTATACTTCGCAGAGATAGACTTCGACCAGCTCGTTAAGATGACCAAGAAGGCAAAGGTGCAGTTCAAGGAGCTCTCGAAGTTCCCCGAGGTTAAGCGCGACTTGGCACTCCTTGTGAATAAGAGTGTTACATTCTCCGAGCTACGCGCCATAGCCTTCGCTACGGAGAAGAAACTACTGAAGTCGGTATCACTCTTCGATGTATACGAGGGCGACAAGCTCCCCGAGGGCAAGAAGTCGTATGCCCTGAGCTTTATCCTCGAGGATAAGAACCAGACACTTACGGATAAGCAGATTGAGCGCACGATGGCCAACCTCCAGACACAGCTGGAGCAGAAGGCCGGCGCCGAGGTGCGTAAGTAACAGTGTATATAACAAGTAAGAGAGCACTCCAGCCACGGACTATCCTTTTTCGGCGGTGAATGATATTTCACCGCCGAATTTGTTTATTTACAATATGTTAGTTCATTAGATTGTGAAACGACTTTTTATACAAAAGTCGAATAAATTATATTTTCACTATTCTTATGTACTCTTCCATGTAGTCTAAATCATGTGTAAATAATCAACCTGCTGTTTAATCACCTATTGCGGACAGGCAAAAGGTGATTTTTCTATTTTATTTGAACAAGACCCCAAAAGAGTGTTGTCATTTGCGAAACTTTTACTAATTTTGTGGCGTCGTGGGAGTTATCTCCTCGGCATTACATATTTGATGAAAGTGTTTTCGCTTTTATCCTTATACAGAAAATCTGACAGTTTTCAACGAAACGAGGATAAAGACAACACTCATTTCTTGTATAGCTATGTGGCTATGCACAATTTGTGCATATACCAATACTATTCAAGTGTGGGGTCTTGTATCGTTTATTCGTTTCGGGTTTTGTCAGAGCCTCTGTATAGATAAACGAAAGTCAGCTCCACACTTTCTTATTTTTAATAATCCACCATAGAGGAGCGTATGGTTTTGAGCGAACATTATTAACTCAAAACATAAACTATTATGCAGAAAAAACGCATTGTGGGCTACCTCGCCCCCGAAATTGAGGTGAATGAAGTGATGGTCGAACAAGGTTTCGCCGCAAGCGACCCAAGTTCCGAAACGATGCCTGAAATTGGTGGCGAGAATGAAGAAATCGGTTGGTAACCACCTAAAACGAAAGACGATGAAGAAATTTGCAATCTTGGCGGCAGTCGTTGCACTTATCGGCTGTACGCAAAATGATGAGGGCTTGGATAATATCACCAGCACCCCCGAAAAGAGCCAAACAGAGTTTTACGCCTCTATGCCCGAGTGCGACACCCGCACCTATGTAGAGGATAATAAATATTTGCGTTGGAACGCAGACGATGAAATCACCGTATTTGCCGGCAATAGCTACAATAGCCATTGGCAATTTGCGGGCGAGGATGGCGCAAATAGCGGTAAGTTTAACGAGATTGACGAGGGTGGGTTCGTTACGGGTACGCCACTTGACCTTACCGCAAACTATGCTATTTATCCTTATGACGAGAACATAACCATTACAGAGGCGGGCGTTGTTTCGCTCACCCTGCCCGCCGTGCAGGAGTATAACCACGCCTACGAAAACTCATTTGGCGCAGGTGCAAATACGATGATGGCGGTAACTAAAAACACATCGGACAACTTTTTGTCGTTCAAAAACTTGTGCGGTTATCTGAAACTCAAATTCTATGGTGAGGATGTAACCGTCAAGAGCATTACCGTCAAGGGTAACAATGGCGAGAAGATTGCAGGCCCTGCAACCGTTTCGATGGCATACGGCAGCGAGCCTACTATCACTATGGGCGGTGATGCCACCGACACTATCACCATTGACTGCGGCGAGGGTGTGGCGTTGAGTAGCGATAATGAAAATCCTACAATCTTTTGGGTAGTTATCCCCGAAATCACCTTTGAGGGCGGTATCACCATCGAGGTTACCGACATCAACGACCAGATCTTCTCAAAGCAGACAAGCAATGCTGTACCTATCGAAAATAACCTGATTCAGCCAATGGCAACACTATGTGCCGAGTTTGGCCCTACTGCAACTCCTGAAACTTGGAAGATATATTATACTGCGGAAGCAAAAATAGACCCTAATTATAATCGCTTTAATGCCAATATCGTTTCAAATGAGTATGATAGCACAACTGGTATCGGTGTTATTATATTCGATAATGAACTTACAACAATTGGTACTAAATCTTTTTATTTATCATACTTTACATCTATAACTCTTCCTTCGAGTCTAACATCAATAGGTGAGTCTGCATTTCAAAATAGTAGCAAACTTACTTCAGTAACAATTTTAGGGAACAATCTAAAAACTATCTCCAACAATGCTTTTTGTGACTGTTGGAAGTTGGTTAGTATCAATATTCCTTCTTCGGTGTCATCAATTGGTACCAAGGCTTTTTATTATTGTGAGGCTCTCAAAAATATTGAACTCCCAAGTAACTTGAAAGAAGTTGGTGCTGGTGTATTTGCTTATTGTAGTGAGTTGGTTTCTATAACTATCCCGGAGGGAGTGAAGTCGGTCAACGCTAATGCTTTTGCCAATTGCACAAAATTACAATCAATAACTATTCCGAATAGCGTAGAATCAATAGATGGAAGTGCATTTATTAGTGCTGGAATAGAGTCTCTTACATTGGGAAACAATGTGAAGACTATCGAATCATACGCTTTTGCAATGTGTAAAAATTTGACGAGCGTAACTACACCGACTAGTGTCACATTTATTGGAGAACGTGCTTTTGCAAACAGCGGTCTTGTTAGTGCAAACATCTATGGTAGTGAATGTGTTATCTCGAAGAGTGCATTCTATGGCGATAGCTCGTTAAAAGATGTTCTTATTAATGAAGGTGTAATATCTATTGATGATGATGCGTTTTACGGTTGTAATTCGTTGGAGAATATAAAAATTGCAGAAAGTGTTACAACGATTTCTGGCTATCCTTTTTATAATTGTATTTAGAAGCCCTAAACAACCAAAAATATCCAGAAATAATCAAATATAAACCTTTAATTATCAATACATTCTAAAATTTAACACTTTCAGACTGCTTTTTGATGGTTCCCAAATTTCCACATATTTTTGATACATA
>JAFVWO010000076.1 GCA_017501625.1 Alistipes sp.
TATTCGGCATTTGAGCGTGGCAACCGAACAATAGATCAGATGGTTCAAGCAGCACGCTCTGGCAAGCAAAATATTATTGAAGGTAATGCAGATATAGAGACCTCAATCGAGATGGGTATCAAACTTATCAATGTTGCCAAAGCAAGTTTCAAGGAGCTACTGGCTGATTATGAGGACTATCTGCGTGTTAATGGTTATGAGCAGTGGTGTAATGACTCAGACAAGTTTGTTGCAATGCGCAAGCTTGGCAGTGACGGTAGCAATCAATCAATTTTAGATATTGCCAAATCTCGTTCTCTCGATACGGTAGCCAATATGGCAATCATCCTACTCAAACAGGAGGACTATCTTCTGCACAAACTCCTTGCTTCACTTTCCGAACAATTTCTTAATGAGGGAGGCTTCAAAGAGAAAATGCATCGTATGCGTGTAGAGAGAAGGGGAAAATAGGGAGTTTAGGGAGTTTAGGGAATTTAAGGAATTTAGGAACATAAACACTAATCTCCCTAAATTCTCTAATTTCCCTAAATTCTCTTTGATACAAGAAAGCCCTCCCAAGCGGGAAGGCTTTACTTAAAAGGGTGCGTATCAAAGTATTACTTCGACATATAGCCCTTAATATAGTGGTGGTGAGAGCCATAGCGGTTGAAGGCAGCCTCGTCGAGAGCCTCCTGCGCTGTGGGGTGTGCTACAGAGATGATGAGGCGCGCACGCTCCTGAAGGCTCTTGCCATAGAGGTCCACAGCGCCATTCTCAGTTACGAACCAGTGGATGTGGTTACGTGTGGTAACAACACCTGCACCCTCGGTAAGGACATCCGAAATCTTCGATACGCCCTTGTTGGTGATTGAAGGCATAGCGATGATAGCCTTACCGCCCTTAGAGAGCGATGCACCATAGATGAAGTCTATCTGACCACCCACGCCCGAGTAGAACTTACGGCCGAGAGAGTCGGCACATACCTGACCGGTGATGTCTACCTGAAGGGCCGAGTTGATGGCTGTAACCTTATCGTTCTTAGCGATAACAAAGGGGTCGTTGGTGTAGCCCACGTCCATCATCAACACGCCGGGGTTGTCGTCGATAAAGTCGTAGACCTTCTGCGAGCCCATAAGGAACGTAGATACCATCTTACCCTTATCGATATTCTTCAATGCGCCATTGATTACGCCCTTCTCAACGAGAGGAAGCACGCCGTCAGCGAACATCTCAGTGTGAACACCGAGGTTCTTATGGTTGCCAAGCTGCGCGAGCACAGCATTAGGAATAGCACCAATACCCATCTGAAGCGTTGCTCCATCCTCGATAAGGCCGGCACAGAGGTTACCAATCTTCGTCTCCACCTCGTTAGGTGCTGTGAAGTGAGCCTCCTCAAGGGGCTGGTCGTCCTCAACGAAGAAGTTAATCTTCGACGAGTGAATCATAGCATCACCAAACGAGCGGGGAACGTACTTGTTAACTACGGCGATAACATAGTCTGCACACTCTACAGCAGCCAACGTAGCATCTACCGACGTACCGAGCGATACGTAGCCGTGCTTATCGGGACGTGACACCTGAATCATAGCCACGTTACAGGGCACAGCACCCGAGCGATAGAGCTTCTGTGTCTCCGAGAGGAAGATTGGAATATAGTCAGCATAGCCACTCTGTGTCACCTTGCGCACGTTGCCGCCAACGAAGAATGAGTCGAGCTGGAAAACACCCTCAAACTCGGGATCTGCATAAGGTGCAGGACCCTCGGTGTGGAGGTGGTGGATATGTACATCCTTGAACTCACCGGCACGACCGCGGTCGCACATAGCCTTGATGAGGCACTGGGGAGCTGATGCCACCGAGCTGAGGTGGATGTGGTCACCCGACTTGATGCACTTTACGGCCTCAGCGGGAGTGGTAAACTTAATCTGGTGATTCATGTCTTTAAGTTTTATTTTAGGTTAAACTCTGTTTGTGTCTATTATATACGTTTTGTTGTCAGGAGGGGTTGCATCTGCAACGCTCCTGACAACAAAAGTGTTACTTTCTCTTGACCTCAACCTGCTCGTAACCCTCAACGATATCGCCCACGCGAATGTCGTTGTACGACTCAATGTTAAGACCGCAATCCTGACCTACGGTAACCTCCTTAACATCGTCCTTGAAACGACGTAGTGAGCCGAGCTTACCGGTGTAGATGACGATACCGTCGCGGATAACACGAATGGGGGTGTTGCGCTGCATCTTACCCTCACGCACGATACATCCTGCCACAGTACCCACCTTCGAAATCTTGAAGGTCTCGAGCACCTCCGTAGAGCATACTATCTCCTCCTTCATAACAGGCTCGAGCATACCCTCGATAGCATCCTTAATCTCGTTGATAGCGTCGTAGATGATTGAGTAGAGGCGTATGTCTATCTGCTCCTTCTCGGCAGCCTTGCGTGCAGCTGCCGAAGGACGTACTTGGAAGCCCACAATGATGGCATTCGAGGCGGCTGCAAGCAACACATCCGACTCCGAAATCTGACCTACGGCCGAGTGGATGACATTCACCTGCACGCTCTCCTTCGAGAGTTTGATGAGCGAGCCTGTCATAGCCTCCACAGAGCCGTCAACGTCACCCTTGACGATGATGTTAAGTTCCTTGAACGAGCCTATGGCGATACGGCGGCCAATCTCGTCGAGCGTAACGTGCTTCTGTGTCATGATGCCCTGCATGCGCTGCAACTGCTCGCGCTTGTTGGCAATCTCGCGTGCCGAGCGGTCATCCTCCATCACGTTGAAGGTGTCACCCGCCTGAGGAGCACCATTAAGGCCAAGCACCTGCACAGGTGTCGAGGGCCCTGCCTCCATAACCTTCTTACCATTCTCGTCGAACATAGCCTTCACACGTCCCGTATACGTACCCGAGAGGAGCACATCGCCCACACGGAGCGTACCATTCTGAACCATGATAGTGGCGACATAACCACGACCCTTATCCAACATCGACTCGATGACAGCACCCGAAGCCTTACGCTCGGGGTTAGCTTTAAGCTCAAGCATCTCGGCCTCGAGGAGTACCTTCTCCAAGAGTTTGTCGAGGTTCATACCCTTCTTTGCCGATACCTCCTGACACTGATACTTACCGCCCCAATCCTCCACGAGGTAGTTCATCTGCGAGAGCTGCTCGCGGATATGGTCGGCATTAGCCTGCGGCTTATCCATCTTGTTGATGGCAAAGACCATAGGTACACCTGCTGCCGAGGCGTGGTTTATAGCCTCCACCGTCTGGGGCATCACACTATCGTCGGCAGCGACGATGATGATAGCCACGTCTGTCATCTTGGCACCACGAGCACGCATGGCGGTAAATGCCTCGTGACCCGGCGTATCAAGGAACGTAATCTTCTGACCATTGAGCTCCACAGAGTAGGCACCGATATGCTGCGTGATACCTCCCGCCTCGCCGGCCGTCACGTTGGTCTTACGTATGTTATCCAGAAGCGATGTCTTGCCGTGGTCTACGTGACCCATGACGGTGACAATCGGGGGTCGCGATACGAGATCCTCCTCGCTATCCTCGTCGCTCTCGATGGCCTCCTGAATCTCCACAGAGACGAACTCCACCGTGAAGCCGAACTCCTCAGCAACGACAACCAAGGCCTCAGCATCGAGGCGCTGGTTGATAGATACCATAAGGCCGAGGTTCATACATGCCGAGATGACCTCCATGGGCGAGACGTTCATCATCGTAGCGAGCTCACTCACCGTCACGAACTCCGTAACCTTGAGTACGCTGCGCTCCATCTCCTCGCGCTCGATCTCCTCGTTCATGCGCTCACGAACCTCCTCACGCTTCTCCTTACGATACTTCGCACCCTTAGACTTCGTACCCTTGGCCGTAAGACGTGCCAACGTATCCTTTATCTGCTTTGATACCTCCTCGTCCGACACCTCGGGGCGCACGATAGGCTTAGGCTGCTGCTTCTGCTTCTTATTCTTCTTCGACTGAGGCTGCTGAGCGGCACCCTGCTGGGCAGCACCCTGCTGAGGCTTGTTACCGCCCTTCTGCGACTGCTTGTCCTGCTTACCGGCATTCTTACCCTCCTTCGCTACGTTCACCTTCTCCTTGTCGAGGCGCTTACGCTTATGCTTACCTCCGGGAACCATGTTCGACACATCCATCGTGCCGAGAATCTTGGGGCCACCGAGCTGCGCCACCTCAGGACGATATACCGAGTCCTTCTTAGACTCCTCCTCCACCTCCTCAACGGGCATTTCAACCACATGCTCTACCTTAGGCTCTGCAACGGGCTTGGGAGCCTCAACAACGGGCTTAACCTCAACTTTAGGCTCCTCAACCTTAACCTCCTCAACCTTCACCTCCTCGTTCTTGGCCACCTCTTTCTTAGGATTAAGGTCTATCTTACCCAAAATCTTTGGGCCGCGCACCTCATCCTTTACGCTGATGACATTGCTCTTTACGATGACCTCCTCGTCGTCCTCGTCCTTAGCCTTCTGTCCCTGTGAGGCGATGCTCACCGAGCCCTTCTGCTGTATGCGCTCGCGCACGGCATTGCGCTCATTTCCCGATTGACGATTGCGACCAAACTCCTTCTCCAATGCGGCATATACCTCGGCTGTCACGGGCGACGAGGGCGAGCAGTCGCTCTGCAAGCCCTTACGCTGGAGATAATCGGCAAGCGTATTGAAGCCCACCTTAAACTCCTTGGCAACCTGTATAAGCCTTATCTTCTTCGTATTATCCATTCAATATCTCCTTTCATTAATCGTTATCAACTATCGGACTACTCAAACTCGGCCTTAAGGATTTCAACCACACGCTCGGCCTGCTCCACCTCGAGGTCGGCACGCTGAGCTATCTCCTCAACCGGAAGTTCCAATACGCTCTTTGCCGTATCGCAACCGGCAGCCTTAAGAGCCTCGATAATCCAGCCCTCAATCTCGTCGGCGAACTCCACAAGAGCAACATCCTCCTCCTCAATCTCGCGGTATACGTCGATGTCGTAGCCCGTGAGCATCTTCGAGAGGCGTATGTTCAAACCACCCTTACCGATAGCCAACGACACCTCCTCAGGTTTGAGGTATACCGATGCTGTCTTACGCTCCTCGTCGATGGTGATGGTCGATATCTTTGCAGGATTCAACGAGCGCTGAATCATAAGCGACGTGTTTGCCGTGAAGTTGACAACGTCGATATTCTCATTGCGCAACTCCTTAACTATGGTGTAGATACGCGAGCCCTTCATGCCGACACATGCGCCTACAGGGTCGATACGGTCGTCATACGACTCCACCGCCACCTTAGCACGCTCACCCGGGATGCGGGCGATGCGCTTGATGGTGATAAGACCATCGTAAATCTCAGGAACCTCCTGCTCGAAGAGGCGCTCCAAGAACTGATTGTCGGTACGCGAGAGGATGATGCGAGGCTGGTTGTTGTTCATCTCCACAGACTTAACGATAGCCTTGATGGTATCACCCTTACGGTAGAAGTCGTTAGGTATCTGCTCACCCTTAGGAAGGATAAGGTCGTTGCCATCGTCATCGCGCACGAGCACCTCCTTCTTCCACACCTGATATACCTCGCCAGCGATAATCTCGCCCACCTTCTCCGAGTATTTCTCGAAGAGTGCAGCCTTCTCGAGGTCGAGGATGCGCGATGCGAGATTCTGGCGCAACGACAACACGGCACGACGGCCAAACTTCGTCATGTCAATCTGATCGACATACTCATCGCCCACCTCATACGAGGCATCAATAGCCTTAACCTCCGATAGTGCAATCTCGGTATTCTCATTCTCCACGGCATCATCCTCCACAACGGTGCGGTTGCGCCAAATCTCGAGGTCGCCCTTCTCGGGGTTGATGATGACATCGAAGTTCTCGTCGCTCTCGAACTGCTTCTGTAGCGCGTGACGGAAGACATCCTCCAATACGCCGATGAGCGTAGCATTGTCGATGCTCTTTAGCTCTTTGAACTCAGCAAAGTTGCTGATAAGATTAATGTACTTCATTTTGCTTTTATATTTTGTTTTTTGTTTTGTTTTCGTTTCTTTATGGGTTCTTATGGGGTGCCATAGGTTCTTATAGGTTCTTATAGGTTCCTATAGGGTTCTTGGGGTACTATTAAATGAGCATTTTTCAGACAAGCGAAACTTCTAAGATGCTCCATTATCACCTCAAAAGCCTAATTTGTTGTCAGAATGGTGCAGATTTGGAGATTCGTCGCAGACTGGAAAAGCGGAGTTTACTCAACGTAAATGAGCATTTTCAGGCAAGCGAAGCTTCAAAGATGCTCCATTATCACAACAAATTACTTGAAGTCGAGGTACTCCTTAACATACTTTATCTCCTCCCACTTATACTCCTTCGTGACCTCTACCGTCTGCTTGCGTTTCTTGCCCTCGATGAGTTGCTTCTCCTCGTATGATATAACGATGCCGAGGTCATCTGCCTTTTCGAGTTTTGCAAGAATCTTGATGCCATCCTTCAACAATACCTCCACCGAGCTGCCGATAATCTTCACATACTGGCGCAAGAGCTTAAGTTCCGAGCCTATACCCGCCGATGCTACCATCAACGAGAAATCCTCAACCTCGCGGTCGAGCTCCGCCTCGATAGCACGATTCAGCGCAGCACAATCCTCCAACCTCACAGCCGTGTCGCTGTCAATAAGAAGCTCAATCTCGCCCATGGGCGTAGCCTTACACTCCACAACAAACATGTCGCTACCCGCCAAATGCTTCTCGGCAATCTCCGTAACACGCTTTGTATCAATCATATTCTATCGTTATATATTCTATACCCTTTGCATCCAACTACGAAATAAGGGGACTCTCCGTCCCCTTACTCTCGCTCAATAACGCCACAAAGGTAAGAATATTTTTCGGTTATACAAATATATATAGGTGTTTTTGTGACAAAAATTTGCACTTTTGACATTATTCGCTACCTTTGTACTGAAATAACAACTCTATATCGCATGTCAGTAGAAAGTACAGTAAGGGCGGTGACAACTCTACGCCTTACCGAGATGAAGCAGCGTGGCGAGAAGATTGCCATGCTCACGTCGTATGATTATTCGATGGCAAAGATTGTCGATCAGGCAGGCATCGATGTTATCCTCGTTGGTGACTCGGCAGCTAACGTCATGGCCGGCTTCGAGACCACCCTACCCATAACCCTCGATATGATGATTTACCACGCCAAGGCTGTTGTTCGTGCCACGAAGCGTGCCTTGGTCGTTGTCGACCTCCCCTTTGGAACATATCAGGGCAACTCTAAGTTGGCACTCGACTCGGCCGTGCGCATCATGAAGGAGACAGAGGCCGATGCCGTAAAACTCGAGGGTGGCGAAGAGGTATTGGAGTCGGTAAACCGCATACTCTCTGCCGGCATACCCGTTATGGGACATCTCGGACTTATGCCTCAGTCGATACATAAGTTCGGAACGTATAACGTGCGCGCCAAGGATGAGGCTGAGGCTGAGAAACTTGTGCGCGATGCTCATCTGCTGGAGGATGCGGGATGCTTCGGCCTTGTCCTCGAAAAGATTCCCGCAGAGTTGGGCCGACGTGTTTCCGAGGAGCTTCACATTCCCACCATCGGCATTGGCGCCGGTAGTCATACGGATGGGCAGGTGCTCGTAGCCCACGACATGCTTGGCATCACACAGGCATTCTCACCACGCTTCCTACGTCGATATGCCGACCTCGGCACCACCATAGCTGAGGCTGTGGGCCACTATGTCGACGACGTGAAGAGCCGCGACTTCCCCAATGCCAAGGAGCAGTATTAGAGTATCTCTCGGAGTTATCTATCCACCTTAAGCAGCGACGAGTCGCCATAGCTCAGGAAACGAAAGTCGTGACCGAGGGCATAGTCGTATATCCTATGCCAATCATCGCCCACATATGCACCCACGAGTAACAATAACGTAGACTTGGGCTGGTGGAAGTTGGTGATTATGTAGCGAACAATCCTAAAGCGATAGCCTAAGGGCGTAATCATTATCTCGGTTGCGGCCTTAAGTTGTTCGATGTTACTCCTATCCATATAATCCACAAGGAGTTGAACGGCCTCTCTGCCACTGAACTCCGCGGGAATATCGTACAACTCCCACTGACCGATAACACGCTCCGTGGCAGGCGTGCCCTCCATCTTTATGCGCCACGCAAGGGCTGTGAGCGACTCGAGGGTACGCACAGACGTGGTACCTACGGCAACAACCCTATCTATATTTCGAAGGATGCTCTCAAGTGTTCGGCGCGTAGCTATAAAGTGCTCGGTATGCATGGCGTGCTGCGCAGCGTTATCATCCTTTACGGGGAGGAAGGTTCCGGCGCCGACATGTAGCATCACCTCCTCGAAGCCGAAGCCTCGCTCGCGCATCTGTGCTATAAGCTCCGGAGTGAAGTGCAATCCTGCGGTGGGAGCTGCCACCGAGCCCTCGAAGCGGGCATATACGGTCTGATAACGGGTGTTGTCTATCTCCTCACTCTCGCGGTTTAGGTATGGCGGGATGGGTATACGTCCAAGCTCCTCCAACAGCTCGCCAAAGGTGCAGTCTGCCGACCAGCGTAGGCGCACGATATGCTCCCTCGTGCCACGCTCGACAATCTCGGCACGCAACGTGTGACACTCGCCACGATAGCTGAAGTCTATGCCTACTTCTCCCTCCTTCCACTTCTTGAGGTTGCCAACGATGCAACTCCACTCACTCTCACCACGCTGCTGAAAGGCACGCTCGTAGTCGGCAGGACGATGAGGCTCAAGACAGAAGACCTCGATACGTGCTCCCGAGGCCTTATGCATGATGATGCGCGCACGTACCACGCGCGTATTGTTAAATACGAGCATCGCACCCTCGGGCAGGTGCTCCGCAACGCTTGCAAAGCGGCTCTCGCGTATTGTACCATTGTCGTAGACGAGGAGCTTCGATGCCGAGCGCTCCTCGAGCGGAAACTTAGCGATACGCTCATCAGGGAGCTCGTAGTTATAGTCGTTAATGTCGATATGTCGTTCCATAGTGAGCGCAAAGATACAAAATAAAGAGCAAAGAGCAAAGCGATAGTGAATTTAGGGAAATTAGGGAGTTTAGTGAATTTAGTGAATTTAGTGATAGTATTCACTAACCTCACTAAATCACAACCTCCTGCATAGCACTACAATTTCTTGTTAGAAGGGGTTAGGCTTGGTCTCGACATAAAAATTTCTTGTCAGAGTGGTGCAGTAGTGGCACTGACATGAGAAAGCCATGGATGGATAGTACTTGGCGTACATTCCATTCATGGCTTTGATTGAAGCGTCGCTAATGCGCCGCTATCACAACAAATTTCTTGTCAGAAGGGTGCCGAGTGCTACACTCGGCAAAAATGTCACCGATGGGTAGTACTTGGAGGTACGTCCCATTGGTGGCATTTTTTGTTAGGGGCCGCAATCGACCCCTTATCACAAGAAATTTCTTACTTGATGGTGAGCTCATCTATGAGCCACTTCGCACCGGCATACTTCTCGATGACGAAGAGGACATAGCGGATATCTACAGCGATTGTGCGCTGAAGCTCGGGCTCGAAGGCTACATCGCCGGACATGGCCTCCCAGTTACCATCGAAGGCAAGACCTATAAGGCGGCCCTTCTTATCCATAATGGGAGAGCCAGAGTTACCACCCGTGATGTCGCAGTTTACGAGGAAGGCAACGGGAAGGTCGCCATTCTTGTCGGCATAGCGGCCATAGTCCTTAGCCTCGTAGAGCTCCTTGAGGCGTGCGGGGACGGTAAACTCCACAGGATTTGTGGGGTCCTCCTTCGCGATAACGCCATCGATGGTGGTATAGTGGTTATAGATGATACCGTCTGCGGGGCTGTAAGGCAGCACGTTACCGTAGGTGAGGCGGATAGTAAAGTTCGCATCCGACGCCCACGCCTTGTCGGGCTGCATCGTCATGAGGCCCTTGATATAGAGGCGATGACCCTCCGAGAACTTCTGCTCGGCAGCGATGACTGCGGGGTATAGCTCGCGGTAGAGGGCGATGATAGACATCGTAAGCTCGTAGGCGGGGTCGGCCTGAAGTGCTGCTGTGACATCTGCCTCGGCACGCAACTGCTGAACCTTCTCGAGCGATGTGCAACGCGAGTTGTCGTAGAGCCAGTCTACATAGGCATCGCTATTGCCACCAAACTCGGCATCAATCTTCTCGTAGATTGAGGGTAGGCGGTCGTTATTCTCGCGATAAATCTGGAACATACGCTTAGCCACGGCACGGTCTACATCGGCATTGAAATCCTTATAGAAGCCCTCAACATCCGAGTCGAGCATCATAGCCTGAACAAGCTCCACAGACTGTAAGAATGCCTCAGAGATATACTGCAACGTGGCGTTCTCCTTGCGAGCCTCGCTCTGCGACTGCTCGATAAGTGGGAGGGCATCGATGAAGCGCTCCTCGGGGAGGGTGTTAGCCAGAGCCCACGACTGGAAAGCCTGCTCTTGTGCCTGCTTCTTACTCTTCACATCGAGTTTCTCGATGCCACGCGACATGCCGATAGAGTTCTTCCAATAGTTCGATGAGCGGGCATACTTCGAGTCATACTGAATACGTATCGCCTGATCCGAGTCCATCCACTGGCGGAGAATCTTCTGGCGCTCGCCACGGATATATATACGCTGGGGGTTCTCCACCTCAAGCATGTAGTCAATCTCGTACGATGTCTTGTAGCGCTCGGTAGAGCCCGGGAAGCCCATAATCATACCGAAGTCGCCCTCCTTGATACCCTTGAGAGATACCTCCAACCACTTCTCGGCCTTATAGGGCACATTATCCTTTGAGTACTCTGCGGGGCGGTTATCCTTGCCGGCATATACGCGGAAGATAGAGAAGTCGCCCGTATGGCGTGGCCACATCCAGTTATCCGTGTCGCCGCCAAACTTACCAATAGACGATGGAGGCGTACCCACCAAGCGTACATCGGGGTATACCTCGTAGACGAAGGCGAAGAACTGGTTGTTACCGAAGAAGCCCGGGATGATAATCTGCATACCGGGGTACTCGGCCTCGAGATTAGCGATGAGAGCCTTCTTATTCTGGTCGGCCGTATTCATATACTCCGTATTCGAGGCGGTCGAGGGAATGTTACCCACGATGTCGGCAGTAACATCGAAGATATGGCGCACGAAACGCACAGAGAGGCCCTCGGCGGGGAGCTCCTCAGCGTTGTTGTTGGCCCAAAAGCCATCGGCAAGGTAGTCATGCTCGACAGACGATAGCTTCTGAATGGCATCGTAGCCACAATGGTGGTTGGTGAAGAGCAAGCCCTGCTCCGAGACAATCTCGCCCGTGCAGCCATTGCCGAAGATGACGATGGCATCCTTCAGCGACGACTTCTCGGCAGAGTAGATATCCTCGGCCTTCAGTTTGCAGCCGTGAGCCTTCATATCCTTGCTGTTCATCTTCTTGATGTAGGGCAGAAGCCACATACCCTCATCCGCAATGGCCGTAAGGCTAATGCTTACCAAGGCCAAAAGTGTTAATAATCTTTTCATAGTTTGGTTATCGTTTAAGTTAATTAGTATTTATATCGCTATCGTTTCAACACATCCTCGCCCGACAATGTCGTAATAAGCACCACGCCATTAACGCCACGGAAGCCATACATGTTCGAGCCCTTCAATATCTGAACGCTCTTTACGTCGTTCACGTTTATGGTCTCGAGGTTTACCTCCACATTATCGCATAACACGAGCACTGCCGAGGAGCTATTTATGGAGTTCTGCGTATGCAGACACAGCTCGCCACCAATACGCTTCAATCCCGGGTAGCACATCATTATGGCATCCTCCAAATTGGAGCATCCCGTGGCACGCAGCCTATCGCCCGAGATACCCGACGTGTAGTCGGTGCTCTCCCTACGCTTCACGTAGCCAAAGCCGAAGTTCACAAGGTCCTCATCCTCGTCTGCCCTATACTCATCCGCCTCAACATTCCACACAACACTTATGCTCTGGCGCCCCTCCACAGCAACACGCAACATATCGTGTTTATATACAAAGAGCAACGTGTCATCAGCCTCAATATCCGTAAGTCCGAAGCGTCCCTTACCATCAGCCATAGTACGCTTATCACGTCCCACAACGCTTACACGCGCCTTAATACCCTTGCCTTCGGGATTGGTGACAAGACCATTAAAGGGCTTCTCGGCAGAGGCCTCAACGAGGCATGTGAGCAACAATATCAACGTAAGAATACTCCTCATATCACACATTTGTTGATTTCACCACGTAAAGATACACATTTATCGCAAAAAAGAGAATAGCACCTCTAAAATTTCTTTATTTTTTAAAATATTTATTATATTTGTGGTGTTAAAAGCGACAATTAAACAATCTTAAAATATAAAGCACTATGAAAGAGGCTATTGCAATTCTCACAGGTGGCGGTCCTGCCCCCGGTATGAACACCGTTGTAGGCAGCGTTGCCAAGACATTTTTGGCTAAGGGCTATCGCGTAATCGGTCTTCACTACGGCTACTCGGGTCTTTTCAACCCCAATCCCCGCTACGAGGACCTCGACATGTTCCGCGTAGATTACATCTTCAATCAGGGAGGCTCGTACCTTACGATGAGCCGCTTCAAGCCCTCGGAGGAGGACTTCGAGAAGAACTTCAACCTCGACTTCTTCAAGGA
>JAFVWO010000077.1 GCA_017501625.1 Alistipes sp.
AGTCTACAAGTAGCCTCTGCCCTCGCTTAATCGCGGCGCTGCGAAGCCCGAAAAAGCGGAGTTTACTTGGCATCTACCTTAAAGTCCTCCTTTTCAAAGGAGGATTTAGGTGGATTGTAAATATATAAACGAAAATGCGTCAGCATTTTGAGGGCGAGCAATTTGTTGTCAAAAGGTAGTAGATGCAACGCTCGGCAAAAATGCCGTCGATGGATAGTACTTGACGTACATTCCATTGGCGGCACTTTTTGTTAGCGGCAGCAGATGCTGCCTTTTCACAACAAAGAACGCAAAATACACTTTTTATTCAGCCTCTTATTAGAAACTAAAGCCCGTCTTCACAATAGCATAATGCCTCTTCGATGTCGGGTTAAAGGTATAGCCGAGGTTTACAGGAATAGTAATGGGGCCCACCTCAAACTCCCTATTCAGCATAAGGCTCAGGTTGGTAACATTGAAGCCCTCGGGGAGGTTGTCGAAGTCGAGCTCATAGCCGCCATCGACCATCTTGCGCGGTCCGGCACACCAGAAGGGTGCCGTCCAAGGTGAAGCACCTGCGGTAATCTCCACATCGAAGAGATTCATTACCGGCTGCGTGTAAGCAATCTCAAAATATGACGAGAAGGCGCGACGCTTCTTCGTTCCATCCTCGTTATATAGCCAGTCGGCAGAGTGAAGGAACGTCGTTCCCCAGTGCAGGCGTAGGCGGTCGAAGAAGGTATACTCGATAGTGGCCGTAAGGCTATGGTTCTCGTCATCCAAGAAGTCGTTCTGCCAAAAAGCCTTGCCATAGTCACACCACACGTCATAGACCGTAACAGAGAGGTTGCCGTAGTCGAAACCGAGTGTCATATCGAGCTCCTGATAGGTACTTACCGAAGAGTAGTTATACCACAAATCTACATAGAAGGCTCCCAAGCCGAGAGTTACGCTGGGCTGTATTGCGGGATCGAAGACATTACCATAATACGACTGGTCGTAACCACGCCAGAGGTAGTTTGTCGTAATGTTTGCACCCACACCCCACCAAAAGAGTCCCTCGTCCTCCTCTTCGTCATCCGCAGCCATAGGTGCGGGGTTTGTTGTTGCTAATTCGTTGTCAAAGGTTGTAGTTAGTGTCTCTGCCTGCGCCGATACAACGAGCGCAAAGGTGGCAAGGAAGATAGTAATAAACTTTCTTGTCATCGTCGAAATAGGTCTTTCTTAATGTTTAATGGATTATTTGTTGTTCTTAATATGTTGGTGGCGGCGCTTGATATGCCTCTGCTTACGGCGGTAGGTATCAACCTTGCGCCATACACCCCAGATGAGCATCAACGAGAAGAAGAGGATGATGCCTACGAGCATGCCCGTAGAGAGGTTATCGCCCTTCACGCGCGACCACATCTCAAGCATCTTATCCGTTCTATCGCCCGAGTCGTGCATGACACCACAGCGGTCGATGACCGAACGGTCGGGATATAGCACCGGATCGACAAAGACGCTATCCGAGCCCTCGATAGAGCGACCCTCGTCGTCGACGAAGAGGTAGCTCAAGTCGCACGCCTCCATCTCACCACAGCTAAGGTTTTCCAACTCGGCATATACCTCCTCCGTGGCCACAACGCTGACATATCCCGTAGCCTCCATATTGCGAATAGCATTTTCGGGCATACACATATAGTCGATGAAGTAGCGTGCAGCCCTCACGTTACGGGCATACTTGGGTATAACCCAGCCGTCGAACCATACGACACTACCCTCCTTGGGCACAGCGTAGCCGAGCTCTACGTCCACGCTTGTAGCCTCGTCGATAGCCCACACGGCATCACCACTCCACATGAGATTTATCCACGCCTTCTCCTGCGTCATCATCTCCTTGCCGAAGTCAGCCTCCCAGCCCGCAACAAGCTCCTTCATACGTTTGAGGTAGCTCTCAACAAGCGCGATAGACTCGTCCGAAGAGTCGTACATAAGGTCGTGGATAGTATCTATGTCGATATACTCATCCTCACCGAGCTCACCCTGAGCACGTGCCTCAAGAGTCTTAGCATAAATGAGCATCGGAGAGTATACATCGCGGAAGGCATCCTTAACAAAGATTTTATCCTTAAGTCGCTTGTCGAACATCAAATCCCACGATGATGCCTCCTCGTCGGTGACATAGCGCTTGTTATAGAGGATACCCGTAGTTCCCCACATATAACCTACCGAGTAGTCGTTAGGATTCTGACCCTCGGGAGCCTCCAACAGCGAGAACTGCTCACGTATGTAGGGCGACACGCAGTGGAAGTAGTTTATATCGCGAGCATTAATCTCGGCCTCAAATTCGGGCGTGATAATCGGCAGAAGCATATTATTACGCATCATACGCTCGATAATATACTCCGAGGGGCACACCACATCGAAGTCGGCATGTCCATTCTCAATCTTGGCGAGCATCACCTCGTTGATATCGAAGGTTTGGTAGATAATCTCCACCTCCTCACCCGTCTGCTCCTTATACCACTCCTCGAACTCCACCAACAGATCCTCGTCGATGTAGTCTCCCCAGTTGTAGACCTTGAGAATCTGCATACGCTCCTCATCGCTGGTGCACGACATCATACCGAGAGAGAAGCATACCACCAATAGTGCCCAAAGGCTATATATCATCTTTCTCATTGGCGCGAAAGTTTTTTGTTCGACAACTGCTGCTCCATCTCCGCAGCACGCTTGGCTTGGCGATGCGAGCGATAGTTAACAACGATGAGCAACACCAATACAGCAACCAGAATTATGGTCGACAGGGCGCGAAGCTCGGGCGTGAGACCACCCTTGCGGGCATCGGCATAGATATACGTCGAGAGGGTCTCAAGGCCATCCGTACCATTGGTAAAGATGGTCACGGCAAAGTCGTCGATAGAGAGTGTGAAGGCGAGGATGAAGCCCGAAATCATGCCCGGACGAATCTCGGGGATGATAACGCGGCGCATAGCCTGCATGGGCGTAGCACCGAGGTCGAGGGCCGCCTCGTATATATTGGGATTCATCTGCGTAAGGCGCGGCATGACGCTCAACACCACATAGGGCGTACAGAAGGTTATGTGCGCAAGTATCACCGTGGTATATCCCTGCGTGACACCGAGTGTGATGAAGAGCAAGAAGAGCGATATACCGGTGATAATATCGGGGTTAAGGATGGGGATGTTATTCACAAAGTTAACAACCCTACGCTTACGATATCTCAGGTCGTTGATACCGATAGCGGCGATGGTACCCAAAATGGTAGATACCGATGCAGCAACAAGAGCGATGATAAACGTATTCTTTATGGCATCAATGAGCGAGTTATTTACACCCCCCGAGAATAGCGACGAGTACAACTCCGTAGAGAATCCTGTCCAGTTACCCAACACCTTAGACTCCGTGAACGAGAATATGGCGATGATGACTATCGGTGCGTAGAGCATAACGAGCAGTACGACCAAATATAAGCTTGACAATGTGCGTTTCATACTATAGCAGTCCCTCGTTAGCGCCCTCCTCCGACGAGTCGGTAAAGAGCGTGGTTATACCGATGATGATGAGCATGATGAGCGACAGCGCCGCACCATAGTGCCACATTCCGTTATTGATGTTCTCCTGTATCGTAGTACCAAAGAGCTTGATGTTGTTCATCGTGAGCAACTCGGCGATGGCGAAGGTCGATATTGTAGGCATAAAGACCATCATCACGCCACTGACGATGCCGGGCATCGAGAGCGGGAACACAACGCGCGTGAACACCTGACGTGGCGTAGCACCAAGGTCCTCGGCAGCCTCGATAAGCGAGTGATCCATCTTCTGAAGCACGTTGTATATCGGATAAATCATAAACGGCAGGAAGTTGTAGACCATACCGAAGATTAGGGCACCCTCGCCAAGCGGCAACCTCATGAAGTCGAACAACGCCACGGTTGCAAGCGTGCGCACAAGCACATTTATCCACATCGGCAGGATGAAGAGCATCACTACAAGCGATGCCAGCGACGGCCTCAGGCGCGAGAGAATGTAGGCTGCGGGATAACCCAATATCAAACATATAATTGTAGTTATCAGCGCTATGCCTATAGAGTAGATAAACGTATTTGCAGCCTCAGGCTGATTGATAAAACGCTCGAAGTTCTCCAACGAGAAGCCGCCATCCTTTGCCTGAAAGGCGTAGAGCATAATCAACACCAACGGCATAACGACAAACACCGCCATAAAGAGCACATACGGCAGGCTCCAATTACGTCGTCGCGAACAAAATTTTACGAAGTTTCTCATTTCTGTTTCGGGGTGAGTGGTAGGACAACATGAACCATCATTCGACTACTTGTCTGCGCGTTTGGCTATTCTCAACGCCGTGGGCACAATCTTGATACCCACCTCGTCGAGATCCTCCCACACATCGTGCGTGTCGACATATATATTCTCACCCTCATCCGTGCGCACGGTGAGGTGGTAGCGGTCGCCCTTGTAGAGGATGAAGCGTATCGTACCCCACGACACACCATCATCGGGGTCGTCCGTAAGCTCCACAGCCGTGAAGTCGAACTTCACATCCACCTCGTCGCCACCATTTATGCCCTCAACGGCCGAGCACTCGAACTGCTCGCCGAGAATCTCCACGTGCGTAGCATCGACCATCGTACCCGGAACGCTATTCTCGGTACGCTCCTTGCGCATGACATGAATATCGGCCGGCTTGATAAGCATGCCGACCTCCTGACCGGGCTCAAAGGCGTTATAATCCTGAATCTGTATCTCGTAGCCATCGGGCGTGTCGACGAACATCTCGTAATGTACACCCTTGAAGATGCACGAGCGCACAACACCATGGAACATCGCAGCCTCGGCATTGCGGATGATGTACACATCCTCGGGGCGCACGACAACATCCACGGGCACATTCTCGCCAAAGCCCTCGTCTACGCACTCAAACTCCTTATCCATGAAGCGCACCACGCGGTCACGTACCATCGTAGCATTGAGGATGTTACTCTCGCCGATAAAGTCGGCAACAAAGGCGTTGCAAGGCTCGTTGTATATATCCGTGGGGGTGCCTATCTGCTGTATCTTACCCTCGTTCATCACAACGATGGTGTCAGAGAGCGTGAGCGCCTCCTCCTGATCATGGGTGACGTACACGAATGTTATGCCCAACGTGCGATGCATCTCCTTGAGCTCCATCTGCATATCCTTACGCATCTTGAGGTCAAGGGCCGCAAGAGGCTCGTCGAGGAGCAACACCTGCGGGCGGTTTACGATGGCGCGGGCGATAGCCACACGCTGCTGCTGTCCACCCGAGAGCGACTGCACATCGCGATGTTCGTAGTCGGTCATGCCCACCATCTTCAGGGCACGCTTCACACGCTGTTCAATCTCGCGCTTATCTACCTTCTGAAGCTTAAGTCCGAAGGCGATATTGTCGTACACATTGTAATTAGGGAAAAGGGCGTAGCGCTGAAACACAGTATTCACGGGGCGCAAATGTGGAGGTATGCCCGTCATCTGCTCGCCACCAATGAGTATTTCACCACTTGATGCTGAATTAAATCCCGCCAAGAGGCGTAATAATGTGGTTTTTCCACAACCCGACGGGCCGAGGATTGTAAGGAACTCTCCCTTCTTAACCGACAAACTCACATCATCCAGAACAACCTTATCGGGAAAGTTCTTCGTGATATGACGAATCTCAATGATATGATTTGACTCTGCCATTAAAATTAACGTAATTTGTTGTTAAACAAAACATTGACCAACAACCGATCAACCACAGCAACGATTTCGCCATGCACACACTCGTGCATATTGTCCGTATGTAGTGCAAATATACAATAAAAAGTAGGAACGCAAAGCAAATAAAGATTTTTTTTTACTATTTGGGATGAAATAACTCTTATATCACCCCTGAGCACCATAACAATATGGTCTTTTACCCTCCATCACACACCACACATTTAGCCTTGATTGGAACACTTCGAAGAGGCCCTACAAGCGCTTAAATTTGCCCGCACAGAGCCTCTAAATAAACCGCGCCCTCTGCCAACGTCCATTGGAGGCTGCCGTAACCTCACGCTCGACGATGCCCGTGAGCACATCCGCAGCATCATCGTGGCGATTGGCGCGAAAGAGGCGCTTGTATGTCGTC
The DNA here is from genome assembly GCA_017501625.1 of Alistipes sp. Classification (GTDB taxonomy): domain Bacteria; phylum Bacteroidota; class Bacteroidia; order Bacteroidales; family Rikenellaceae; genus Alistipes. The sequence goes on from JAFVWO010000077.1 coordinate 6,137, forward strand.
ACATGGGCATAAAACTCGGGCCAACGCACACACCAATCCTCGGGCATACGCACCGTATGGAGCACCGTGGCCGAGTTCGAGAGGATGCGTGCCTCCTTGTTTGCCGACTGATGAAACCACTCTATGCGCGTGGTAGGCACCAAGCGTTGCAACGAGCGAGCGAAGCCTCGACCGCCATTATTACTCTCGACATAGGCCTGACGTATACCCTCGCGCTTAAGCATCGCCGCAACAAGAGGCTCCGTATGCTCCATCGTCTGGCGCGAGTATACCACATCGGTGACATATATAATTCCATCCGTGTCGACGACATAGTCCACCGAACAGAGATAATCATCGCCCGCATCTGCCGTATCGGTATAATTCGAGCGGGCAACAATATCGCGCGGCAGGAGCGTGTACTGCCTGAAGCCATCGCCATAGAGCAGCCCCTCCCTCGACGAGGGGTGACCCTGATACATCGCCTCGAAACGCACGGGGTCGAGGCGCCGCTTCGAGAGTAACAATTCGCGACTCTGCTGCTCGGGCCACAACGCCTCACCCTCACCTCGCGGGTCTATCTCCGTCGCAGGCGATGCCTTCAGCGCCTCGAAGTTTAATACCAACCACTCATTGTCGCCCACCTCGTCTATGTCGCTCCACGAGCGCAACTCGCGGAAGGGCTCCGTGCGACCAAGCACACCGATGAGATCCTCCTCGTGCCAGCGCGTGAAGACTATCAACTCGCGCGAGGCGTTGTGCATACGTGTGCGCACAACCGATGTGTACCACTCCCAGCAATTCTCGCGTATGACGGGCGACTGCGCCTCCATAGCATCCTTATAGAGGTCGTCGAGGATGAAACAATCCACCCTATTGCCCGTCAGCGACCCCTCGCGACCAACGCTTATAAGCTCACCCTTATGGCCGATAATCTCAACCTCGTCCGACGTGCGTATATATCCCGACGGCTTCGTACCTCGCTTGATGGTCGTCTCGGGAAACATCGCCTCATACTCGCGTGACTCGATGATACGCTGCACACGGCGGTTGAACTTCGAGGCGAGTGTTCCCGAGTAGGAGGCTATCGCTATGCGCATATCGGGGTCGAGGCCAAGCATGTAGGCCGGTAGAAGCGTCGTGGCACCCACGCTCTTACCATGCTGCGGTGGCACCGACACGATAAGACGCTTGATGCGCCCCGCGGCAAAAGCCTGAAGTATAGTATAATAGGTTCGATGAAAGGGTGTAAACTCCAAAAAGGGGTATACCTCCGTGGCGAAATCCACAAACGCAGGCTGTGGCACCATATCCTTATCTTTTCCACTCATAGTCCACCGCTCTAACGTCCAACAATCGTATCGCGCAACACTACAAACGAGAAGTCATCCTCGACAACCGCCTCACCCACCGAGGCCTCAAACTCCCACCACACAGGGACAATACCGACTATGGCTCTCACCTTGCGGTCGTCATGCAGCACCTCGCCGCGACGTATAACGAGGGTCGTCACCAAACGACAGCGCACCTCACCATCGTAGCAGACAATCACGCCTGAATAGAACTCCCTATCGCCAACCTCCGCCACTAAACGCTCGGCAAGTTCAAGATAAATTGATGATGTAATTTCGTACATAATTGATTTTTTAGGGTTTATTAAATAAATTTAGGGGTTAAATTTTGCAAACTAAAATAAATTGCTTAACTTTGCTCCACAAAGATACGTTCAAATATTTATCTTGTCAATAGTTTGGTACAATTTTTTAATATAAAATTTTCTTATATGGATACGATTGGTGGACGAGTAAGAGCTATGCGCAAGCAGCTCGATTTAACGCAAGAGCAATTAGCACAGCAACTTGGCATAGGCAAAGCGGCACTCTCGATGATTGAGACGGGCAAGGCCGGACTATCTACGCGCAACAAGAATATACTTGTTCAAGATTTGAATGTGAACCCCGAATGGATTGACACCGGCAAGGGTCGTATGTTTAATGCCGAGCCCAACTGCACACCCTATCTCCACCGCACAGACAAGTCGCTACCGCTACAGAGCGTACCCCTCTACTCCATCGAGGGCACGGCGGGCCTTGTACCCATCTTTGCCGAGGAGTCGACAGCCAAACCTATCAACTTCATCCATATTCCCAACTTGCCGAAGTGCGACGGCGCTATATATGTCGTGGGCGACTCGATGTATCCGCTGCTCAAGAGTGGCGACATCATCCTCTACAAGCAACTTAACGACGTGAGAGATGTATTTTGGGGCGACATGTACCTGTTATCCATAGACATAGATGGCGAGGAGTACATCACCGTAAAATATGTGCAGAAGTCCGAGCACGAGGGCTTCATCAAGCTCGTAAGCCAAAACCAGCACCATGCCGACAAGGAGGTGGAGATGAGCCGCATACGCGCCATAGCCCTTATCAAGGCCTCGATACGCATGCACACCATAGGGTAAAAGGGCAATGAGTAATGAGTAGTGAGTAATGAGTAATGAGTAATACTAAAATACAAAAAAATGGGGATGACTAAAAAGTAAATTTGTCATCCCCATTTTTTTAAGAGGTTGAATAAAAAGATGTAGTTTTAGGCTTGCGAAGCCCGAAAAAGCGGAGTTTACTTGACGTAAATGAGCATTTTGAGGGCGAGCATAACGACAAAATACACTTTTTATTCAGCCTCATTTTTTACCTTATACCGCTCTTCTACAACAATTTCAGCGAGGGGAAGAGGTTATACAACTGTTCCATAAGTTCCTGCTTATCGAAGTTCTCGCGCAGGACGAGCAATATGGCATTATCTCCGGCGATAGTTCCAATCACATCGCGGATGCCACAGCTATCAATAGGCACAGATATGGCGCTGGCGTACCCGGGCTTTGTGGTAATCACACAAAGGTTGCCCGAGAAGGCTATGTCGACAATATTATCGGTAATGTTTGTCGACATGGCGACATCACCACGTGGGCTATTGGGCAACATATAGATGTAACCCTTCTCCTTGTGCGGGACCTTAGCTACGTGCATAAACTTAAGGTCGCGCGACAGCGTTGACTATGTAACCTGCACACCACACTCCACGAGGCGGCCAATAAGTTCCTCTTGCGAAGATATATACTCCGAGCGTATAATCTTACGAATTATCGAAAGGCGCTGAGATTTTTGATTCATCGTCTTTTTTTGCTGATTATTCTCTAACATCTCGACTAACGCAAACTAATTCTCAAATATTACAAATGCGAATACAAAATTAGGCAAAATAGGGCAAATATCCAAATTAAAGTAAAAAAAAAGCACATAGATGTATTTTTTATTATCTTTGGATATTAACTAAGAAATCTTTTACTATATTTGCGTGCGAGTATATGAACAATGGGTATGCTCGCACCAATTTGAGAAATGAAAGATATTAATAATTTATTTATTTTAACTATTTTTAAGTCTATGAGAAAATTACTTTCAATCTTCTGCATTGCGATGCTCGGCATCGTAGCCATCGGCTGTGAGTCCGAGCCTAATCAGCCACAGGGTGGCAACCAGAATGGTGGCGAGACAGAGACTCGTACCATCAACTTTGGCGAGCCCACAATCACGTCGACAACAATCGAGGTGGGTATCGTACCCTCAGATACCGAGGCCAACTACTTTGTAGGCATCGTCGCAGCAAGCGAGCTTGAGGGCAAGGATGATGCTGCCATCATCACGGAGTACTTCCAGAAGTTAGAGATGCGCAAGGGTGCAGGCTTCATTAAGGTCGAGAACCTCACGCCCGAGACCGACTATGCTGCCATCGCCTTCTACATGGGTGATGAGAATGAGAAGGTTGCAAGACGTAACATTCGCACCACAGCCCCCGGTGAGGTTGAGGAGGAGTTTAGCGTGAGAATCACCGTAGATGCCATCACCTCAGACTCGGCTATCGCTAAGGCCGTGCCCAACGACAACGATGTAAACTACTACTTCCGCGTGCTCACACAGCTCGAGCTTCGCGAGATGGGTATCTTGGAAAACGATCGCGAGATTTTCAACTACATCATCGAGAACCCCTACAGCAACGACTACATCGGCAAGGGTGAGCGCACGCTCGAGTACACAAACCTCTCGCCCAAGTTCGAGTATATCGCTATTGCCTTCAACTCAGACACCTACGAGGATGTTGTAAGCGGCGCAGCCGAGCTCAATCTCTTCCGCTACGAGTTCATCACCGAGGATGCTCCCGAGGTTGATCCTAACACCCTCTTCACATACAAGAATCTTGAGGTTGGACACACCGACTTCAGCCTCGACGTAACTCCTGTAAAGGGCGATGATAAGCTTTGGGCATACTACATCTTCGAGAAGAGCAACTACGACGAGTATATCGCCGGCAGCCGTCATCAGGTGGTTATGCGCGCATACTACGGCCTCTTCAACCTCTGCAACGAGTACAACATCATCAACAAGACCGAGTACACGTTCAACTACTTCATGAACGAGCTTATGGGTCAGATGGGTGAGACCAAGATTATCAACTACGAGCCCTTGAAGCCTAACAAGCAGTATGTTGTGGCTATGTTCTACATCGACCCCGAGATTAGCGACCCCACGACCGTCTACGACTATAACTTCGTGGCTGTGAACTTCACAACCAAGGCTCCCGATGAGAATATAAAGGCTTCGTTGAATGTTGTAGGTCCCGAGATTACCAAGGAGGGCTTCAACTACAATATTGTCTTCAACATTAAGACTGATGACAATGCTGCAATTCTTCGCTATGGTGCAGACCAGTGGGATGAGCTCACAGAGCAGTACTACGACCCCGACGATTGCAACAGCATCCGTGCTTTTGTACAATTCCGTACCGCAAGTGATGAGATTCTTGCTAAGGCTAAGACCAGCGAGGGCGCTACTATCTCGTTCTCTCAGACCGAGCCCTTCGACGGCATCTTCCTCTTCGAGGCAGAGAATGTTCAGGGCGCACTCACACAGTACATGGTACGTGTAACACCCGACATGTTCGAGTAATAACAATTCATGAGTAAGTAACAATGAGAAGACTTATATCGATGTTGACCTCTATGGCACTGCTTGCAGGCCTTGCTGCCTGCGAGCAGGAGCCCGGAGATGTCAACCAAAAACCCGACAACGGCGACAACAACGATAAGCCCACAACTGCTGTCGTTGTGCTCAATGCCGATAAGGATAGCATCAAGGCCGATGGCACCGACACCGTCACTTTTGAGGTTACGGTAGATGGCAAGGTACGCACCGCAGAGTGCCAGATTATCTGCCTTAACGACAATAGCACCATTGAGGATGCTAAGTTCTCAACAACCGAGGCCGACACCTACGAGTTCAAGGCAGCCTTTGGTGACGTACTCTCGGAGACTAAGAGCATCGTAGCTACCGCTGTTAGCGACGACCCCGAGAACCCCGGCAACGATGACCCCGAGAACCCCGGCAACGACGACCCCGAGAATCCCGGCAACGACGACCCTGAGAACCCCGGTAACGATGACCCCGAGAATCCCGGCAATGATGACCCCGAGAATCCCGGTAATGACGACCCCGAGCAGCCTGTAGACAAACCCTCAAAGGGTGATTACACGGTGGGTGATGTTATCGAGTGCGCAGGCTCTAAGGGTGTAGTATACGCATTCAAGGATTTCCCCATCTGGAATGATGACTACACTGAGATCGTTGACTACGACACCTACTGTTACGTCTTCTCACTCGACGAGGAGGACTTGCAGTGGTCTACGGAGAATGTATGGTGTAACTGTGGCACACAGCGTGGCGACTGGAACACTCAAGATATGCTCAACAACGGCACATCTCCCGACAAGTACCCCGCAGCACAGTGGTGCATAGCTCATGGTGAGGGATGGTTTATGCCTTCGTCTATGGAGCTCAATCTTATGTGGGATGCTATCACCAATGGTGCGCGTGACTTCAATGCACCCTCGGTTGCCGAGTTCAACAAGATTATCACCGACAATGGCGGTGAGCCCTTCGTATCAACATACTACTGGTCATCGAATGAGACATCAGAGGATATGATTGAGCTGGTAGCCTTCATGGACGACAGCGTAATATGTCTTGAGCCATATAAGAGCAATAAGTATACGGTACGTGCCGCATACCGCTTCATTGTGGAGTAAGAGGAGGCTGTTATTTAGAGAGGTTAGGGAGTTTAGAGATGTTAAGGGTGCGATTGTCACCTTAAATTCTCTAAACTCCCTAACCTCTTTAGTAAATAAATAGTATCTTTGTCGTATGAAAAAGTCCGAATTTTCGTTTATTGGCGACATCGCCACACTCTTTGGCGCGCTACCCCACCACGGCTTCGAGCCTATAGGCGACGACTGCACGGTCATAGCTATGGGCGATGACTCGCTGGTAATAACGACAGATATGCTCGTTGAGGATGTACACTTCCTGCGTGCTGCATCTACGGCCGAGGAGGTGGGCATGAAGAGCCTACATGTAAACCTCAGCGACGTGGCAGCCATGGGAGCTAAGCCCGTGGCTACGCTCCTAAGCATAGCACTCCCCGAGGGCGCACAGGGCGAGTGGGCCGAGGCCTTTATGCGTGGCTACCATGCAGTATCGGAGCGCGAAGGTGTTGCCCTCGTTGGTGGCGACACCACGGCATCGCGCGACAGGATTACGATAAATGTCGTGGCCATAGGTCGCGCACCCCAATCCAACATCAAACGTCGCTCGGCAGCGCACATAGGCGACATAATAGCTGTCACGGGTAAGCTCGGAGCTTCGTCGAAAGGTCTTGTCGACATAATGTTTGGCGACCTCAACACCTTAGCAGCACAGCACCACCGCGTAGCACAAGCACGCACAGCCGAGGGTCGTTGGCTCGGCACACAATGCGAAGTACATGCCATGATGGACATATCCGACGGCATAGCCTCCGACATCAAACATATCATGGAGCAGTCCAACGTGGGTGCCGAGATAGATACTACACTCATACCCACAGACTACGACCTACGCTACGCCATAGGCGGTGGCGAGGACTACGAGCTCCTTGTCACGGTGCAGGAGGATAGCTTCGATGCCATTGCTGAGGCTTTATACAGAGCCACAGGGACAACGCTCACGGCCATAGGTCGCATAACCGATGGCAACGAGCTACGATGGTTAGATGGTGGCAAGCCCACGGAGATAGATATAGAGGGCTTTAAGCACTTTTAGATATATAGCCACGAAGGAGTGCCAGAGCCTCGTTCATAGCCCTAAGCCTAAAGATATAGGCACCCGAGGCGTAGATAGCAACACCCGCGGTGACCTCCACGAGGAGTCTCAGGCCGGGGGTGAGCGTGGCAATATACGGCTCAGCAAGATATAGCGCCACAAACATCGTTGCAGCAAGCACAAGCTGCGGAAGGATATTGACAAGTAGGCCCACGACACCTACAGAGAGGTAACGCAGGGCCATGGCTGTGTTTATGAATAGTTCGACAAAGGCCATAGCCGTCATACCCCATGCCACAGACTCCACACCTCGAGGTATGGTATAACACAACACAGCTGTCATTATGATACGTTTCAGAAGCTCCAATCTGACGATAACCCTGCCATCGCTACGCACCTTAAGTATATTATATGACACCATAGCCAAGGGGTATGCCATGCCCGATAGCGCCAATATCTCGAAGTAGGGCACCGTAGGCATCCACTTATAGCCGAGGAGCAACATAAACATATCCGGAGCGATAGCCACAAAGCCGAGCATCACCGGGAAGATAACAAACGACAAGAGGCGCACGATACGCATATATGCCTCGGAAAACTTCCTTTCATCGCCATCAACCTCTGCCAACGCCGGATATGTCACGCCCTGCACCGCCTGTACGATAGAGGTGACGGGCAGGTCTTTGAGTTTCTGCGCCTGCGCGTAGTAGCCAAGGGCCGAAGTAGAGTGCATCTTGCCGATGAAGAGCTGCGCTACATTATTATATATAGAGGCTATAAGATCCGTAGCAAGCAGTCGCAAGCTGAAGGGCGCCATGGCACGAAGTGATGCCAAGCTAAAGGGTGCCGATGTGCGCCAGCGACGTATCCACCAGAAGGCCGCAGCCTTAAGTCCCATCATCAGCAGGCGCTGTGCCACGAGGCTCCAGATGCCACACCCCGCAACAGCCATAACGACAGCCACGATGCCACTGAGCAACGAGCTGAAGAATACTATCTTCGAGAGTAGCGCAAAGCGGAACTCGCGCGTGAACATCACCGTCTGCACCACGCAGAGCGAGTTGATAGGGAGCACCAAGAAGAGCACCGGAGCTATATCTCGAATAACAGGAGCATCATACAACGCGGCAAGTGGCGAGGAGAGTGCAAGAAAAACGACATACAACACCAACGACACAACGACATTGAAGCCGAGCACCGAGCGGTACTCCGTGTCGGTGGGATGAGGCTTGCGTATGAGCGTCTGCGAGAAGCCACTGTCAACGATAGCAAGAGCAACAGAGGTAAAGAAGGTCATAATGGCCATGATGCCAAAGTCATCAGGGGCGAGCTGTCGCGCAACGACGATGCTTACGACCATCTGCACAACCATCGACAGGAACTTCTCCGAGAAGCTCCACGCCACGCCACTTACAACCTTATGTTCCAACTTCGCCTCGGCCATAGCACTACTTCACAAAATACTCCACAGCCAAACGATACGACTCCATGCCGAAGCCCATAATCGTACCACACGCCACAGGAGCTATCATCGACACATGACGAAACTCCTCGCGCGCGAGGATTGAAGATATGTGTACCTCAACGACAGGCACATCGATAGCCGCCACAGCATCGCGCAAAACTACGGATGTGTGCGTATAGCCACCGGCATTGAGAATGATGCCGTCATACTTACCACAAGCACCTTGAAGGGCATCGACAAGCTCTCCCTCGACATTCGACTGGTAGTAGTCGATGGTAACGCCCGAATAACGTGCGCGAAGAGCCCCGAGGTAATCCTCGAAGCTCTCACGTCCGTATATCTCGGGCTGGCGATGCCCCAAAAGATTGAGGTTCGCACCGTTGATAATCAAAATTTTCATCGCACAATAGTTTAATTAGTGCACGAAACATTGGGTAATCACACCATATTTTATCGTCATCGTGGGTTAGACTTGGCGATTTATCGCAGGCTGAAAAAGCTTTGTTTACGCGACGTAAATGAGCCTTTTTTTTTAGACGAGCGACATGTCAACCTCACCCCTTTGCACGATAAAACTAAAATTAGTACTCCTTAGCCATGGTCTCGCCTCTAAGAACACGCAACGCATTCTCGGCCAACGACTCAAGCTCGTTCTCGCCCGGGTAAATCTTTATGGGCGCGAGGAACTTACAGTAGTCAACGATGATGTCGTTAACGCAGTCGTTCCATGCGATACCGCCAGTGAGCAGGATAGCATCCACCTGACCCTTCAACACAACGGCCATCTCGCCAATCCACTTGGCTACAGAGTACGACATCGTGTCGAGCATAAAGCGTGCCTCCTTGTCGCCACCTGCAGCACGTACCTCGTTCAACTCCTGCACGTTGTTGCAGTTAACATGGTCAACAAGACCACCCTTACCTGCCAAGAGCTTCTTAATCTCGCCCTTGTCGTACTTGCCCGAGAAGCAGAGGTCTACAAGGTCACCCGCAGGCAACGTACCTGCACGCTCCGGTGCGATAGGTCCATCACCATCGAGGGCATTGTTAGTGTCGATAACACGACCCTTGCAGTGTGCCGAAACAGAGATGCCGCCACCCATGTGTACCACGACGAGGTTCAAATCCTCATAGGGACGACCTACCTCCGCAGCATAGCGGCGAGCGATAGCCTTCTGGTTGAGAGCGTGGAAGATAGAGCGACGAGGCAACTCCTTGATACCGCTCACGCGAGCCATATCCTGAAGCTCATCGACAACAACGGGATCTGCGATGTAGGCCTCAACACCAGCTGCATCAGCAATGCGGCGTGCAATCAGCGCACCAAGGTTGCTGGCATGCTGGCGCTTGGGAGCCGAGAGGTCGGCAATCATAGCCTCACCAACGCGGTATACGCCACCCTCGATGGGGCGCATAAGACCACCACGGCCAATGACAGCATCCAACGACTTAAGCTCTATGCCGTCAGCCTTCAACGCATCGAGGATAATCTCCAAGCGCCAGTCGAGCTGGTCGGCAACAGATGCAAAGCGAGCAATCTCCTCTGCCGAGTGGCTGAGCTTCAAGGTCTTCACCTGCTCCATATCGTGGAACAATGCCACCTTGGTAGATGTAGAGCCCGGGTTAATAGTCAATATTTTATAAGCCATCTTCGTATACTTTACTTATGTTAGACTACTATTTTGCTGACAAGCAAGCCAAAGCGATAGAGTAGAGCTTCGTCTTAGTTGTATCGCCACGCGATGTCAACACACAGGGAGCCATAGGACCTGCAACCATAGCAGCCAACTCAGCACCACCGAACTTAGAGCAAGCCTTGAAGAATACGTTACCAGACTCGAGGTTGGGGAACAACAAGCAGTCGGCATCACCGGCAACGGGACCCTGCAACTTCTTAATCTTAACACTCTCCTCGTCGATAGCCACATCCAAAGCCAAAGGACCCTGGAACAAGCCCTTGCCAAGCTCACCGGCAGCACCCAACTCACCAAGCTCCTTAGCCTCAACCGAGCTTACAACCTTAGGAAGAAGCTGCTCCGACGGTGCGATAAAGGCCATCTTGGGGCACTCGATACCGAGGTTGTTAGCCGTCTCAAGAAGATACTTCGCAATCTGCTTCTTCTGGTCGAGCGTGGGGCAGGGAAGAACGGCCACGTCGCTAACAACGAGCAACTTATGATACTTGGGAATCTCGAGAACCGTAACGTGGCTCAATGTTGTGCCTGCGGGCAACAAACCCCACTCCTTGTTCAAGATACCACGCATATACTTATCCGTGGGAACAACACCCTTCATCAAGACGTCGTACTCGCCATTGTGTACAGCCTTAACTGCAATCTCAACAGCCTTAACATCCTCCTTCTCCTCGATGATGGTATACTGGCTCATGTCTACGCCCTCAGCCTCGCACGACTTCTTAATCTCCTCGGGATCACCTACGAGTGTCACCTCTGCAAGACCCGCCTTAATCGCCATGTCGGTAGCACCAATAGAGTGCGTATCCTGACCATAGGCCACAATCATCTTCTTCTTGCCACGAGCCACGGCCGCAGCAACGATCTCATCCAAATGCTTAATCATAATAGTTTTAGGTATTTTAGTTAATGTTTCTTTCTATTTTGTTAGGCGATAGGTATCCTTAGCAATAACGAGCTCCTCGTCGGTGCAGATAACGGCAGCCTTCACACGTGAGCCCTCGGCCGTAATCTCGTAATCCGTGCCACGCTTGCCACGGTTGCGCTCAGCATCGAACTCGATGCCCATGAACTCCATGTTTTTCAACACATACTCGCGCAACTCGGGAGAGTTCTCGCCTACACCACCGGTGAATACCACGAGGTCTACGCCACCCATCTCGGCAGCATACTCACCCACAAACTTCTTCACACGGTTGAAGTACATGTCGCGAGCCATAATTGCACGCTCGTTACCCTCATCATAGGCAGCATCAATATCGCGCATATCGCTCGATATGCCCGTAAGACCCTGAACACCCGACTTCTTGTTAAGCATGCTGTCAAGCTCCTTGTACGACATACCCTCCTTCTCGGCGATATATGTCGCAGCGCTCACGTCCATCGAGCCGGCACGTGTACCCATCACAAGGCCATCGAGCGGAGTGAAGCCCATAGAGGTATCAAACGACTTACCATTCTTCACAGCCGTAACCGAAGCACCATTACCGATGTGGCAAGTGACAATCTTAGAGTTCTCGAAGTCGAGGCCAAACATCTCAGCACCCACGCGAGCAACAAACTTGTGGCTCGTACCATGGAAACCGTACTTTCTCACACGATACTTCTCGTAATACTCATAAGGGATGGCGTACATGTAGTTTATTGCCGGCATTGTGTGGTGGAACGACGTATCGAACACAGCCACCTGCTTAATACCGGGCAATACGCGCTCCATAGAGAGTATACCCTCAAGGTTTGCAGGGTTGTGAAGCGGAGCAATCGAGTACAACGACTCAATCTTAGCCTTAACCTCCTCGTCAACAAGACAACTGTCGTGGAAGAACTCGCCACCGTGTGCTACGCGGTGACCCGCAGCCTTAAGCTCATCGAGCGACTTTATGACACCATGCTCGGGGTGTGTGAGAGCATCCAACACCAAACGAATACCCGTTGTATGGTCAGGAATGGGGCACGACACCTCGTACTTATCCTTACCCTGAGGTTTGTGTACAAGATCACCCTCAGCAAGACCGATACGCTCTACAAGACCCTTGGCCAAAAGCGTGTGCGACGACTCCATCACATCAAGCACCTGATACTTAATAGACGAGCTACCGCAGTTAAGAACCAAAATTACCATTGCAGTTATTTGTTTATAGTTAATAATTATTGTTTATGCTACACGACACGTGGCCACTCTACCCGTCAGGCCACCCTCTTAAAACTCAACAAAGATACAAATTTTACCCCGACAATCCAACATTTTTTGCGATTTTTTTTCACCCCCTCTTCTCGCGCTATATTTTGTCATCTTTTTATCGTCATCATCCGCACATAACTATTCATATCGCCACGCGACATAACCACCAACACTTAGACTATAATTCGCATACCACTAATGGGGCCGGCAAAGCTGTGTCGCAAATAAAAGAGGTTTTATCTTTCGAGTTTGAAAAAGAATTATTATATTTGCACGAATTACGCTCGCGCAGCGGGCGCGCAACTATCAACTAAAACTATTTTACGATGGCTACTGAGAAGATTAATCTTACGGCTCCCGATGAGCCTGTCGGCACTATTGCCGAGGATACCGTGACGACTACCGACACACCGTGTGATACTGCCGCAGAGGAAACAACGGCGGATGAGCAGACCAAGACCGATGTCATGAGCGAGAATTTCGCTGACGAAGAGGCCGCCCTTGCTGCCGACGAGGCAGGCTTGGAGATTGGCGACGAGACAGACGAGGAGGAGAGCGCACCTGTCGCTGGCGACGACCTCTCGGGACTCGGCGAGAAGGAACTTGTGGAGCTCTTTGCCGCAAAGATTGAGTCGGAGCCCGTGCAGACACTACGTCCGGTGGTTGAGGCCATCAAGATAGCATTTTACAAGCAACACCGTGCCATGGTAGAGGCCCAAAAGCGTGCCTTCATCGAGGCAGGTGGCAGCGACGAGGATTTTACACCCTCGGCAGACCCCGAGGAGCAGCGTTTCAAGGAGCTCTTTGCCATCTACCGCAACGAGCGCGACAAGCACATCGCCGAGCAGGAGGCAAACAAGGAGGAGAACCTTAAAATAAAGCTTCAGATTATCGAGGAGCTCAAGGAACTTATCAACTCCGACGAGACGATGAACACCACGTTCACACGCTTCCGCGAGCTTCAGACAAAGTGGAAGGAGACGGGCCTTGTGCCACAGCAGAACGTGAAAGACCTATGGGAGACGTACAACCTTCATGTGGAAAATTTCTACAACTTCATCAAGATAAACAAGGAGCTTCGCGACCTCGACCTTAAGAAGAACTACGAGGCTAAGTTGAGCCTCTGCGAGCAGGCCGAAGAGCTGGCGTTGGAGACACAGATTGTCGAGGCCTTCCGTAAGCTTCAGAAGCTGCACGACGAGTGGCGCGAGACGGGTCCCGTTGCCATAGAGTTCAAGGAGTCGTTGTGGGAGCGCTTCAAGGAGGCTTCGAGCCGCATAAACAAGCGTCATCAGGAGCACTTCGAAACACTCAAGGCCGAGCAGATGAAGAACCTCGCACTCAAGCAGGAGCTATGCGAGAAGACCGAGGCTCTCGTTGCCCGCCCCATGGTGGCACGTAAGGATTGGAACAAGGCGAGCGAGGAGCTTCTCGAGATACAGAAGGTATGGAAGACCATAGGCTTCGCCCCAAAGAGGGATAACAACCGCATATACGAGCGCTTCCGCAATGCCTGCGATAAGTTCTTCGACCTCAAGCGCGACTTCTACGCCGGCGTGAAGAACGAGATGGAGCACAACCTCGCCATGAAGAACGAGTTGTGCGCTGCGGCTGAGGCGTTGTCTATGAGCGAGGATTGGAAGCATGCCACCGACGAGCTCATAGCTCTTCAGGCCAAGTGGAAGCAGACGGGCCCCGTGGCACGTCGCCACTCGGATGTCGTATGGAAGCGTTTCCGTGCCGCCTGCGACAAGTTCTTCGAGCGTAAGGCGGAGCACTTCTCGCATATCGACACGGAGCATGAGGAGAACTTGCGCCTCAAGCAGGCACTCTTGGAGGAGATGAGGGCTGCGGACATCAAGGCAGGAGGCTTCGAGGCCATCAAGGAGTTCCAGCGTCGCTGGAGCCAGATAGGCTTCGTGCCCATCAAGCAGAAGGATGCCCTGCAGAAGGAGTATAAGAGCGTCGTTGACGGCATGTTCGCGACACTACGCTCGTCGGAGCGCAACCGCTCGATGAACCGCTTCAAGGAGCGCGTATCGAACCTCAAGAGTGGCGGACAGCTACGCTCGGAGCGCGAGAAACTATACAACAAGGTGCGCCAAATGGAGCAGGACATCGCCCTCTTGGAGAATAACATAGGTTTCTTCTCTAAGTCGAAGAATGCCGAGGCATTGATTGCCGACGTGCGCGAGAAGATTGAGCGCACGAAGCGCGACATGGCAGAACTCATCGAGAAGGTTAAACTCATCGATGCGGAGGAGAAGCAGAAATAATGAACGTAAGAATAAAACAGATAAAGCTATGAAACTATCTAAACCAAAGTACATTTTTGTAACGGGTGGTGTTGCCTCTTCACTCGGCAAGGGTATCATTTCGGCATCTATAGCACGCCTTCTTCAAGCTCGCGGTTACTCGGTAACCATCCAGAAGCTCGACCCCTACATCAATGTCGACCCGGGCACTCTCAACCCCTATGAGCATGGTGAGTGCTATGTTACGGAGGATGGCACGGAGACAGATCTCGACCTCGGCCACTACGAGCGTTTCACATCGATACAGACGACCAAGAACAACAACGTCACGACAGGTAAGATATATCAATGTGTGATTGATAAGGGGCGTAGCGGCGAGTTCCTTGGCAAGACCGTGCAAGTCATTCCCCACATCACCGACGAGATTAAGCGCCGCGTACAGTTGCTCGGTGCCACAAAGAAGTACGACGTCATCATCACCGAGATTGGTGGCACAGTGGGCGATATCGAGTCGCTCCCCTTCATCGAGTCGGTACGACAGCTACGTTATCAGCTCGGATACCAGAATACCGTGCTTGTACACCTCACCCTCATACCCTACATGGCGGCATCGGGCGAGCTTAAGACCAAGCCTACGCAGCACTCTGTCAAGGAGCTTCTGTCGTATGGATTGCAGCCCGACATCCTCGTGCTACGCTCGGAGCACGACCTGAGCCAAGATATACGTCGCAAGGTGGCACTCTTCTGCAACGTGACACCCGAGGCCGTGGTGCAGTCTATCGACGTGCCGACGATATACGAGGTTCCGCTGCGCATGCACGAACAGAACTTGGATGGTGTGCTCCTCGAGAAGCTCGGCTTGGAGTCGGAACAGGAGCCCGACATGACCGAGTGGAGAGCCTTCGTCGAGCGTATCAAGAATCCTAAGAGCGTGGTAGACATCGCCCTTGTGGGCAAGTATACGGAGTTGCCGGATGCATACAAATCTATCAGCGAGTCGTTCATCCACGCGGGTGCTGTCAATGAGGTTAAGGTCAAGCTCCACTATGTTAACTCGGAGCGTCTTACCATCGACAATGTCGAGGAACACCTTGGCAAGATGTCGGCCATAATGGTTGCCCCGGGCTTCGGCAATCGCGGCATCGAGGGCAAGCTCGTCGCTGTGCGCTATGCCCGAGAGAATAATGTGCCCTTCTTCGGCATCTGCCTCGGTATGCAGTGCGCCGTGATAGAGTTCGCGCGCAACGTCCTCGGATGGCACGATGCCAACTCGAGCGAGATGGCACAGACGAAGCATGCCGTCATCGACCTTATGGAGGAGCAGAAGAATGTTACGGCCAAGGGAGGTACCATGCGTCTTGGTGGCTACCCCTGTCACTTGGCTAAGGGCTCACGCGCAGCCGAGGCCTACGGCACGAATAGTGTCGTTGAGCGCCATCGCCACCGCTACGAGTTCAACAGCGCCTTCCTCCCCGACTTTGAGGCTGCGGGCATGAAGGCCGTGGGTCAGAACCCCGACACGGGTCTTGTGGAGGTTGTAGAGATTCCCGCGCACCGCTGGTTCGTAGGTACGCAGTACCACCCCGAGTACCACTCTACGGCAGCAAATCCTCACCCATTGTTCGTAAGTTTTGTCCGCGAGGCGCTTAAATACCGCGACGAGGCCGGCAACAAATAATAATTAGACCCGACATACGTTAGGACGATTAGTGTATTGAAAATTAAACATTGTAATGGATAAGAATACTATTATTGGCATTGTGCTGATGATTGCTGTCTTCGTGGGTTTCTCGTTCTACCAGAGCAACGAGATGGAGCAGCAGCAAAAGATTGCTCAAGAGAGGGCTCGCAAGGAGCAACTTGCCCAAGCACAACGTGCTGCCGAGGCCGAGGCTGCACGCATGGTTGAGGAGGCTATGACTCCCGAAGAGAGACATCTGCGCGACTCTATTGCCACGGCCGAAAGGATGAACGTGGAGCTCCACCGCCAAGGTGCTACGCTCTACGCCGCACGCGAGGGCGTATCGAAGCTCGACACGCTGCGCAACGACTTTATGACCGTGGTATTCGACAGCCACGGTGGTAAGATTGTGGACGTAACACTCGAGAACTATACGCGCTATGCCGAGGGTGAGCGCACCGAGAAGGTGCAGATGATGACTCCGGGGTCGGCACGCTTCGGCCTCGACCTACAGCGCCACGAGGGAACAAAGGCGGTGAACACCAACGACTACTACTTCACCTCGAAGCTCACGAGGGAGGATGACCGTGAGGTTATCACTATGACCCTCCCCATCGACGAGGATGCCTACGTTGAGTATGTATACACGCTCTACAAAACGGGCAACCCCAGTCGTGACTATCTCATAGATTTCACCCTCAACCAGCACAATATCGACCCCATGCTTGGTCGTGCCGACGAAATAATCCTCAAGTGGAGCAACCGCGGCAACCAGAACGAGCGCAGCTTCGATAATGAGGCTATGGCGACGACTATCGCCTACTATACGGCCGAGGATGAGGATATGGACGAGTTGGACGTAGATGGCGGCCGTGAGCACCACCGCGGACTTAACTGGGTGGCGTTCAAGCAGCAGTACTTCTCGTCAGCGCTCTTGTCCGACGACCCCATACATGCCGGCATGAGCTTTAAGCGTGCTAAGGATGCCATGCAAGGCTTCGTCAAGGAGTTTGATGCCCGCGTCATCATCCCTCACACAGCAACACAGCAACAGTATAACCTCGCACTCTACTATGGCCCTAACGACTTCAAGATTATGCAGGGCGTAGAGTTCCAAGGCGAGGCTTCGCACCTCGAGGACCTTATCCCCATGGGTGGCTGGCTCATAGGCTGGATTAACCGCATAGTCACCATTCCGGTGTTCCACTGGTTGAGCGACCATGGTCTCGGCTACGGCCTTATCATCCTGATACTTACCATCTTAGTTAAACTTGTCATCCTGCCGCTCACGTATAAGAGCTATATGTCTACGGCGAAGATGCGAGCCATTCGTCCCGAGATGGAGGCTATCAACCAGAAGTATCCCAATCCGGATGATGCCATGAAGAAGCAGCAGGCGACGATGGAGCTATACCAAAAGGTTGGAGTAAGCCCCATGGGAGGTTGTCTGCCCCTGTTGATACAGATGCCTATTCTGTGGGCAATGTTCCGCTTCTTCCCCGCGAGCATCGAGCTACGTGGCGAGGGTTTCTTGTGGGCCGACGACCTGTCGTCATACGATAGTGTGTTGCAGCTACCCTTCAACATCCCGTTCTATGGCGACCATGTCAGCTTGTTTGCCCTGTTGATGACACTCTCGATTTTTGGTTACTCGTTCTTCACATATAAGCAGCAGGCTGCCGCCACAGCAGGACAGCCCGGTGCGGGTATGATGAAGTTTATGATGGTATACTTCATGCCTATCATGATGCTATGTGTGATGAACAGCTTCTCGTCGGGCTTGTGCTACTACTACTTCTTGTCGCAGTTGCTGACGATGCTCATCATGTTCATCATTCGTCGCAGTGTCAACGACGAGAAGGTACGCGCCAAGCTCCTATCACACAAACCTAAGAAGAAGTCGAAGTTCCAAGAGCGCTATGAGGAGGCTCTTCGCCAGCAGCAGGAGTCGCTCAACCGCGAGCAACGTCGCCAGCGCCATTAGTGGTTAGACGTGACATACCATATATGCGACATGCGCCCGAATTTAGGGGCGCATGTCGTACATTATGGATATATTTACAATCCGAAAAAGACCACATAGATAATAAAATATAGGTATAACAATAAAAAATGGAGATAACTTTGCGTGTTTGACGTAAAAATTATTACCTTTGTTCAATTGAAAACCCAACTTTTAACGTATGGCAATTAAAAATAACGTAATGATTGTGCGCCAGAGACTCCTCACAAAACTCGTGAGCCTCTGGAATGAGGGCCAACTTGTAGAGAAAATTGACAGAGTGCCCATCGAGTTCAGCCCCCGCAACTCACAGGTGCGCGGACGCTGCTGTATACATAAGGAGCGTGCCGTGTGGAAGTATAAGTCGCTTCCTCTTTTGGGCTGGGATATGACCGACGAGAAGGATGAGTTGATGCCTTTGTCGGACTATGCCAAGATGACCCTCGACCGCAAGAAGCTGAAGGATAACATCATGTGTGTCATCGACGAAGCTTGCTCGTCATGCGTGCGCACAAACTACGATATTACGAACCTCTGCCGTGGATGTGTGGCACGTGCTTGTGAGCATGCATGCCCCAAGGGAGCTATTGAGTTCGATCCCGACACATCGCAGGGAAAGATTAACCACAAGATATGTATCAGCTGCGGTAAGTGTTATGCAGCATGCCCCTACCACGCCATCGTTTACATCCCCGTACCCTGCGAGGAGGCTTGCCCCGTGGGTGCTATCTCGAAGGATGAGTATGGTGTGGAGCATATCGACGAGTCGAAGTGTATCTACTGTGGTAAGTGTATGAATGCCTGCCCCTTCGGTGCTATCTTCGAGATTTCGCAGGTATTCGATGTTTTGGAGGCTATACGTCGTGGCGAGGAGGTAATAGCCATGGTTGCGCCCTCAATCCTCTCACAGTACAACGTGCCCACAGAGCAGGTATATGGCGCTATCAAGGCCATAGGCTTCAAGGATGTGATAGAGGTGGCACGTGGTGCAGAGATTACCACAGAGAGGGAGACACACGAGTTTGCGGAGAAGATGGCCGAGGGTCAGCCCTTCATGACTACGTCGTGCTGCCCGTCGTACATGGAGATGGCATCGAAGCACGCTCCCGAGTTGAAGAAGTATATCTCAACGACATATTCACCAATGATTTATACCGCAGAGCTTGCACGTGAGAAGTATCCCAACGCCAAGCTTGTCTTCGTAGGTCCATGTATCGCCAAGCGTAAGGAGGTACGTCGCGAGGGCTTGGAGGGCAAGGTAGACTTCGTACTCACGTATGAGGAGACACACGCTATCCTCGGCGGTATGGGCATAGAGCTTGGTGAGGCTCACATCCACCCCGTAGAGTGCGCATCGCGTCGCTCGGCACACGGCTTTGCCGAAAATGGTGGTGTTACGGCTGCCGTTAAGGAGCTCGTCGATGGTAAGCTCGACTTCACGACATTGCAGATTGCCGGCCTCAATAAGAAGAATGTCGGTCTGCTGAAGGCATACGGTAAGACAGGTAAGGCTCCCGCACAGTTCATCGAGGTGATGGTCTGCGATGGTGGTTGTATCTCGGGTCCGAGCGTACATACAGCCTATGGTGATGGCAAGAAGACCTTCGATGCCGAGTTAAAGAAGAGATAATGATGAAGGAGTTAGTTGAGCAGCTGGCCACCGACCATAGGCTCGACGCTAAGAGCCTGAGTACACTGCTTAGGGAGTGTATGAGGGATGACCACGTGCTTCAACTTCTTCGCGATAGTGCCGTCCGAACTGCCCGCAAGCAGTTCGGACTCGGCATATATATACGTGGCCTCATAGAACTCTCGAGCTACTGCCGCTGCGACTGCCTCTATTGCGGTCTTAGGCGCAGTAACCGCACTGCCGAGCGCTATAGGCTCACCTCAGAGGAGGTTATGCTCTCATGCGCCGAGGGCTACCGCTTAGGGTTCCGCACCTTCGTACTTCAGGGTGGCGAGGATGGCACACACTCGGACGCATGGCTTGAGGAGCTACTATGTATGATGCGCAGCCAATATCCGGATGTCGCCATAACGCTCTCGTTGGGTGAACGCAGCGAGGCCTCGTACATACGCCTTAAGCGTGCGGGAGCAAACCGCTACCTCTTGCGCCACGAGGCGGCCAACAGCGCTCTTTACGAGTCTCTGCACCCTTCGGGCCGAGGCTTGGAGCACCGCATAGGCTGTTTGGAGGCACTCAAACGTGCCGGCTATCAGGTGGGCATGGGTATGATGATAGGCGTGAAGGGTCAGACCATAGAGCATATCGTCGAGGACCTTAAGCTTATCGAAAAGATGCAGCCCGAGATGGTGGGCATAGGCCCCTTCCTCCCCCACCACGCAACCCCCTTAGGCTCGGAGCCTGCGGGCGACCTAGGTCTGACGCTGGCAACAGTGGCCATCGTGCGACTTATGCTGCCTAAGGCGCTGATACCATCGACAACGGCCTTAGCAACACTCTCGCCCACGGGACGTCTGGAGGGTATACTCTCGGGTGCAAATGTCGTTATGCCCAACCTATCGCCTTCGGATGTAAGGGCTAAATATGCCATATATGAGAATAAAGCCTCGTGGGGCAAGGAGGCAGCCGAGGGGTTGGCGGCTCTCGATGAAGAGCTTAAGACCATCGGTTACCACATAGATTACTCGCGAGGAGATTTTAACAACACTAAAACTACGCAAGATGACAGAATATAACGTAAAATCGGAACACGCCGCCGAGTTTATCCACGACGGCGAGATACGCGCCACGCTGGAGTATGCCCGCGAGCACCGCAACGACAAGGCGCTCATCGAAGAGATACTCACGAAAGCGGAGCAGGGTAACGGCATATCGCACCGCGAGGCTGCCGTGCTCATCGAGGTCGATGATAAGGAGATTGAGGAGCGCATGTACGACATAGCGCGCAGACTTAAGCAGCGCATCTATGGCAACCGCATAGTTATGTTTGCCCCGCTATACCTCTCGAACTACTGCATCAACGGCTGCGTATACTGCCCCTACCACGCCAAAAATCGCACAATACCGCGTCGCAAGCTCACGCAGGAGGAGATACGTCGCGAGGTCATCGCCCTGCAGGATATGGGACATAAGCGCTTGGCGCTGGAGACGGGCGAACACCCCACGAAGAACCCCATAGAGTACGTTTTGGAGTCTATCGACACAATATACTCGATACACCATAAGAATGGCGCCATACGCCGCGTTAATGTGAACATTGCAGCTACGACGGTGGAGAACTACACGCGCCTGAAGGATGCCGGCATCGGCACATATATCCTCTTCGAGGAGACCTACGACCGTGCCACCTACGAGAAGCTGCACCCCACAGGTCCCAAGAGCGATTGGGCATACCACACCGAGGCGATGGATCGTGCCATGCTTGGAGGCATTGACGACGTGGGCGTGGGTGCATTGTTCGGATTGACGAACTACCGCTACGACGTTGTTGGCATCCTTATGCATGCCGAGCACCTTGAGGCACGCTTTGGCGTAGGCCCTCACACCATCAGCGTGCCCCGCATACGCCCCGCAAGCGATATCGACCCCAAGGACTTCCCCGATGCTGTCACCGACGATGTATTCCGTCGTATCGTTGCCGTCTTGCGTTTGGCCGTACCCTACACGGGCATGATTGTCTCTACGCGCGAGTCACGCCGCTCGCGTGAGCTCGTGTTGGATGTCGGCGTATCGCAGCTTAGCGGTGGCTCAAAGACAAGTGTCGGTGGCTATGCCGAGGGTGTGGAGGATGCCGAGGAGTCTGCTCAGTTCGACATCTCGGACAACCGCACGCTCGACGAGATTGTAGGCTGGCTCTTGGAGTTGGGCTATGTGCCGAGCTTCTGCACCGCCTGCTACCGCGAGGGTCGCACGGGTGATAGGTTTATGTCGTTGGCCAAGCGTGGCCTTATAGGCAACTGCTGTGCGCCAAATGCGCTCATGACCCTTGCCGAGTACCTCGAGGACTACGCCTCGCCAAACGTCAAACTGCTGGGTAAGAAGATGATAGCCGAGCAAGCACAAATTATTCCCTCGGAGAAGGTGCGCCGCATCACCGAGGAGAACCTCAAGGCCATCATCGAGGGTAAGCGCGACTTTAGATTTTAACGCCACGAGATATGCAGAGCACACCGACATCAGAGAGAGTACATATTGCCATCTTTGGGCGCTGTAATGCGGGTAAGTCTACGCTTATGAACGCCCTCACGGGTCAGGATGTGGCCATCGTATCTAAGGAGCGTGGCACGACGACAGATCCCGTGCAGAAGGCCATGGAGCTACAGGGCTTGGGCGCAGCCGTTATCATCGACACCCCGGGCTTGGACGACGACACGCTATTAGGCACGGCACGCATGGCACGCACAGCTAAGGTGCTCGATCGCACCGACATAGCCCTTATCCTATTTACGGACGAGGGCACGGATGTCGAGATGGATGTCGTTAAGGAGTGTCGCATACGCGAGATTACGACCATCACGCTTATTGCACAGAGCGACCGCCTTACGAACATGGAGGCACTACGTGCGGAGGTTGCGACGCTGACAAAGACGGAGCCTATCACGATAAGCGCACTCAAGGGTGAGGGTATCGCCGAGCTCAAGGAGCGCATCGCTACGTGCCGCCCAAATGAAGAGCGCCTCATCACCGAAGGCTTCTGCAAGGCGGGCGACCGCGTATTACTCGTCATGCCACAGGACAAGTCGGCACCCAAAGGTCGCCTCATACAGCCACAGGTGCAGACCATACGCGAGCTCTTGGATCGCGGCTGCGTACCTATGTGTTGCACGCCCGAGAGCATGGCTACGGCACTCGCAGCCTATGCCACACCTCCGGAGCTTATCATCACTGACTCGCAAGCCTTCGAGGAGGTGTATCGCATGAAGCCCGAGGCATCGACGTTGACATCCTTCTCTATCCTCTTTGCACGCTATAAGGGCGACATCGCCCTCTTCTTGGAGGGTGTCAAGGCACTCAAACGCATAACCGCCACCTCGCGCATACTTATTGCTGAGGCGTGTACACATACCCCTCAGAACGAAGATATCGGCCGCGTGAAACTACCACGCATCTTGCGCAAGCGCTTTGGCGAGGGGTTGCAAATAGATATTGTCGGAGGTGCTGACTACCCCACCGACCTCACACCCTACGACCTTGTTATTCATTGTGGCGCCTGCATGTTCAACCGTCGCCATGTGCTCAGCCGCGTGGAGCGCGCCCGCGAGCAGGGTGTAGCCATAACGAACTATGGCGTAATACTCGCTGCGCTCACAGGCATCCTCGACCGCGTAAAGGCCGAATAGTGTTGCACTATTGGAATTAATTGCGTAACTTTGGACAAAATTTTGTATCATGGATAAGATTCAGCTATTAGACCGCAGATTTAAGACGATGATTCCCGCAGAGGAGATTGATGCTGCTGTTCAGCGTGTTGCCGACAAGCTCAACGAGCGCTATAAGGGTAAGACACCCATATTTCTCGGAGTGCTCAGCGGTGCTTTCCTCTTCCTCAGCGACCTTGTGCGTAAGACGACATTCGACAGCCGCCTTGCCTTCGTTAAGATATCGTCATACGAGGGCACACAGTCTACCGGTAACGTCAAGCAGCACCTTGGCATCGACTTCGACATCGAGGGTAAGGATATCATCATCGTCGAGGATATCGTCGAGACGGGTCACAGCATGAACTACCTCTTGGAATACCTACGCCAGCGTAACCCCGCGAGCATAGCTATATGTACACTCTTCTTCAAGCCCGAAAAGTTCTTGTACGAATACGACATCGACTACGTGGCTATGCCTATCGGCAATGAGTTCATCGTGGGCTATGGCTTGGATTACAATCAGATAGGTCGCAACCTTAAGGATATCTACGTATTAGATGAAGATTAATCCCGACATAGAGCTCCTCGAAGGCGGGCGCAAGCTACCCCTTGTGGAGGATTTTTACACGATACAGGGCGAGGGCTTTCATTCCGGCAAGCCGGCCTACTTCATACGCCTCGGTGGTTGCGATGTAGGCTGCCGCTGGTGCGATGCCAAGTACACGTGGAACCCCAAGATATACCCACCCACCGACATCGCTACTATCGTCGAGCGTGCTGCCGGTTGCTCGGCACAGGCCATCGTCATCACGGGGGGCGAGCCTCTGCTATATCCCCTCGGAGAGCTTACACGTGAGCTTCATGCCCGCGGTCTTGAGATATTCATCGAGACATCGGGCACAAACCCCATAAGCGGTGAGTTCGACTGGATATGTCTATCACCCAAGCGACAGATGCCCCCCTTGGAGGAGGCTTTCCGCCGTGCCGACGAACTTAAGGTCATCATCCAGACGGAGGAGGACCTCGCATGGGCCGTGGAGTGCAGCCGTAAGGTTGGACGCAAATGTCTACTCTATGTGCAGCCCGAATGGAGCGTATATGAGAGCATCATCGCCACGATGGTCGAGTGGGTCAAGGAGCATCCCGAGTGGAACATATCGATACAGACACATAAGTTCATGCACATACCCTAATAGGCCATGGCCAAACACGATACAGACAATAGCCGCAAGCAGAAGTTCGTCAACTACTTCTGGGTGACGATGACAGCCGTCATCGCCATCTGTACGCTCTTTGTATCGGTTAGCACCATTGTCGACATGGTTCGCACGTCGAACAACAGAGGCGAGGTGGAGCGCAAGATAGCTAACCTTGAGGCTAAGATTGCTCGCGACAGCGCCTTTATCGAGAGGATAACGACCTCGCCCGAGTTTATGGAGCAGTATGCCCGCGAAACATACCACATGCAACGTAAGGGCGAGACGGTATACATCTTGGAGTAAATATACACCACCCCTACACAAACAAAATGATGCGCCTGACAAAATAATTACGTTGTCGGGCGCGTTCTTTTATGCGTAACAAAAAAAACTCGTGCCTATGTAAGGAACTATACTTTTAAGAACCAAAAATTTTTAAGAGTATGAAAAAGCAAATGTTATTCTTCATGAGCGTCATCGCCCTCTCGGCGGTGACGAGTGCCGCGACCATGTATATAGCCACCAAAAGCGACAACGAGGCAACGGCACCACGGTCTATCATCGATAGCGAGAGTGCCTTTGAGCAAAATCCC
This sequence comes from Alistipes sp., assembly GCA_017501625.1. GTDB lineage: Bacteria > Bacteroidota > Bacteroidia > Bacteroidales > Rikenellaceae > Alistipes. Next base: position 31,711 of record JAFVWO010000077.1, read on the forward strand.
GTTACAGATGCGCACTTTGCCTCGCAGGTTGTCGCCACGGAGTACCCCGACCTGACGTATGCTGCCGAGAATGCCGTTAAGGCTGTAGTAAATATCGAGGCTACAGTATCTGTCGCAGGTAGAGGCCTCGAGCGCGACCCCTTCTTCGAGTTCTTCGGCTACCCCCAAGGCTATGGCTCGGCGCCACGCGAGCGACGTGCCGGAGGCTCGGGCGTGATAATCTCGGAGGATGGATATATCGTCACCAACAACCATGTCATAGAGAATGCCTCTAAACTACGTGTGAAACTTAACGATGGCCGCGCCTTCGATGGCACCATTGTAGGCTCCGACCCCGCAACGGACGTAGCCCTCATAAAGATAGATGCTACGGGGCTGCCCACGCTGCCATTTGGCTCGTCAGATGACCTACGCCTTGGCGAATGGGTGTTAGCCATAGGCTACCCCATGGAGCTACAGTCAACAATAACGGCCGGCATCGTCTCGGCAAAGGCCCGCAGGCTTGGCGCCTTGGATAATAGCGGAGGTATAGAGTCATTTATACAGACCGATGCTGCCGTAAACCCGGGTAACTCGGGCGGAGCACTCGTCAACACGCGAGGTGAGCTTGTAGGTATCAATACCATCATTAAGACCTCTACGGGTAGTTACGTGGGTTACTCGTTTGCCGTGCCCGAGAGCATAGTACGTAAGGTTGTTGTCGACCTCAAAGAGTCGGGCGTAGTGCAGCGTGCCGTCCTCGGCATATCGTTCCGCGCTGTCGACCAGCAGTTTATCGACGAGGCGGGCGAGATTACGGGCATCAACACCCTCGGGGGTATGTATGTTGCCACCGTCAGCGAGGGAGGAGCAGCCTCGGAGGCGGGCATACGCAAGGGTGATGTCATCACCGCGATTGATGGTGTAAAGGTCAACGACTCAGCCATATTCCTCGAGCAGATAGGCAAGCGCCGCCCCGGAGATAAGGTTACGCTCACAGTGCGCCGTGGGGATAAGGAGCTGAGCCTCAGCGCCACGTTACAAAATAGAGCGGGCGAGACATCGCTCCTAAGCCGCGAGACGGTAGATGTCGTCGCGGAGCTCGGTGCGAAGCTTAAGAGTGCGCCTACGTCGCTATGCCGCGAGCTCGACATACGCGGTGGTGTGCAGGTTGAGAGCATAAAACATGGTGGGCTACTGGAGCGCTGCCGCGTGAAGGAGGGATACATCATCACGCACATAAACGATAGGCCGATATATAGCATGGAGGATATCAACCGACTGCACGAGCCTATCACCTCTATTGATGGCATCTATCCCAATGGTCGCGCCTCGAGCTACACGATAATGTAGAGCCCTCGACACCAAGGGCAAAAGAGAACTTTTAGGCATACACTTCCCGCGACACTTTGTCGTTACGATAAAAAGCGCTATCTTTACGATGTGAATTAAAACCTATGTTTATGAGACGATACATTACATACGTTTGGGCACTCGTACTACTTGCCGCAGTGTCGTGCTCCGAGAGTAAGAGTCGCGAGGATGGTATGCCCAAGTTCGAGCCCTTTGAGATGGCGGTAGAGAGCGCCGAATGTCGCGTGTCGGTATGCTATCAGCGTATTACGAATGTCGAAGACAACCCCATATTTGCCGACATCGAGGCTCAAAACTATGCCAACACCTTTGATGGCTATATGGTTGAGCCCATGAGCGTCGAGGCCTCGGCACAGCTTCTCGTTGATGAGTATAGCGAGGAGGGGCGATGGAATATCAGCCACTCGTCGTCACCATGCTGGTACACGATGGACCAGCAGGTACACTTCGTGCGCGACAATAGTATACTATGTTATGAGACATACGTTGAGACATACACCGGAGGTGCTCATGGCGGCAGTAGCCTATGGTACGAGTGCTTCGACCTTGCAACGGGACAGCTCTACGACTTCACCTACCTCTTCGATGGCGAGTGGAGCGCATGCGTGCGTGAGTTGCTATTCGACAAGCTGCTGGAGATAGAGCCTTACACCTTTGTAGAGAGTGCCGATGCGCTTCCTGCAGCCAATTCGGCGCTTGTCACCGAGCGTGGTGTTATGTTTGTCTACCAGCCATACGCCGTGGCATCCTTCGCCTCGGGCATAATATCTATTACGCTCACCGACGAGGAGATAGCCACAACGGGAGCACCGCTGGTATGGGTAGTGGAATAGATTGTTCACTAATCACCACCTACTGAGTTGCAACACGAGATTTAGTGTCATGAGGCACAGACATGAAGAAGGGGATGACTAAATTACTTTTTAGTCATCCCCGTTTTGTTAAGAGGTCGGGTACTTTTTACCTCATTACACTAAATTTCTTCGCCAAAAAGTGTTGCCGACGAACATCCCGTGATGCGCACGCGGACATAATCGCCAATGTTGTGGTTGCCGCGGTCGAAGACGACCATCTTATTCTGCGAGGTACGACCCGACAGCTGCTTGTCGCTACGCTTCGATGTACACTCCACAAGAATCTCGAACTCCTTACCCACATCACGCTTGTTGCTCTCCTCCGAGAGTCTGTTCTGGAGGTCGATAATCTCCGTCAGGCGACGTGTCTTAACATCCTCGGGGATGTCGTCACCAAGGTTGCGCTGCGCGAAGGTGCCCGGGCGCTCCGAGTATTTGAACATATAGGCGAAGTCGTATCGCACCTCCTGCATGAGCGAGAGTGTCTCCTTGTGCTCCTGCTCGGTCTCGTGGGCAAAGCCGGCAATGATATCCGTAGTTATGGCGCAGTCGGGCATGTAGCGACGTATGGCAGCCACACGCTCCAAGTACCACTCGCGCGTATATTTGCGGTTCATGCGCTTGAGCATCTCCGTAGATCCCGACTGTGCAGGGAGGTGTATGGCCTTACATATATTGGGCATCGAGGCCATCGTTTCGAGGAGCTTATCGCTGATATCCTTGGGATGCGACGTAGCAAAACGCACACGTAAGAGGGGCGATATTTCAGCTACGCGCTTCAATAGCTCGGGGAAGTCGACCTCACCCGTGCGGTATGAGTTTACATTCTGACCAAGGAGTGTCACCTCGCGGTAGCCATTCTCAAATAGCGTGCGTGCCTCGGCAACGATAGTCTGAGCATCGCGGCTACGCTCAATACCACGTGTGTAGGGCACAACGCAATACGAGCAGTAGTTGTTACAACCACGCATGATGGCGATGAAGGCGCTCACACCATTCTTGTCCAAGCGCACAGGGGCTATCTCGGCATACGTCTCCTCCTTCGAGAGCTCCACGTTGACACCCGCTGCACCATTATCCACCTCGCGCACAAGGCGTGGGAGGTCGCGGTAGGCATCGGGGCCTGCGACGATGTCGACACCCGTGCCACCTTTCGTAAGCTCCTCCTTAAGGCGCTCGGCCATGCAGCCTATGATGCCCACGATGAGCGATGGCTTCTGCTTACGCATCCTTCGCATCTCGCTTAGACGTCCCCAGATGCGCTGCTCGGCATTATCGCGTATGGAGCATGTGTTTATAAGGACAACATCGGCCTCCTCAAGGCTCTCGGTATAACGAAAGCCCTCCTGCTGCATGATAGAGACCACAATCTCCGAGTCACCGACATTCATCTGGCAACCATAGGTCTCGATATATAGCTTGCGCCCGCTACCTGTGAGTGGGCGCAAATTATTCATTGGAATATTCATATTATGCTACTATTTACTCTGTAGGCATGCCATTCTCCTCGGGGAAGGGCTTGAATCCCTCGCCAAAGGTGTCGTATGCATCCGTAACGACAACAAATGCCTTATGGTCGAAGTCCTTAATCTTTTGCTGCACGTTGCGCACCTCCTTACGATTTACGACGAGGAATATCATCTCCTTATCGCGGTCGGTATACATACCCTTAGCCTTGATATAGGTACCGCCACGACCCAACTCGTGAAGGATATACTCGCGCATCTTGTCCGAGTGCTCGTCGCAGATGATATATAGGAGCTTATCGCGCGAAGCACCATCTATAGTGTAGCCCAGCACCTTGGCATTCACGAAGATACACACGGCCGAGTAGAGCGAGAGCATAAGGCCCTGCGCCTCCTTACCCTCCGGAAGACCCACGCCAAAGCCGATGACCACAAGACCGCTGAGCACGATGACAGCATCCGACAGAAGCACGCCGTTAGCGAACTTCATCTTGGCGAAGCGGTGTAACAACATACCCGTGATGTCGGTACCTCCCGTAGCGGCATTGTTACGAATGACGACACCCACGCCCACACCACTGAAACAACCACCGATGATTGCGGCCAACATAAGGTGCTCGGAGAGGTCTACCGTACCTCCCAACAGGAGCGTAGGGTCGAGAGCCTCGATAGCGGCCTCGTTGGGGTAAACCAAGTAGTCGAGGATGTTCATTATACCGGGTGTGAGGAACGATGCAAATATCGTGCGACCACCAAACGTGCCACCGAAGAGTAGCAACGCGGTAAGGATAAGGGGCACGTCAAACATATAGCCAAACGTACCTACCTGAACTGAGGGGAATAGATTGTGAAGCACCAAGGCCAAGCCATAGATACCTCCCGGAACAAGGTCGTAGGGGTTGATGAATACTACGAAGGCGACAGCCACAAGGAAACAGCCGAAAACTATTTGGCCCATAGAAGACCACCAGCGCCAGTCTGTCACCGACTCTTTGAATGAGGTTGCAAGGTTAGCAATGTTTAGTTGTAGTTTCATAAATATGCAAATATGTATTTAACAAAACAAAATTACACATTTTTTTGAAAACTGCAATTTTTTGCTACGATTTTTATTCCTATTCCTATTCCCATGGCGCACGGAAGGTTACGTGCGGAATTATGCCGCGAAGCAATAATCAGAGGTGTAAAATTTTACGATTAACGATGTCATTTATAACTCTGCATGTTGTGGCATTAAGTAATGGAATCACATCGCACTAAAAATGAACTAATTAGACGATATTATGGGAGAATGGGCACTATTTACATGGCTTAGCGTCATCGCCTTAATAATAGTAGCCTACCCACTCGGCTCGATACCGAGTGCCGTATGGATTGGTCAAAATATTATGGCATAGATATTCGCAAGCATGGCAGCATGAATGTCTGCTCGACAAACATGCTACCTTACTGCGCAAGCGGCTCGCCTTAAATTCATTGTAGCTACGACCTCTTATGATGAATGAAGAAAAATATTTCTCACTACAGATAGGCAGGCTCTTGAACAGCCTCTAACGAATACTCTTCTCCTGCCACCTTCATACAAACTACGACTTTTCTCTGCTGAGAGGTGCTATTCTCTGTTATATCAAAAAGCAGCATATTGCCATGTTCCTTAGGGATTTCCACCTTATACCAAGAGCCCACAACAAAGGTTACATTATGGAGTCCATCGTATCTGTACATCTCCACCAATTCGCCATTATCCAGCTGCCCCGCGACACTTTGAATTCTCCAAGATCTATAATTTAATAGCTCCGAGGTATATTCACCGCCTTTCGACACGACATCGTGCCTGCTATTTCTAACTTTAGGTTCACCATTATCGCTAACCACATAGTCGGGCTCCTGAACAACAGTTATCGTAACATTATCCTCTCCCACAGCCATAGTAATTGTTAGTTTACGCACCACAATTTGATAGCTTTCACCGATACTGATGTTCAACATCGCACAATTACTCTTCGGCACCTCAACCTTAAACCAAGAGCCCTCAATAATAGCTGATGATAACATTTCCGATGGATTGTGAACCTGCACATCACCATCTCCAATCTGCTCCTCAACTTGTATGATACTCCACATATCGTTGCTGATAAGCCTCGACTCACAAGCTCCACCTTCAGACGACAAATAGTGAAATACGCCCTCTACATCTGTGGCTAAATCTTTTATATTCGCAGACTGCTGGTCAACTACAATCTCACCACTTGCAACACCTGCGCTAATCGAAACATACAGTCGACGAGCAAGAGCCGTTTCATTCTTATTTATGATAATACGGAGTTGACGCTTCCCCTCTTCAATTAACTCAAGTCTAAACCAAGAGCCCTCAATATATTTTAAAGGATTTTGAGATTTAGTATTATAAATCGTTATCGCATCATCATCCCCTATCTGCGCTTCTACCTCAGAGATACACCACCAATCATAGTTTGCGACTTCGACAACCGACATACCACCCTCCGATGACACTTTACACTGACTTTGTGAGATATCCATTGCCTCAAACTCTTCACCAAGTATCGAGTCGTCATTCTCGGGTGCACTATTCCCTTTTGAAGTAATATTATCATTACTACATTGTACGGACAATATTATTATTCCGATAAGACTTAAAAATTTGCCGCGCATAACTATTGTCTATTTATACCTGTTATTACTTTGATATTCAAATTATAATTACTATTCATTGATCCATATCCCTCCAAATAACCATCCGTATTTTCCGGTCCTTCAGATAAATCAAACTGTGGCGAATTAGGATTAACATAATAGTACCCATTACAACTACCACCCCATCCCCATATACAATGCATTAGAGGTGATAGATATCCTTGAAATACATAGTCATACATGCCTCCATTAATTGTTCCATTAGCTATATAGAGTCCTTGCAAAATATAACCATCAATTACCCATGCATGTCCAGTAATTTCCCCATTATCTTTCATTCTCGAACCTCTAACAAATGCTGGTCCATATGGATATGTATCATTTGACAAGTACTCCATAAGAGCATCACTATTGTAATCAGTTAATCCATCATGTACGTATCCCATATTAGTCAATGTCCGTCCTAAAGCACTATTATAAGAAGTACTAGACACTGTGCCATACTCCATATTAAGATTAGACTCCTCTCCTAGTTTTGCCATAAACATTGCGACGGCATCATTATTATCACCATTAATCATTTCCTCCCAGTCATACACCACATTATCTACTAATGTTGGAAATTTATGATGCGCCATTATCTGAGCGAGTGCAACTGCTGCACATCCCACTTGTGCAGTCTGTCCATCATCAGTAAGACAATATTGATTATATGGCGCACCTTGATTCCAACCCTTAACTTCCATATCACCTAACCATGGCTGTACCATCTCCTCCGTCTTGACCATCGTTTTATACGTTTCTGAAAATTTTCCTCTAGTTTCACCTACGTTTAAACGATTAATCACATCATCGGTTATCATCTTAAAAACAATTGCCAAACCATCATTGTATAGAGTATCAGACAAATCTAAATAACCTTCATTCGAAACCGCATAGGCATATGGGAATCTAGTATCTGCCCCCATAAGAGCAAAACCTTTGCCGTCTTCATAATTAATAAGATATAACGCTGGTTCAGCATCACCACTTCTAGTTATAGAACATCCCTCACTATTAGCCGTTATGTAATCGACAGATTTAATTTTACGAGTTACATTTCTCGTGTTAAAATCATCACTCCCAATATTATATTTAGCCCCATCTATTTCACTTAATATAGCATTTGCTTGTTCAACTACATCCCGTAAAGGAATTGCATAACCTGAAGCCTCATTTGAAGATGCTTTCAATTGATTCAAACCTTGATTTTGATTACATGACACTACTGCGAATCCTGCAATAAGATAAAAAATAATTCTATTCATAAACATAGATGCATATTATCTCACAACGGCGTAAGATTGGTTAAACTTTATTATTTATAAATTTCCTTTTCCAAACTAAGACGGCTCTTAATAAAGCCCAAATAATATCGCATTCAAAGATGTAAATAAACGCTCGAACACACGACACAAAATCAATGCTTATTCCCCGTCTTCAACACAAAGATATAAAAAAATTCTTTACAACCAAAACCTAACAAAATAAAATACGTGTCATGGTAGCCTCTTATAACGCCATTGAACAATAGGATGATTCATGTGTAAAATTTTGCAAATAACGATATTTTTTCTAACTTTGTATATTGTGGGATTAAGTGAGGGTATCACATCGCACTAAAAATGAACTAATTAGACGATATTATGGGAGAATGGACAGTATTTACGTGGCTTAGTGTCATCGCCTTAATAATAGTAGCCTACCTACTCGGCTCGATACCGAGTGCCGTATGGATTGGTAAAAAATATTATGGCATAGATATTCGTGAGCATGGCAGCAAGAATGCCGGCACGACAAACATGCTGCGCGTATTAGGCAAGCGTGCTGCACTGCCCGTATTCATCATCGACTACTTCAAGGGCTTCATCGCCGTGATACTCACCTCACTTATGCGCTACGACGATGCCGTGAGCGAGGCGTGGCTTATAAACCTGCGCATCATAGCCACCGTAGCCGTGGTACTGGGACATATATACCCCATATTTGCAGGGTTCAAAGGGGGTAAGGGTGTCGCAACACTGCTTGGTGCCGGCACGGGCATATATGCTCCCATACTACTTCTCTGCTTCGGTGTGTGGTGCTTCGTCTTTGCCATCTGGCACTATGTGTCGTTGGCATCAATGGTGGCGGGATGCTGCTACCCATGCTTCGTGATGATATTTGCGACGATGACATACACCTCGGAAGCACCCTTTGCAAGCATCCCCTTCATCATATTCTCGTGGATTGTGGCAGTGCTTCTTGTCTTTACACACCGCAAGAATATCGGGCGCCTAAGGAATGGCACCGAGTCGCAGATATTCCTCTGGGGAGGCCCCGAGAAGGAGAACGAGGAGAAGGATAAGGATGACCTTGGCTTCGGATTTAAGAACGACAAATAAACGATAACCTGAATATGAGAAGATTACTTTTTATTGCCGTGGCCATGATAAGCTCTACGGCTCTGTTTGCACAAGATTTCGACACATACTTCGACGATGCCACATTGCGCATAGACTACACCTTCGCAGGAAATGCCAAGGAGCAGTTTGTAGCCCTCGGCGATATCTCTAAGACCGATAGATGGTGGGGTCGTCGCATCAACTTAGATAGCGTGCCCTTGGCCGGCAATGGCGACCTTACGCTCTACGACTGCGCGAGTGGTGCCGTGGTCTATAAGACATCGTTCTCGTCACTCTTTCAGGAGTGGATAACGACACCCGAAGCGGCGGAGGTGACACGCAGCTTCGAGTTCACGCTCCTTGTACCCAAGCCACACAAGGCCGTCGTTGCCGAGGTTGTGCTACGCACAAATACGGGTGCTGTGGGTGCCACGCTACGCCATGTTGTAGACCCCGAGGATGTGCTTATCCGCGACCTCTCGAAGCAGGAGCCACTACCCTACAGCTACGTACATAAGGGTGGCGACTCGAAGGAGTGCATCGATGTTGTAATCCTCGCCGAGGGATATACCGCGAAGGAGATGGCAACCTTCATGGAGGATGCGCGTATCGCTGCCGAGGAGATTTTGGCCTACGAGCCCTTCAAGAGCCATAGGGATAA
>JAFVWO010000078.1 GCA_017501625.1 Alistipes sp.
CCTTAGGGTATATCTCGACCTCACCATCGAGGAGGAGAGTGTAAACTACAACTATGTGGACCCGGGTTTGATGCGTGTGGCATTCTTCGATGCCGAAACGGGAGAGTATCTCAGCCACGACTTCGTATCGAGCAAGGGAGGATACATATTAGCACCGTATGGCGATGTCGATATGGTTGTCTATAACATCGAGGCGGGCGAGACGCGAGTGCGTAACTACTATGTATGGAGTGATGTAGAGGCCTACACCAATGAGATCAGCGAGCAGCAGCGCAGCCCATTCACGCGCTATTTGCAGTCGCGTGTCGAGACCCGACCTTCGTATGATGATATTCGAGTGACACCCGGACACCTCTTTGTGGCAAGCGAGCGAAATATCCATATTCCTCAGCATATCACCGAGGATGTCTTTATCATCAAGACCACAGCCCGCACCATAGTCGAGAGCTGGACCGTAGAGGTCAATGGCGTAACGGGTATGGAGTGGGTAGGAAGCGTGTCGATGATGCTTTCGGGACAGGTAGGCTCGAACTTCATTGCCACAAATACACGCTCAACCGACCCCTTGGCAATCTACTTCGATGTCATCAGCGCACAGCGTCGCAGTGCGTTTATATCCTCGCACTTCGAGACCTTCGGACGCGAAAAGACGAGTGGCGATGTGGCATTGTTGAGCATCCTCTTTACCGATATTGCCGGCCACCCGTATATGTACAACTTCGACGTGTCGGACCAGATGGAGGATAACCCTCGACAGCATATCGTGATAAACGGAGATATAGACATACCTAAGCCTGAGGTCGGAGGTGGCTTTGCCCCTACGGTCGACGATTGGAAGGAGTTTGAGTACGATATCGACATCTAACGAGTGAAGAGAGATGCTAACAACCTAAAAACTTTGATTAATACGAAACAGAGAAAGAGAACAGTTTAACAAACACATTTTTACACATTTACACATTTTTTAACAAACCTTTTTTAATTAACTTTTTTATTAACCATTTTTTAAAACATTTAAATTATGAAAAAGATTTTCTTGTTTGCTGCAGCAGCGATGGTATCGTTGAGCAGTTGTGTTCAGACCTCGGAGATTTACACAGGTAAGTTGCAGGAGATGGGTTTCAAGTCGGCCGTAACTCGTGGTATCATTCAGACCAACGATGATATGACCTACCCAATCTCAGTTACTGCTGTATGGGATGACGCGCAGGACGGTAACTATTCAAGCTACTTCGAGAACGGCAAGTTCGTTTACGATGCAGGTACTGAGTTGTGGAAGGGTGAGCCTGCTCGCTACTGGCCAACCAGCGGTGATATGCAGTTCATCGGCCTTTGCCCTTATCCGGCAAACTCGTCTATCACCCCTTCGTACAAGACTAACGGTGAGATCGAGAAGGTTGTTTGGGGTACTATCGACAACAACTTGATGGATCAGCACGATGTTGTCTTCTCGGACCTCCTCAGCGTTGAGGCTCCTCAGACTTCGGCTCAGCCATTGCTCTTCCACCACGCTTACGCTCAGCTTAACGTAACCTTCAAGAAGACCGATTCGGCTGCTGCCGTTATCGTTAAGAATGTCTCTGTTAAGGATGTGAACTTGTCGGGTATCTTGACCGTAACCCCTGTAGTTGGTGCAAAGAGCGAGGCTACTTGGCAGGCTGGTTTGCCAATCTCTCGCTACTTCTTGCCAGAGACTACAACTGGTGTTGAGAATGGCACTTTGGATGCAACCCTCGAGGCTGCTACTCCATTTGCTCCACAGCCAGTTCTCGTAATCCCTGCTGCACAGACCAAGATCGTTATCGTCTACACTATCGATGGTCACGAGCACACTTACACTCACACTCTTTCGGGCAACTGGGAGATGGGTTACAAGTACACCTACAACTACACTATCAACGTGAACGAGATTATCTTCGACTGCACAGTTGAGGATTGGATTCCAGTTGATGGCGGTAACATCACAATCTAATTTTTACAAAACTTTAACCTGTGGGGGTTTGATCGCCCCCTCAGGTACTACGATTTAATTGAGAATTGAGAATGCAAAATGCAGAATTAGTTTTCCGCTTTCCGTTTTCCGTTTAGAATAGATTATGCGTAAGGTATTGACAATAGTATTAGCATTGTTGGTTTTGGCAAGTTGTGAAACAGCGAAACCGATAGGTAATGATGTATTGACCGAGATAGGCTTCGCTTCGCAGTATGGCCGCGCTCTCATCGAGGGCGTTGAGGGGCTGCAGCAGCAGGAGCTCAAGCTCTTTGGCACCTATACTCTCGATGGTAACACGGCACGCATATTCGATGCCGAGCGTCTATTCTACAATACCACAGCCGAGACTCCTTGCTGGGACTACGACAACACCCAGTATTGGATATCGAAGGCCTCGTATAATTTCTGTGCCGTATGTCCATACGAAGCCCCTTGCACCTTCTCTGACGCAGAGGGACGAGTGGTGCTTGGCAACTACGAGGCAACCACGGGTGGCCCCGATCTGTTGTACGCCTCGGCACAGCGTAACCTATCCGAGAACGATGACTTCTCCACCGTACACCTCAACTTCCGCCACGCCTGTGCTGCGTTGCAGTTCAATATCATCAACGCATCGAATGCCACATTGATTGATGTACGCAATATCCGTCTGGTGGGTTTGCACAATGTCGGCTCTTTCCATTTTGGAGCAAATGGCTCGGCGCAGTGGATTCTGAGCGAGACGGTGCTGAACGAGCTGTCGCAAGCATTTGGAGGCGCTTGCACTCTGCCAGAGAATGGCTTGCCGGTAAACCTCGATGTACGACATCCGCTCTACGATGTGGGTACAATATTGGTATTGCCACAGACCATCTACAAGACCGATGTAACGCTCCACCTCGAGTATAAGAAGCAGGGCGATGCCGAGTATGCCATACGAAACATACAACTTGGACGACTTGCGAGCCCTTCGGTGCCTACCGAGTGGAAGTCGGGCGAGAAGTACGAATACAATTTGACCATCACCGACAACACCATAACCACCGAGGTCAGGGTTGTTGATTGGATTGACCACTATGTCGATTTATAGAGGGAGAGAGTATGAAGAGAGTATATATTCTATTGTTTGCAGTGTTGACATTGTCGGCGTGCGGTAGCGTTGGCGAGGAGATGGCAATCGCACAATCGGGCGAGATTGCCTTCAATGCCGAGCATATCCAGCGAGGTGCAATGACGCAGGAGGATATAAACAACCGATCGGTCTATATCTATGGCGTGCAGAACAACACCTCGCGCATCTACAACAACGCCCCCATCACTCGCGATGTGGCTACGGGTAAGTGGTTTCCTTCGACCAAGCGCAGCTGGGTGGAGGGTAGCAGCTACTCCTTCTACGGTTATGCCTACAACACAATGAATGGTCTGACCCTCGTAAGCGGAAAGGATGCTCTCGAGATAGAGGTGCAGCAACCTACCACCTACAACGAGGCGGCGATGATAGACTTCCTCCTCTCCTACACCTACAAGGTGGCGGATGGTGCGATGAAGCCTATCGTGCAGCTCTACCTCGAACACGCAATGTCGCTGGTAGAGATATATGTGGTGCGAGGCAATATGTTCGATGCGCGATTGAAGAGGATGACCTTCGAGAATATCTACACATCGGGATCGATGAAGTGTACAGCGCAGGCGATAGCCAACTCGGGCGAGCGCAATGTATGGCAGACAACACCTTCGGGATCGAATAGTGTAGTATACACCTTTGCGCCAACATCGACAACCATAATTGGCGACGAGCGCGAGAATACCGAGGCGGTGATGAAGATAATGTGCATCCCTCAGCAGATTACTGCAAATACCAAACTTACCATAGAGTACGAGATTAACGAGAAGGTGACGGCCGATAGCCCCGATAACTTTGTGGCACATAGCGAGGAGTTCTACCTCTTCAACTACAACCCTATCAACTACCAATCGGGCCATCGTGTTATCTATACGGCAACCATTGACTCGGGTGTGAACCTCGAAGGTGTGGTCAAGGATTGGATAAATGTCGATTATATCGAAGGTACTGTGTTGCCAGAGATTCATTAAGGAGGAGCAGAGATGAAGAGATTCGTGATATATATATCGCTAATGATGGCTGTGGCACTCGTTGCTGTGGGCTGTCTGAACGACCATAGCGAGGAGGTGCAGAACCTCGACTCGAAGCGTGTGAGGTTGTGGGCCGATGTGGGCTACTCGCCAAACATTGTCTATTCGCCAAGTTCGACACGCGGCAATGCCAACTCCACAAGTGGTATCATTGATGCTGCTACCGATACGGTCATCTCGATAGGTATGGCGCGTATTGACGAGGTCTACTCGCTCTCCTACCCCGCATTCGTAGATTGTGGTGAGCCTATCCTTGCCGAGATGGGGCTGCCAAATCCGAACAATAGCTATATTCGCGATATCGTATTTACGAGTGCAGCGCAGTTCTTCTACAACACAACCGACTATGTGAAGTATGTGGCTTGGCAACCTTGGCGTCCGGGCGAAGAGGGCTACGAATATAACTCCACGTCGAAGGCTACGACGGTGCGAATCCCTATTACGGGAGATTCGGACATCCTCTATGGAAATGTCACCACGGGATCGCAAACCGAAGGTTTCGAGTTGATGAAGTTCGACCACGCACTCTGTGTGTATAGAATATTTGTATATACGATGCAGGAGGAGGGCACTACCCAATCTATGGCGTGGGGTGCGCTCGAAGATATGCAGATCGAGGAGCTTCCGACATCGTGCGTGCTTACACTCCCGACCGATGATGAGGGGCTCTTCGGCATAGCCTACGAGGGCAGCCAAACTCTGAACCTCTCCGACGAGAATAACAACATCTACTTCTCGCCGGGCGAGAAGATTCCTGTAGGTCTGTCGAATCGTCGTATGGTGGCAAAGTGTGTGGCAGCACCTCCGACAGAGGGAATGCTCAACATCTCGCTCTCGACAAGTGCGGCAACGGCTCGCCAGAGAGTCTCGATTGCCCGCAACTTCAAGGCGGGACACGCCTACGATATCGTATTGCGATTCTCGAATCACGGTTTGATAAATGCCGATGTGTCGGTTAGCGATTGGAAGCGCCACGACGAGGTGGTTGAACAGGAGGTAGATGTAGATATGTTCTACAACCTCTCGAACTACGAAACAGCAAACTCTTATATCGTAAACTCGGCAAATTATGGTTATTGCTTTGATGGTACGGTGAAGGGTAATGGCGACAATTCGCTTGTTGGGGGCAACACCTCGCTCAACCCCGGCTATATCGACATCCTCTGGGACGATACGCCTATGATTACTGTTGATGGCGTACAACGCAAGGCCTTGACACTCGATATGCACGAGTTGTCGCTGGGCAGAGTGTTGTTCCACGTGCAGGGTAATCCGAACGACGAAGGGGATAAGCGTCTGCTTTCGGAGGGTAATGTGGTGATTGCAGCCTACGACGAGGAGGGTGGTAACATCCTCTGGACTTGGCATATATGGCTTACCGATAGAGTCAAGGCGCAAGGTTGCCCTAACGGATATATCGTACAGGACAGAAACCTTGGTGCCACCTCTTGTGAGCCTGATGGTGGAGACGGAATGGATGGATTGTACTATCAGTGGGGCCGTCCAACGCCATTTAAGCCGGCATCGTCGGGTGTCTATGGAGCGGTGTCGAAGGTACCAAGTACCTCTCGGCAGGTGGCTACGGTCGAGGAGGCTGTGGCGAATCCTACGACTATGTACGGAAGCGGATATAGCGCCCGCTACGATTGGTTGGCGACAAAGAACAACGCCTTGTGGGGCTATCAGAACGAGCATACCGACCTCGAAAAGACGATGTACGACCCTTGTCCTCCGGGATATATGGTTGCCGATATGCGAGTATGGCAGAATATCGCCAACTATGAGCGAAGTGGAGGTTGGCACAGTGGTCAGGGTGTGAATCTCTCGGTTGCCTCGAACAATGTGTGGTATCCATTCCAGGGTTACATCGAGAGCGACGGTGCGGAGAATCTCACCCGTGATATTGTGCGCTTATGGTCGAGTGCCATAGATTTGAGAGCGAATAACACTCCACCATACGAGTTGCGCTATACAGCAAGTGGCAATGCCGGCTGGAACTCTTCGGAGAGCCATCGCAATCGTGCTTTGCCCGTGCGCTGTGTATCGAGCCACTCGACAGCTATTGTAACAAATCTGAGCGCCTCGCAGACAGCAAACTGCTATATGGTACATCGTGCCGGCTACTACAAATTCAAGGCTTCGGTACGAGGCAATGGCGTAGGCTCACTCCTTCCGCTGGGTGGTACAACCACCGCCGAGATTAACGGTGGATTATCAACTACCATTGCCCCTGCAAAGGTCGATTTCTTGTGGTGGCAGGGCGATTTCACCAAGGTTACGGGCAATGCCAGCGATGTGGATAACTTCATACCTATGCAAATTCTCAACAATGGCGAGCTGGATAGCGAAGGCTATGTGATGTTCCACGTCGGAGAGTTCCACGAGGGAAATGTGGGTCTGGCAGCATACGATGTCGATGGCGAGATTTTGTGGTCGTGGCATATATGGTTTACCGACAAGCCAGTCGACCTGATCACCGGAAACTACACCTTTATGGATCGCAACATCGGTGCAACCACAACTCCGAACACAGCGGTGAGCAAGCTATCGTTCGCAAATACCAACGAGCGTATGGCAACATACGGTTTTTACTATCAGTGGGGACGCAAGGACCCTATTATGGGCCCTCCAGCATATAACTCCGGCGATGAAACTGTTAGTGGCAAACCAAAGTC
>JAFVWO010000079.1 GCA_017501625.1 Alistipes sp.
ACTCCTCACTCCTCACTCCTCACTCCTCGCTCCTCAGTTCTCGAAGTTTCTCCCTTGCAGAGTCTTTGTTGATGATATAAGTAGTCGCATTAGTTCTTGACAATCCTCATATATACTATCAAATTCTGCTTTTGTTATATATTCACTTTCGTATAGTAGTTCTAACCAATATTCTGTTTCGGCACACTCTTTTTGTGCTATAAAGAATTTCGAGGTGAAGTCGGCTTTTGATTGCGAGTATGCTCCCTCTTTGATATTTGCTCCTAATGCTCGTTCCACTACGTAGTAGTTGCTTAGAGAGTACCGCCTCCCGCTTTGTGCTGTTGAGAAATTTATGTAGTTTTATTATTCTTAACGCAAAGCGCTTGCTCTTATCAGCTAAAACATTCCCACTCATCTCTAATTATTAATAAAAAATCCTTAATTCCTCACTCCTCACTCCTCACTACTCATTGAATCCGTATTCTCAGCTATAATTATTAATAAAAAAATCCTTAATTACTCACTCCTCACTCCTCATTACTCATTGCAAGCTAATCAGCTTGCGACACGTTTACCAGCGCCTCGCGGTAGGAGTTCAGTATGCGCGACTTGGAGATGAAGCCGAGGTAGTGGTTATCCTTGTCCACCACGGGGAGCATCCATGTGTTTGCCTGCTCGAAGCGCGGCATGATGCTCTGTATCATCTCGTGCTCGAGAATCTTGTCGGGAGGCTGTATCATGTAGTGCATGATGGGCTTGCCCCACTTGTTGCGGTCGAACATGTCGTGGCGCAGGTCGTCGAGCTGCACGATGCCGAGGAGCTTGCCGTAGTTATCCACCACGGGGAAGATGTTACGTCGGGCGCTCGATATGATGTTCACGACGTCGCCCAGCGTGATTGACTCCCTGAGGCGTATGAAGTCGGTCTCCATGAGCTGGTCGAGGCGCAGGAAGACGAAGGCCGACGAGTCTTTGTCGTGGGTGAGGAGCTCGCCACGCATACGCAGCTGCTTGGTATATATAGAGTCGCGGTCGAGACCATAGTTCACGGCAAACGACATGCACGACACAATCATCAGCGGGATGAAGAGGCCGTAGCCGTTGGAGAGCTCGGCGATGAGGAAGATGGCCGTGAGCGGTGCCTTCATAACTCCCGACATGACACCCGCCATGCCCGCCAGCGTGAACGACGTGATGGATACCTCCCAGCCGAAGACCGCACGACATAGCACCGCAAGCGTAGCTCCGGCAAAGGCTCCCACGAAGAGCGACGGCGCAAACGTACCTCCGACACCTCCCGCAGCATTTGTCGTGGCCATGGCTACAACCTTGAAGAGCATGATGGCGATGAGGTAGATGATAAGAAACCAGTCGGCCTCGCTCAACGAGTGAAAGAGCGTATGGTTGAAGAGCTCCTCGGTATTTCCCGTCATCAGGGCGCCAAAGCTGTCGTGACCCTCGCCATAGAGCGGGGGGAAGATGAAGATGAGCACGCCGAGAGTGATGCCCGCATAGAGCCACTTGCGCCACTGGCTCGTAACAGACTTATAGAAGCCTCCGACCTGCGAGTTTACCGACGTGAAGTAGTAGGCCATGATGCCGCAGAAGGCGCCAAGGAGCACGTAGAGGGGTATGTGTGCCACCTGAAACATGTCGGACTCCCCGAGCGACACGGCGATGATGGGCGAGAAGCCATGCAGCGAGAGCGAGATGATTGTCGCCGTCATCGAGGCCATGAGTAGCGGGATGATGGACTTCGACGTGATGTCGAGCATGAGAATCTCCAACACGAAGACCACACCCGTGATGGGGGCCTTGAAGACCGCAGCCACGGCAGCACCCGCACCACAGCACAACAGCAGCGTGATGTTCTTGTAGTTCAGTCGCGCGAGCTTGCCAATGTTCGAGCCTATGGCCGCACCCGTGAGCACGATGGGCGCCTCGGGGCCTACGGAGCCACCAAAGCCTATTGTCGTAGCACCTCCGACGACCGATGTCCAGCAGTTGTGGCTCTTTATGCGCGAGTCGGTGCGCGACATGGCGTAGAGCACACGTGTGACACCCTCCGAGATGCCATCCTTGACGATGTGCTTGACGAAGAGCGTCGCGAGGATGATACCTATGGCGGGGTAGATGAGGTATAGCCACTGCGCTTGGTCTACGGGGGTCCATGACGTTAGCGAGTAGGTGATGAAGTGTAAGAGCGTGTTGAAGACGTATGCGCCCACACCGGCACATAGGCCCACGATGATGGCCAAGATGGCCATCGTCTGAGTGTTCGTCAGTCGGCGTGTGAGGCTCAGGAAGAGTTCGTATACGCGCTCTTGGATATTTACAATCTTTATCATACGTTTGGGCTATTGCAGCTCAGCTTATGTTGTTACTTGCGGAAGTCGGCAGCCTGACGTGCTATGAGTTCGCTATCCTCGAAGTAGTTTATGCGCATGGCGTTGCGCACGTCGTGGAGGGTGTCGGCAGCAGCGGCGCGTGCCTCCTCCGAGCCACGGCGCAGGATGTCGTAGACCTCCTCGATGCGCTGCTCGTAGTACTTGCGGCGTTCACGTATGGGCTCCAAGAGCTCCTCGAGCACGGCGATGAGCAACTTCTTGCACTTCACGTCGCCAAGACCTCCGCGACGATAGTGCTCCTTCATAGCCTCGAGGCTCTCGTACTCGGGGCAGTACTTAGCGAAGTGCTCGGGGCGCGAGAAGGCATCGAGGTAGGTGAAGACGGTGTTGCCCTCGACCTTGCCCGGGTCGCTGACCTTAAGGTGGTCGGGGTCGGTGTACATGCTCATGACCTTCTTCTTGACATCCTCGGCCGTATCCGAGAGGTATATGCAGTTGCCGAGCGACTTCGACATCTTAGCCTTGCCGTCGGTGCCCGGAAGACGTAGGCATGCCGAGTTCGTGGGCAGCATAATCTCGGGCTCGGTGAGCGTAGGGCCATATACCGCGTTGAACTTATGCACAATCTCGCGTGTCTGCTCAATCATGGGCTCTTGGTCCTCACCCACGGGCACGGTCGTGGCGCGGAAGGCTGTGATGTCCGAGGCCTGAGAGATGGGGTAGGTGAAGAAGCCCACGGGGGTGCCTCGGCGCTGCTGATTCTCCTCCTCGGCATTGTTCTCCGCGAAGCCGCGCATCTGTATCTCGGCCTTCACCGTAGGGTTGCGCTGGAGACGCTGCACCGTGACGAGGTTCATGTAGTAGAACGCCAGCTCCGTGAGCTCGGTGACGTAGGACTGCACGAATATCGTCGACTTCGAGGGGTCTATGCCGCACGACAGGTAGTCCAGTGCCACCTCGATGATGTTTTCGCGCACCTTGTCGGGGTTGTCGGCATTGTCCGTGAGCGCCTGAGCATCGGCAATCATGATAAATATCTTGTCATACTCGCCCGAGTTTTGGAGCTCTACGCGGCGGCTCAGCGAGCCTACGTAGTGACCCAAGTGGAGCTTACCTGTGGGGCGGTCGCCCGTGAGAATTATCTTTTTCTTCATGTCCTAAATATGTTTTTCGGTTACTCTCATGTGCGCGCATACATATATAGCGCACGATAGGCGACAAAATTAACAAAAATTTGGTTAGTTGCATAGAAAATAGTACAATTTATAGAATTTTTTTATAACTTTGTACGTGGCAAACAACTAACCTTATACAATTATGACTATAATTCAGCTTGAGTATCTTATGGCGGTGGCCAACTGTGGTAGTTTTTCGGTGGCTGCCGAGCATTGCTTTGTGACACAGCCGTCGCTGTCGATGCAGATTAAGGCCTTGGAGGAGGAGCTGGGCGCTGTGCTTCTCGACCGCACGAAGAAGCCCATCATCCCCACGGCCGTGGGTGAGGTCGTCTTGGAGCAGGCACGCGAGACGTTGCGCTCGTATAACAACATTCGCGAGTCGGTGGCCGAGATGCGTGGCGAGACGGCAGGTAAGATGCGCCTTGGCGTGATACCCACCATCGCACCCTACCTGTTGCATAAGTTCATCCCCACCTTCGTTAAGAACTATCCCAAGGTGGAGCTCGAAATCCACGAGATGGTCACTGCCGATATCATCGACGCGCTCAAGCGCGACCGCATAGATGCCGCGCTTGTGGCAAGTGGCACGTGTGGCGAGGGCATCACCGAGCACGACCTCTTCAGCGACCATTTCTACGCCTATGTGTCGCCCTCGCACCCCTTGTTCGAGCGCTCGAACATACGTATCGAGGATATTGACTTTAAGGACCTTATACTTCTTAGTCGCGGCAACTGTATGCGCGACCAGATATTCGAGTTGTGTCAGGCAGCACACGAGATACCCTCGCACTTCTACTTCGAGTCGGGCTCGCTCGACACGCTCATGCGCATGGTCGACTGCACGACGTGCATGACCGTCATCCCCGAGATGGCGTTAGAGTTCATACCCCTTGCGCGTCGCAACCGCGTGAAGACCATAGCCAAGGGTGCCACCTCACGACGTGTGGCCTTGGCCGTGAGCCGCACATACGTCAAGCAGTCCATCGTCGAGGCGCTGCGTCAGACAATACTTAAGTGCGTAGACCAAGAGAAGGTGTAGGATTAGATTAGGGAGATTAGGGAATTTAGGGAGATTAGGGAAATTAGGGAAATTAGGGAATTTAGTGAATTATCGTTTTCCTTAAACTCCTTAAACTCCCTAAACTCCCTATAAAAACCCACTCTCCCCACTCTTCCCCATGGTAACATTAGTAACAGGTACCCCTACCCCTGTTACCATGTTACTTTTGTTACCATTGTTACCACGCACCATGACTCTATTGCCGACAGCAATTAGGTAACCTCGGTCTATATATCGCTTAATCTGCATACGCGCAGCCTTGTCGCTCGTGCCACGCAGCTCCATGAGCTTGCTGACCAGCGTGTTACGCTCGATAGTACCACCATACATATCCTCGAGTATGGCTACAATCTCGGGGCGCGTATCCTCTGTCACGGAGGTAGGTATGGCGCATAGCTCGGGTATGCCCTCGTCGTTTATGGCGAAGGCGAAGCGCTCGAAGGGCTCGTTGCGGCAGTACTGAGGCTC
This sequence comes from Alistipes sp., assembly GCA_017501625.1. GTDB lineage: Bacteria > Bacteroidota > Bacteroidia > Bacteroidales > Rikenellaceae > Alistipes. The sequence continues at coordinate 5,037 of JAFVWO010000079.1, forward strand.
GACAATGGAGGTGTCGCCGGCACGGTGTACGAAGATTACCGTCTCGGCCTTGCGCTGGAGCGACGAGCCGAGGTGTCCACGTGCCTTGTCGCTACCCGGGTTAGTATGTAATACACATATTATATGTGTCTCTGCAATGGTCGAGAGCGCCATGAGCTCCATGACCAAGGCATCGCTCTCCTCAAGGTCGTTGGTATTGCGCTGAAGGTCGGCGATGCCGTCGATGACGACAATGTCGTAGTGCATGAGGCTCATGGCATCGAGCATGCGTGCCTTGCGCTCCACGGGCGAGAGCTCACGTAGCGCCAACGTCGTGAGGCGTGGCTCCGCGATAGCACCTCCGCGCTTGGCTCCCGTCATCGTGCTTATGCGCTCCACAACCTTGCGCACATGACGCTCACCCTGCTCGGTATCTACCCATAACACGTTGATGTCGGCACACTTATCGACATTAGCGAAGTTATTTATACCCTTGAAGGGCATGGCCATGGCCGAGGCTACGAGCGCAGAGGTGAGAAACGTCTTTTTACTCTTCGCCTCGCCACAGATAGCCGAGATATTACCCACGGAGCATACACAACTATCGTTTATGCTTATTAGTGGCTTTAACTCGGGTAGCTGCTTCGACATGTCGACGACGTAGGGCTGTATGCGCTCCTCGGCCATGTCGTACTCCCACGCCTTTATGGCCTTTTCGAGTGCCTTGCCTGTTAAGGCGCTGAACTCCTCGGGCATAGCCTCCTTGGGGTGACTACAACGCACCCCACTTGTTAAATGAGTGTTTAACATAGTGCAGATAATTAAGATGTTATTATTATATGTATGATGTTGTTTGCCTGTGGCGACGAGAATGCTTGCCACGGTGCAAATATACAACATCAGAACGCCCTTGTCAAGGGGTTTAACCTAAAATTATTTCTATATTTTTTAGAAATTGTGGGGGTGGGGTTTTTGTAGGTTCTTGTAGGGTTTTGTGGGTTCTTATGGGTTCTTGTAGGTTCTTGTGGGTTTTTGTGGGGCTGACGATACTCGCGCCCTACGTAACCTATAAGAACCTACGTAACCTATAAGGCCCTACACTCCCCACTCTCCCCATAACTCCCCATCCTCCCCATGGTAACAAAGGTAACAAAAGTAACATGGTAACAGGGGTGGGGGTGCCTGTTACTAATGTTACCGGTGTTACTCGTAGGGTCTTATTGGTCTTATCGGTCTTATCGGTCTTATAGGTTCTTGTAGGTTCTTGTAGGTTCTTATAGGGCTGACGATACCCGCGCCCTATGTAACCTATAAGAACCTACGTAACCTATAAGGCCCTAAACTCCCTAAACTCCCTAAACTCCCTAATCTTCCACCCCCCCCTCCCCATTAACTTCACCTAAAAGTTGCGTATTTCACATTTTTTGCTTATATTTGCAAGAATTAATCGCGTGTGTGCGTTGTGTGTTTGGGCGTATGCGTGTACACGGGGTGAATAATGGAAAGGTAAATAATTAAAACACAGAGATATAGATTTATGGAAGATTTGCAGAAGCTTATTGATACGATAGTTGAGGCCATGGACGACAAGAAGGCTCAGGGCATCGTGTCGCTCGATTTGTCGGGTTTTGATGGTGCCATTTGTTCGCATTTTGTGGTCTGTCATGCCGACTCTACCACGCAGGTAGATGCCATCTCGGCAAGCATCGAGGATAAGGTATTTGAGGTCATGGGCGAGTGGCCCGTGCGTGTTGAGGGACGTCAGAATTCGTTTTGGGTGGCGATGGACTACACGGATGTCATCGTACACATTTTCCAGACGGAGTTGCGCGACTTCTACCGCTTGGAGGAGTTGTGGGCTGATGCTCCGATGAAGCGTTATGAGTTTGGTGAGTAAGGATTTAGGGAGATAGATTTATGGCGAATAATGTTAAGCAGCCCATGATGCGACCACGCTTTAGTTTCATGTGGTTTTGGGCTTTTGTTGCTATGGTCATCATCGGCTACTCGATGTTCGGGGGTGGTGAGGAGCGCCCTGTCGATGGCGACTGGAATATGATTGATGAGCTTGTCGAGCGCGGTCTTGTCGAGCGTATCGAGGTGAACAATCAGGGGCGTGCCAACGTCTACCTCCGCGAGGAGGCCTTCGATGCTCTGAAGGAGGATGAGCGCTTCGCGCAGATGCCTAAGACGGGCGTGCAGGTGCTCTTCAACACCGGTGGCGACGTGCAGTACTTCGGCAATCGCATCAGCGATGCCGAGGCGCGACGTGCCGAGGCGGGCGAGGAGGTCGAGCCTGTTGTCGTGAAGTTCAACGTCGTGGAAAAGGGGTGGGCCGACTACCTCTTCGAGTTCCTGCCGTGGATTATAATCATCGTCGTGTGGATATTCATCATGCGCTCCATGGCGCGTGGTGGCGGTGGCGCAGGTGGCGGCATAATGAATGTAGGCAAGGCACGTGCGCAGATGTCGGACAAGAACAACAAGACGCGCATCACGTTCAAGGATGTTGCGGGCTTGGAGGAGGCCAAGGTCGAGATTATGGAGATTGTCGACTTCCTCAAGCATGCCGATAAGTATAAGGCGCTGGGTGCCAAGATACCCAAGGGTGCGCTCCTCGCGGGCCCTCCGGGAACGGGTAAGACGTTGTTGGCCAAGGCTGTTGCGGGTGAGGCCAACGTGCCGTTCCTCTCAATCTCGGGCTCCGACTTTGTCGAGATGTTCGTGGGTGTGGGTGCCTCGCGTGTCCGCGACCTCTTCGAGCAGGCCAAGAAGGTGGCTCCGTGCATCGTCTTCATCGACGAGATTGACGCCATAGGCCGCGCTCGTGGTAAGAACTCGGGATTCTCGGGCAACGACGAGAGGGAGAATACGCTGAACCAGCTGCTCACGGA
>JAFVWO010000080.1 GCA_017501625.1 Alistipes sp.
TCGTTATAAGCGTCGCGGAGCCGCAGAATCTGCAACCCTTCGGGTCATCCGAAGCGAAACGAAGCGAAGTCGAAGAATCTAAATTGGGGTAGGCTTCGCCTGTTAGGTAATGCGGGTACGGCCTGCGGTCTTGGCGAGGTCGGCGGGATAGGTGGACTATACGAAAGAATCCCCATCTAACCCACAGATGCAAATTGAAATAAATCTCTCATAAAAGGAGTTTTAGGATATATTTCTCTGTTTATCTATTTTCGGGGCGCAATAAATAAAAAAATCACAAATATAGCAACAAACAACAATATATTTTTTATTCATCTCTATTTGTTTTATATTCACACGTATTACCCCATACAAATATATATTGTAAAAACTGCTCGAATTGCGAGAAAAATTTGTACCTTTACGCCGTTATTTTTTACATTAGTAAAAGCGTGCAAAAAATGGGCATCGAAACATACCATATTCCCGTGATGAAGGAGGAGTGCATCGAGGGGCTTAACATCAAGCCCGACGGCATCTACGTCGATTTGACGATGGGTGGCGGCGGACATACTCGCGAGATACTCAAACACCTCGGAGAGAAGGGGCACCTCTACTCCTTTGATCAGGACCCCGATGCTGCGGCAAACGCCCCCGACGACCCTCGTCACACCTTCGTGGCCAGCAACTTTCGCTTCTTGCGAGGGGCATTGCGCGAGCGTGGCGTAAAGGGTGTGGATGGCATTTTGGCCGACCTCGGCGTATCGTCGCACCACTTCGATGCCAAGCATCGCGGCTTCTCGTTTCGTGGCGATGCACCACTCGATATGCGTATGAATACCCGTGCCGGACGCACCGCAGCCGACATCGTAAACAACTACTCGAATGAGGCTCTCGCCACAATATTCTCGCAGTATGGAGAGCTGGATACAACGTGGAAGATAGCCAACTGCATAGAGCGCGCTCGAAACTCCGAGCCGATTACGACAACAGCGCAGCTCGTCGAGGCCGTAAAACCGTGTACTCCGCCTAAGGACGAGGCTAAGTTCCTGACCAAGCTCTTTCAGGCGTTGCGCATAGAACTTAACGGCGAGATGGAGGCACTCAAAATGGCACTCGAACAGAGCATCAAGGTGCTTAACCCCGAGGGGCGGTTGGTGATTATGTCGTACCACTCGCTCGAAGACCGCATCGTGAAAAACTTTATGCGCAGCGGCAATAGCGATGGCAAGATAGAGAAGGACTTCTACGGCCGTAGCACCACACCTCTGAAGGTGATAAGCCGCAAGGCGATAGTACCCAGCGACCAAGAGATAGAGCGCAATCCTCGCTCTCGCAGCGCCAAGCTACGCATCGCCGAGATGCTGTAACCGATGGTGGCGACATAGCGACGATTAACACCCGTAACGGCAGCAGACGACAAAGAAAAAGCAAAAGGAAAAGAGAGAATGCAAAAGGAAAAGAGATATTATCCCGACGAAGAGGAGCGTAGCGGCAGAGATATCATCATCGATATAGACAGCGAGATTGACGACGAGGCCCAGCGACGCGCCCAGCGTATACGCCGTGAGGTGGTACGCATAGATAACCCTGCACCCGTAGAGGAGGAGGATTTCGACGAGGACGAGGAGATATTGGAGGCAGAGGAGGAGCCGGAAAACGAGGCGACCAACGAGGCGACAAGCATCAAGAAGCGCAGCAAGAGCCTATGGCAACATATCACCACCGGCTCGTTCTTCACCGACGGCGCAAAAAACCACTACCGCTATCTCATCGCCATAGCCCTAATGTACTTCCTGAGTATATTTCTCAGCTTCATATCGCTGAATGCCGACCGCGAGTACCGCAAGAGGGAGAAGTATGCTACCGTACTTACCGAGAGGGCGGTACTAAAAGAGGAGGAGCGTTTCTCGCTATCATCCAAAAATGCGATAAAGCAGCGGCTCAAAGAGTATGGGATTGAACTTATCGACCTATCTAAGGATAGCCGACTTATAGAGGAGTAGCCATGAAAAGAGAGAAGAATACGACATCGACAAATCGAGGTGGCATAAGCGACACGAAGCGTGACATAATATCACGCATCAAGTTGCTGTATACCATCTTCATCCTCATCGGCATAGTCATCGCCGCGCGTCTGGTGTGGGTACAGGTGGTAAGCCCCTCGGTGCGCCACAACGCCAAGGTTCTGAACAACGGCATCCTCCGCAAAACCTCTATTCCGGCACATCGCGGGTCGATACTGACACGCGAGGGCGAGCCTCTTGCTCTGTCGAGTTTCAGGTATCACGCTGCCGTAGACTTTGCCTCGGAGGCCTTACAGGAGAGCGACAAGGAGACACTTGACCGCAATATCGACTCGCTCTCACGTATGCTTGCGTGGCACTTCTCGCCATCGGATGCCGAGCGTTACGGCTACGAGCATATAACGGCGAAGGAGTACAGCGATATGTTTCACAAACTAACTAACGCCGGCAAGGAGCGTTCGCGACACATCTTTCCACGTGCCGTAACCCTCGACGAGTGGAATATAATGCGCCGCAACTTCCCTATTCTCAACGACAATATGGGTATCGTCTGCGGCGCGGACCGCACCGATGAGCGTCTATATCCCTCGGGCGACCTTGCGCATCAGCTTATAGGCAACCTTCCGGATAGCACCAAGGCCGACACCACGCGCTATGGCTCGGGTATAGAGCGCAGCTACAACAACTCGCTGCAAGGCATCGACGGCATAGCCATAGAGCAACGTGTGGCGCACGGCTTTTGGACTCGCACCGACGACAAACGTAACACCATGCCACAGGATGGCTGCAATGTGATAACGACAATAGACGGAGGGCTGCAAAAGATAGCTACGGAGCGTCTGCGTGATGCACTCGAATCCGAGGCGGCATCGTTTGGTGTGGCGATGGTAATGGAGGTGGCAACGGGAAATATTCTCTGTATGGTAAACCTCAGCTCGGGACGTGAGCGAGGTACGAACTACAACGAGGAGGTCTTCAACCACGCTTTCGGCACGGCCATGTGTCCGGGTTCAACCTTTAAGTTAGCCTCGGCAATGGCACTACTCGAAATCGGAGGATGCGACGTAAACACCATTGTCAATATTCCGGCATCGACGGTTAAGGTGGGTGACAAAGTTGTTGTAGACTCTCACCGCATATGCGACGACAACAACAAGCCGATGGACAGTGTCACGATGAAGGATGGCTTTGCTCACTCCTCGAACATCTACTTTGCACAAGCCGTACACGACCGCTTCATAAAGGAGCCTGAGCGATATACACAATTCCTCGAAGGCCTGCTCTTCAACGACTGTGTAGGCTTGCAGGAGTATGGCGAGAAGCCTGCAAAGCTGCCGCATCCGGGCACCCCCGAGTGGAAACGTAATGGCAGCAACGCTTTAGTTCTGCCACAGCTCGCCTACGGATATATCTTGGAGCTACCGCCGATACATACGCTCACCTTCTTCAACGGTGTGGCCAACGGAGGTTGTATGGTAGCCCCACGACTTGTAGACCGCATAGAGCGTGATGGCGATGTTGTGGAGAGAATGCCGGTAGTGACGCTACGCGAGAAGATGTGTTCGTCGAAGACCATCGAGGGGCTTAAAGAGTGTCTGTTGGCAGCCTCGGCAGACAACCGTACGGCATACAAATTCCGAGGTCTACCCTTCGAATTCGGATGTAAGACAGGTACTGCTCAGGTGTGGGGCTCGTTCATCTCGGAGGCTATCAAAGATAAGGAGAGTATGAGTAACGGCATGCGTCCCAAGGAGGATAACTACTATTTGGGATCGGTGGTGACGATGTTCCCTATACAGCAACCCAAATATACGGTCATGGTGTGTGTTGCCAAGCAGCAGACATCGACACACCCAACCTACTTCGGCATCAGTCTGTCGGGAGGCACGGCACGTACCATTATGGAGTATATCTATGCCAACGACCCCACGTTGCACGCCACGATAGAGAGTCCCGACACCCCCTATGAGGCACGCAGCATCAAGGGCGGAAGCAGCGATATGGTGCAGCTTAGCGCAAAGCATAACGCAGCATCTGCGAGCTACGACGAGGCGAAAGGCGAGTGGAGCAAAGCCTCGGTAGACGAGATGGGTGCGGCCACACTCACGACCATTGCTATCGAAGATGGCTTGGTACCTAACGTGGTGGGCATGGGACTATCTGATGCTCTCTACGTTTTGGAGAGTGCCGGACTGCGTGTTACTCATAGCGGCAGCGGCCGTGTTACAGGCCAGAGCCTGCGTGTGGGAACAGCAATAAAGAGCAAGGGACGAACCATACATCTGACACTTGAACGTTAGAACCAAACATGGATATTTTGAACGACCATGAAAAAACTGAGAGATATAATAGCCGAGGTTTCGGCAATAGAGATACGAGGAGAGTATAATCCCGACATTGTGGCCTTGGAGTACGACTCGCGCCGTGTCGAGAGGGGCGGATGCTTCTTTGCCGTGGTGGGCAGCAATAGCGACGGCCACGACTACATAGATGCCGCCATAGAGCGTGGTGCTGTGGCCATAGTATGTCAAAGAGTACCCGAAAATATCTGCGATGAGGTGTGTTACATCGTAGTCGAAGATAGCAATATGGCTATGGCCGATATGGCAGCATCGTTCTACGACCACCCCTCACGAGAGCTTCATCTTGTGGGTGTCACAGGCACCAACGGAAAGACTACGACAGCGACACTGCTATACGATATGTTCACCGCATTGGGCTACCGTGCAGGCCTTATATCGACAGTGGTATACCGCATAGCCGACAAGCGTATCGACTCGACACATACCACACCCGATGCCATACGTCTCAACGCCATGATGCGACGTATGGTGGACGAGGGCTGCGACTACTGCTTTATGGAGGTGTCGTCGCACGCTGCCGCACAATATCGCATACGTGGCCTGCACTTCGAGGGGGCACTCTTTACCAACCTCACACACGACCACCTCGACTATCACGGCACATACAAGGAGTATATACGAGCCAAGAAGTCGTTCTTCGATATGCTCTCGCCCGAGGCATGGGCCGTGGTCAATATCGATGACCGCAATGGCGAGGTGATGGTGCAGAACTGCCGCGCCCGCGTGCTACGACTATCGCTACGCTCTATGGCCGACTACCGTACCAAGCTTGTGGAGATGTCGCCCGATGGCATGCAACTGCTTATCGATGGGCAGGAGACGTGGGTTAAGTTCACGGGTCGCTTCAATGCCTACAACCTGACGACGGTATATGCCGCCGCCACATTGTTGGGCGTCGATCGCATCGAGGCACTCACCACACTCTCGACGCTGACCCCCGTCAGCGGACGTTTCGAGAGTATCGCTGCCGATGACCGTACGATAGCCATCGTCGATTATGCACATACGCCCGATGCTCTGCAAAACGTTCTCGAAACCATCGAGGAGATACGCCGTAGCGACCAGCATCTGATAGTGGTATGCGGCTGTGGCGGTGATCGTGATCGCACCAAGCGTCCCGAGATGGCGGCAATAGCCGTACGCTATGCCACGACAACCATCTTCACCTCGGATAATCCACGCACGGAGTCACCCGAGGCTATCCTCGACGACATGGTTGCAGGTGTTGGCGATGCATCTAACTACCTGCGTATAACAGACCGAGGCGAAGCTATACGCACCGCAGCGATGCTGGCCAAGGCCGGCGATATAATACTCATTGCCGGCAAGGGTCATGAAGACTACCAAATAATAGGCCACCAAAAGCACCACTTCGACGACCGTGAGAAGATACGTGAGGCCTTTGCCACGACACACAACAACACAAAGAACTAAACCACACAACAATAACACAGAACACTTTTAACCCATACAGAAATGCTATATCGACTATTCGAATACCTCAACGAAAATACCGATCTGCCGGGAATGCGTATTGGCGAATATATATCATTCCGCTCGGCAGCAGCCATAATACTCTCGTTGCTTATCACCATCTTCTTCGGCAAGCGTATCATACGCTTTCTGAAACGTCAGCAGATTGGCGAGGATATACGTGACCTCGGCTTGGAGGGACAGCTTCAAAAGAAGGGAACACCGACGATGGGTGGCATAATCATCCTGTTGGCCATCGTAGTCCCCGTACTCCTCTTCGGCGACCTTGGCAATGTCTACATACAGCTGATGCTCATATCGACACTATGGCTCGGCATAATCGGCGGCCTGGATGACTACATCAAGGTCTTTCGCCATAAGAAGGAGGGACTTAAAGGTCGCTTCAAGGTTGTAGGACAAGTGGGCTTGGGTATCATCGTAGGTACAACCATGTGGCTGTCGGAGGATATTGTGATACACGAGAAGAGCTTCGAGACGAAACATTACAACATTACCGATGTGCAGACCGGCGAGATTGTGGACAGCTATGTCGAGCGACACGTGGTAAGCACCTCGGCCGAGAAGAGTAGCAAAACATCTATCCCATTCCTCAAAGATACGGAGCTGGACTACATGATGTTTACGGGTGGCAATGACACCTTGGCCTGGCTGCTATATGTCGTGGTAGCCATATTAGTCATCACGGCGGTGTCGAACGGTGCTAACCTCACGGATGGCATCGACGGACTGCTCACGGGGGTATCGGTGCCCATAGTACTGGTACTCGGTATTTTGGCATACCTATCGGGACATATAATCTACTCGGACTACCTCAACATAATGTATATCCCCGATAGTGGCGAACTTGTCATCTTCGCTGCGGCCTTTGCCGGAGCCTTGGTAGGCTTCTTATGGTACAACTCCTTCCCTGCACAGATATTCATGGGCGACACCGGCTCGCTCACGATAGGAGGCCTGATTGCCGTATTTGCACTGTGCATACGCAAGGAGCTACTCCTACCACTACTCTGCGGCATATTCCTGGTGGAGTCACTATCGGTGATGTTGCAGGTGGGATACTTCAAATATACCAAGAAGAAGTATGGCGAGGGACGTCGCATCTTCCTGATGTCGCCCATACACCACCACTACCAAAAGAAGGGTATCTTCGAAACAAAGATTATGATGCGTTTCTTCATCGTATCGTTGCTGCTCTCGGCACTGACACTTGTAACATTGAAGATGCAGTAGCAACACCTCGAAAATCGACAGCTATTAACCGACAAAAATGAATTGTAAGATATGAAACGTAAGATAGTAGTTTTGGGAGGCGGCATATCGGGCTACGGCTCGGCTATACTTGCCAAGAAGAAGGGCTTCGACACCTTCCTGTCGGATATGGGAAATATAGCTCCCAAGTTCCGTGAGCGTCTCGAGGAATGGGGCGTGGAGTATGAACAGGGAGGACATAGCGAGGAGCGTATCCTCGCTGCCAACGAGGTTATCAAGTCGCCCGGCATCCCCGAGAGTGCCCCCATTGTGCAGAAGCTGCGCGCAAAAGGCATACCCATTATCTCGGAGATAGAGTTTGCCGGACGATATAAGGGTGTGGCAAAGACGATATGTATAACCGGCTCGAACGGTAAGACTACTACCACGTCGCTTATCTACAAGATTATGAAGGATGCGGGACGTGCCGTAGCTCTTGGCGGCAACATCGGTGAGAGCTTCGCCTACTCGGTGGCTACGGGTAAGTACTTCTGGTATGTATTGGAGCTAAGCTCCTTCCAGCTCGATGGCATGTATAAGTTCAAGGCCGACATCGGCGTACTGACCAACATCACCCCCGACCACCTCGACCGCTACGACTATAAGTTGGAGAACTATGCACGCTCGAAGATGCGCATCACACAGAACCAGAACTCTGCCGATGCCTTCATCTACTCTGCCGATGACCCTACGACACAGCAGATGCTCGACACCATGGACTCTACACTGCGTGCCCGACAGCTACCCTTTGCCATAAATACGGCTATCGCCTCGGGCGATGGCGATGCCATCCTCGAAGGCCACAGCTTCACGGCGACAGTGGGCAAGAAGTCGGTTACGATTGATACCCGCAAGATGCAGATCGAGGGTATGCACAACATCTACAACGCTATGGCAGCCGCACTTGCGACCCTTGCAGCGGGCGTAGACCCCAAGAGTATCAAGCGTTCAATATACTCGTTCTCGCCTGTGGAGCACCGCTTAGAGCCGGCAGGCGAACACGACATTATAGCGTGGATAAACGACTCGAAGGCAACAAACGTAGACTCGGTATGGTATGCACTCGAAAGTATGAAGCGACCAACGGTCTGGATTGCAGGAGGCACAGACAAGGGCAACGACTATACACCGCTCAAGGAGTTCGCGCGACACAAGGTAAAGGCCTTGGTGTGTATGGGCGTGGATAACAGCAAGCTGCTCAGAGAGTTTGACGGCATAATTCCCATCATACGTGACTGCAAGTCGCTCGACGAGGCTATGCGTGCCGCACGAGATATTGCCGAGAGTGGCGACACCGTACTTCTATCGCCTGCGTGCGCCAGCTTCGACCTCTTCCGCAACTACGAAGAGCGCGGCAGGCTGTTCAAGGCGTGGGTAGCGGAGAATATTCTTAACCAGAAGGAGTAGATACGATGATTAAACAGAACAGAGCGAACGATAGTGGTAATGCCGAAGGTATAA
>JAFVWO010000007.1 GCA_017501625.1 Alistipes sp.
GCTCTCGCTCCGCAGCGTCGGTTCTGCATTTTACTTTACCCTTATCAGGTTGATGCCGTCGCGGAGGGGAAGGATAACACTCTCTACCCTGCCATCGTTGCGGACGTGTTCGTTGAAGGCCACAATCTCGGCCGTCTGCCTATCCTTACGAGCTATCTCCTCCACCACCTTGCCGTACCACAGTATGTTGTCCGCCAGGATAAAGGAGTTGCTATGCACCATATTGTGGTCGAAGAGCATATCGTAGTAGGCACGATACTCCCTCTTGTCGCCATCGATAAAGACAAGGTCGTACTGCTCGCCCAATGTCGGGGCAATCTCGAGGGCCGAGCCTATATGTTGGCGAATCTTGTCGGCACAGCCACTGCGCTCGAAGTAGTCGGCAGCTATCATCTCCAACTCGTCGTCTATCTCGAAGGTGTCGATGAGGGCACCCTCCTCCAATCCCATAGCCATAGAGATTGCGGAGTAGCCCGTAAAGGTGCCTATTTCGAGGATGCGGCGCGGGCGGAGCATACGTACAAGCATCTCGAGGAGCTTGCCCTGTATGTGGCCCGAAATCATTCGTGGATTGATTACACGAAGGTAGGTTTCGCGCTCCAACTCGTGTAGCACGTCGCTCTGTGGCGATGACATCGCCTCGATGTATTGTTCAAGCTTTTCCAAAGCGGTGTAATATTTAGTTTATCATTTTTATCAATTTATCACATTTATCACCCCTGATAAAAGTGATAAAGTGATAAATTGATAAATGGCTATCTGTATAGCAGTAGCGAGGGTTCGCGCCAAACCTCGTTGGCAACCTCGAGTATCTCGGAGGCCGTAACAGCCTCTATTTTGCGGTACGACTCCTCGAGTGTATCGACCTCTCCATAGGCCAAGAGGCTCTTGCCTACGCCGAGCATATAGCCTTCGGACGACTCGTTCACGATGGCTAACTGCGCTATAAATTGACGCTTGGCCATTGCGAGCTGACGCGAGGTTAAAGCGTTGTCTTGTAGGCGTTTAACCTCTTTGTCTATAATCTCGCGACAACGCTCCGAGTTCTCGTGGTCGGAGGAGAAGTAGATGGTTGCAAGACCACAATCCGACAGCGACGAGTAGCTCGCACCTATATTATATGTGAGTCCGTTGCGCTCTCTTACGCTGACATTGAGGCGCGAGTTGGCGCAAGGGCCTCCCAAGATATTCGTAAAGAGTGCATAGGGCAATCTACGACTATCTTTAAGGTTGTAGGCACGTGCTCCGAGTATGCAGTGTGCCTGGTGCGTATGTTTGTTCAGTACCCTCTCGAAGGGGCTGACAATAGCGGGTGCCACACGCTCATACTCTCGTTTTGTAGGGCTATATATGCCTATATATCGCTCTGCAATCTCGCGTATGCGCTTGGGCGCAATATTGCCGATGGAGGCAAAGACCATCCTATCGGTGGTATGCGTACGCGCACGGAAGCGGTGTATAGCCTCCGAGTCGATGCCTTTGAGGCTGCGAGGAGTGCCGAGGATGTTGTGCCCCAACTCCGAGCCCGCAAAGATAAGGTCCTCGTACTCGTCGTAGATGGCATCCATAGGCGAGTCGCGATAGGTGTTTATCTCGTCGAGGATGACCTCTCGCTCCTTGTCGAGTTCGTGGTCGGGGAAGGTCGAGTGAAAGACCACATCGGCCAACAGCTCTACCGCCTTGGTGAAGTCACTACGTAGCACTGTGGCGTGTACGGTAGTATCCTCTTTTGTGGTGTAGGCGTTCAGTTCGCCACCGAGGTTCTCGAGTCGGCAGTTCACCTGATACGCCTTGCGATGCTCGGTACCCTTGAAGAAGCCGTGCTCGGTGAAGTGGGCAATACCCTCCTCGCCCTTACGCTCATCGCGCGTACCTGCATTTATCATTATGGCACATCGTGCTACCCCACTCTTTGTCTGGCGGTGTATGCAGCGTATGCCGTTTGAAAGTTCGTATATGTAAAACTCTTCCATAGTTTTTTGGGGCTATTAGCCATTAGCTTTTTTAGTTTTTTGTTTTGCGGACTCCGAGCCTTGCCAAGGCGCAGACCTTTTTAAGGGTTAGTAAAGGCTAGTAACGGCTATTAAGGGTGCGCTGAAAGTTTTTAACTCCTCACTCCTCTCTACTCACTACTCTCTACTCACTTTTTTTAGGAACTTCGCCGTGTGGCTCTCCTCGCACTCGGCAAGAGCCTTCGGAGTGCCCTCAAAAACTATCGTACCACCTCCCGTACCC
>JAFVWO010000002.1 GCA_017501625.1 Alistipes sp.
CACTACTCACTACTCACTAAAAAACGGATGCCCTGCAATGAGAGCATCCGTTTTGTCTTCGAGAGCGGTATCTGCTATCCGCACTTGGAGTAGCCGCACGAGAGGCAGGTGAGGCAGCCATTCTGGTATGCCATATTCTCCTGACCGCACTGTGGGCACTTACCCTTGGCGTGAGTACCATCCTCGATATACTGCTTGAGGGCACGCTTAACACCATTCTTCCAGGTATTGATGTTCTCGTCGTCGAGGTGCAAGCCATCGATGAGCGACACAACCTTGTCGATTGGCATATGGTAGCGGAGTACACCCGAGATAAGCTTTGCGTAGTTCCAGAAGCTCTCGTCGAACAAGCGCGAGATGCCACCGATTGTGTTGGTGTAACCATAACGGTCGGTGTACTGGAAGTCGTAACGCTTCGAGCCATCCTCCTCACGCACCTTGATGATGTGTCCGTGAGTGATCTTTGGCGGAATGTACATAGCATCGTCCTCGATCTTACCGGTGAAGATCTCGTATGGCTGACCATCGAGCTTACCTACGAAGGCAATCCACATCTCCGAGCCATTCTTGAAACGGATGACATCTGCAGGGATTGACTTCGGACGACGATTCTCGCCTGTAGCCTCCTCGCACTTCTTTGCCTCGGCCTTCTTGCTCTTCTTGTCGACGAGCACACCTGCACGGCAACCATCGCGATATACGGTGATACCCTTACAGCCAGACTCCCAAGCGGTGCGGTATACATCTGCTACAACCTCCTCCGAGATGTTGTTCGGAAGGTTCACGGTCACCGAAATCGAGTGGTCAACCCACTTCTGGATAGCACCCTGCATCTTAACCTTGGCAACCCAGTCGATATCGTTTGCGGTAGCCTTGTGGTAAGGTGATGCTGCAACCCACTTGTCCAACTCGGCATCGCTGATAGTCTCGAGGCGCGAGATGTCGTAGCCATTGATACGCAACCAATCTACGAACTTGTGGTGGAATACATTGTACTCCTCGAATACCTGTCCCTGCTCGTCGGTGAATGTCGAGAGTACCTTGTTGTCGCGGTCCGAAGGGTTGATCTTGCGACGACGCTTGTATACAGGACGGAAGACAGGCTCGATACCCGAGGTTGTCTGCGACATCAACGATGTGGTACCTGTAGGTGCAATGGTGAGCATTGCGATATTACGACGACCATACTTAACCATATCCTCGTAGAGCGATGCATCAGCAGCCTTGAGGCGGTTGATCATAGGGTTATTCTTCTCCTTCTCGGCATTGAAGATGGAGAATGCGCCACGAACACGGGCCATATTCACCGACTCACGATATGCCTCGACAGCCAATGTCTGGTGTACCTTGGTAGCGAAGTCGAGGGCCTTGTTCGAGCCATAGCGCAAACCGAGTGCTGCCAACATATCGCCCTCGGCGGTGATACCGAGACCTGTACGACGGCCCTTCAAAGCCATATCCTTAATCTTGTGCCACAACTCCAACTCTACACGACGGATATCCTTATCCTCAGGGTCTGACGCAATCTTGTCGATGATGAGATCAATCTTCTCCAACTCGAGGTCGATGATGTCGTCCATCAGGTGCATAGCCTTGTGCACGTGCTCCTTGAAGAGGTCGAAGTTGAACGAAGCCTCCTTGGTGAACGGATTCTCGACATAGCTATAGAGGTTGATAGCCAACAATCGGCAGCTATCGTATGGGCACAACGGAATCTCGCCACAAGGGTTGGTCGAGACGGTCACGAAACCCTCGTC
>JAFVWO010000081.1 GCA_017501625.1 Alistipes sp.
AACCCGAACCCGAACCCGAACCTGAGCCCGAACCCAATCCTGATGAGGGCACGGATACATCACCTGACGAGGGCACGGAGGAGAATGTTCCCGAGGATGAGGGCACGGGGGAAGGTGAGAGTGAGGTTGTTGAGCCCGAAGCATAAGACTGAGAGAGATGAGAAAGAGAACAAACATAGCCAAACGCATAACGACAACACTATCTGCAGCGATAGTGCTGCTCTTCGGAGCGGCACTCCTAACGAAGTGCGCCTCGACGATGACACCGACAGGAGGACCCAAGGACACCCTGCCACCGGTGATTGTATACATGGACCCCGACAACTTCTCGACAAATATCGACACGCTACGCCCCCCGAAGATATATGTCGAGTTCAACGAGTATGTGCAGATAAAGGACCAGCAGAAGGAGCTATATACCTCGCCAGCGATGAAGAAGAAGCCGTCGGTGGTGCGCCGTGGTCGCGGTATCGTCGTGACGATAAAGGATACGCTACGCCCCAATACTACGTATGCCATAAACTTCGGCTCGTCGATACAGGACAACAACGAGTCTAACCCGCTACACGCCATGCGCTACGTCTTCTCCACGGGCGACGAGATTGACTCGATGTACATGTCGGGATATACGGCCGACTCATTCAAGGCCGACTCGGTAAGCAAGTCGTTCATCTACTTCTTCATTGCCGACTCTGTGGAGACGCCCTCGGAGTGGGACTCTACGATGTTTAAGTACAAGCCACACGTCATAGCACGTGCCGAGAAGAATGGTATATTCATCGCGCAGAACCTTAAGCCCGTAAACTACCGCATATACGCCTTCGAGGATACCAACAACAACATGGAGTATGAGCCCTCGGTAGACCAGATAGGCTTCCTCGACTCTACGTACAACCCCTCGACGATGCCCGGCTTCAGCATCTGGTTTGACTCACTGCGCCACTACCCCTCGGCCGACCCCCAGCTATACTTCCGCATGTTCAAGGATCGTAAGTTTGCACGCCACACCCTCAGTGGCCAAGAGCGCGTAAACCGACACAAGGCGATACTATACTTTGGAGCACCCAACCCCGAGGTCAAGGAGATAGTTTTCGACTCGATACCCTCGGAGAGGGTTATATACGACCCTCAGACCGTGGGTAAGGATACCGTGGCACTATGGTTCGACATAGCACCCGAGGAGCTCCCCGACACCATAAAGGGTACGATAACATACATGAAGCACGACTCGGTGAACAACCTTGTGGAGTCGACCGACAAGCTGCGCTTGGCGTGGGTAAAGGTCGAGACGAAGGAGGAGCGCGAGGAGCGCGAAAAGCTGGAAAAGGAGCGCGAGAAGGCGGCAAAGATGGGCTCCGACTGGCAGGAGCCCGAGAAGCCCAACCCCTTCAAAATATCTATTCCGTCGTCGGGAGAGTTTCACAAAGACAAGCATGTGGATATAACCTTCGACTTCCCGCTGACGAAGTTCGACTCTGCGGCAATAACGCTCAAGATGACAACGGAGCAGATAACCGAGCCTCAGGATGTTGAGTTCCACTTCATACAGGACACGCTAAACAGACGTAAGTATCAGCTGCGCACAGAGTGGCAACCCTCTGCCAAGTACGAGCTGCTGATACCCGAGGGCGTCTTCATGAACGTGGCTCGGGAGCAGAACGACACCCTTAAGTACTCGTACACGGGAGCTAATCCCGAGAAGTTCGCAAAAATAAACCTCACGATAAAGAGTACAAGGCCTAATGCCAAATATATCATCCAGCTGACAAATGCACAGGGTAAGACTCAGAAGGAGATACGCAATGCCACAGTCGGAGCGTACAAGATGGAGTTTGTAACGCCGGGTGATGTGATGCTACGTGTTGTCGAAGACCTCAACGGCAACGGCAAGTGGGACACGGGCGACATGGTCATCATGCGCCAGCCCGAGCGCACGGAGATATACAAAAACGAGGAGGGCTTGGAGATAATAGCCACGAAGGAGAACTGGGAGTTCGACATCGAGATAGACATGGACAAGCTCTTCGCCCCGATAACTATGGAGTCGGTAATTCAGATGCTCAACGACCGTGAGGATGAACGACTGAAGAAGGTTGCCGAGGAGATGGAGAAGAAGCGCAAGGAGAACGCCAACAAGAATAACAACCAGAACTCGGGCATGGGCTTCGGTGGCATGGGCGGCATGGGCGGCATGGGCGGTTTCGGAGGAAACAGCGGCATGGGTGGCATGGGCGGCATGGGCGGAGGACGCTCGGGTGGCGGCCTCAACGGCAACCAAACATTTGGACGATAGCTATGAAGAGAGGATACAAAATCGTAACATACGTAGTCATAACACTTATTGCTACGCTGACACTCACTCCGCGTGCCACAGCACAACACACCCTGACACTCACCGGTGGTACGGGTGTGGCAACAGCACGCTTCTACCCCGACGAGGAGACAAAATGGATGTGGGGGTCGGAGACATTCGGCCTATCATGGCGTTTCTATAGCGAGAAGCCGCGTTTTGTGGGTGCCGTAGGTGTCGACCTTGAGTATATGGAGCGAGGCTTCAACTTCGGCTATGCCTACTCGTCGGAGTTTATCGAACAGGAGGATGGTCAGAAGAAGGAGAAACGTACCTACTACTTCTACAACCGAAAGATTAACACTCTGATGCTACCCCTTGTATGGCAGCCTCACTTCTACTTGGCTCGCAACCGCTTAAGGATATTCATCGAGGCGGCAGTGGTGCTATCGTACAACATTTCGTCACACTACGAGTACTTGGACAACCGCTACCCCGCGGGCAAGTATGAGTGGAAGGTGCCACGCGACAACCGCTTTGGCTACGGCCTCTCGGGAGGCTTAGGCTTTGCCGTTTTGCTGCATCAGGTGGAGATAGGATTGAAGGCCAAGTACAACTTCGGCTACTCGGACATAATGAAGAACCGCAACAAGTACTACTCGAACTCCACCGACGGGCGCGAAAACCCCTTCTACTACACACCGCTACGCTCGCCGTTAGACAATATCAACGTGATGCTCACCGTAGGCTGGCGATTCAACAAGCGCGGCTTCGACGAGTGGTTCGTAGTGCGCAAGAAGAGGGAGAAGAGGCTCGACAGCTTCAACTTCTCCGAGCAGACAGGTGCAAATACGGGTAACAGTGGCCGACAGATGAGCGGCAACACTAACACAGGAAGACGATAACGACCTAAGATAGACAATAAAACGATTATAGACAATGGATTCAACAAGACAGCAAAAGATAGCGCGACAGATTCAGCGCGACATTGCCGAGATTTTTCAGAAGGAGCTCGCCGACACGCTTCGTGGCAAGCTCGTAACAGTAACCACGGTGCGCGTATCTCCCGACTTGGCATACGCGAAGATATATATCAGCGTCTTCCCCTTCGAGCAGTGCAATGCCGTACTCGAGGCGATAAAAGAGAAGGCGTGGTTGGTGCGCAAGCTCCTCGGGGCACGCATACGCAACCAACTGAAGATAGTCCCCGAGCTGGAGTTCTTCATCGACGACTCGCTCGAGTATATCGAGAATATCGACAATCTACTTAAGTAGCTACACGTAGTAGAATTATGCTCTGGAGTACGTTTGCACGACGATATATGTTTTCACCGAAGTCGCACTCGGTGATAAACATCATCGCCTTTGTGAGCCTTATCGCTGTTGCCGTTCCCACGGCAGCGATGATAATACTCCTTGGCATGTTCGCAGGCCTTAGTGGCACCATAGAGGAGCTCTCCGCAGCATCCGATGCCGACATAGAGATTGTTGCCACGCGCGGAAGCACGCTCTCCGATGATAGCATCGCGACAGAGGACATAGCCTCAATCGAGGGTGTGGAGCATGTTGCAACATACGTCGAGCAGAGTGTCATCGCCACAGCCGCAGGACGACGCATACCGATAATGCTACGTGGTGTCGACAGCGCCTATTTCGATGTCATCCCCGTGGCGCAATATCTGCAATATGGGCGTTTGGAGTCGGTAGCAGCGGGTGACATGATACTCGGAGCAGCACTCTCGGGCTCGTTGGCAGCCTACGGCATAGGTACTCAGATAGAGCTGTATGCTCTCAACCGCAAGCAGCTATCTACGCTACTGCCAACAAGCGGCATATCGCGCCTAACAACACGCCTTGGTGGTGTGGTAAATGCCAATGCCGAGATTAACAGCGCTCTGGCCATCACCGACATCGGGCGCGTGCAGCGGCTACTCAACTACGATGGTCGCATAACGGCAATCATCGTCGATGTGAACGATAATGCCGACATTGATGCCGTGGAGCGCAGCATAGAGAGCGTGGTAGGCACGAAGGCCGATGTCCTCACGCGCGAGGAGCAAAATGCCTCGATGAATGCCATACTCAGGATGGAGAAGTACGCCATAGTGCTCATCGGCCTGATGATAGCCCTCGTTGCCACCTTTGCCATCGTAGGCTCGGTTATCATGCTCATAACGGAGAAGCAACGCGACATAGCCACACTGCGCGCCATAGGCGCCAACCGCCGCCTCGTGCGTAACATCTTCGTGGGCGAAGGTCTGCTTCTCACCCTATCGGGCGTACTCCTCGGCACGCTGATAGGCGTAGCCATAGCCCTCGGTCAACAATACTACGGATGGGTGAGGATACCGGGCAACAGCATGTTAGAGAGCTATCCCGTGAAGCTCGTAACGACAGACCTTCTTATGGTCATCGTCGGTGTAACACTCATAGGCTGGGCGGTATCGGCCCTCACGGTGAGAGCCCGACTTAAACAACTATAGAACATGAAGATACTCAAACATATACTAACCGTCGTGGCTGCATTTGCCACACTTGTGGGTTGCTCCGGCCCAAAGGAGATTCCGGATAAGGACCTCGTAAACATATTTCACGATGCCTACCTCGCAAACGCCTATATGTCAGAAGCGGGTATACGCGAGGATTCGCTACAGCTATACGAGCCTATCTTCAAGCGCTATGGCTATACGATGGCCGACTTGCAATATACGCTCACGACGTTCAACGAGCGTAAGAGTGCCATGCTCAGCGACATCATGAGCGAGGTATATCGCAAGCTCGATGCCGAATCGCGCAATGAGGAGGCTAAGATGGTCGTGCTCGACACCATTGAGAACTTAGCCAAGCGCACATATACGCGCACAGTATATGCCGATACTCTCATTCGCGTGAACAAGATGCGCGACACGATGAAGCTAAGAATTACCATTGACGACCTCGTGCCTGCGGAGTACAGCGTGACATTCAACTACCTTATCGACACGCTCGACGAGAACCGCAACTCGCGCGTCGAGGCCTACCTCCTGCGTAGCGACTCGTCGCAGGTATCTCGACACACGCTTATGCTCAGCCGCCATCGCGAGGGTAAATACTCACGTAAGTTTAGTGTCGACACCTCGCATCGCCAGCTACACATCAACATGTACTACCACCCGAAGAACGAGGAGTCTAAGCTTCCCGATGTTACGATACGTGACTTCAAGGTTGTGCGCGTATTACCCACGGAGGTATCGGTCGATAGCCTATACTATCATCAGCTAAACCTCAACATCATAAATCATGAGCTGATGACGGGATTTACGTCCGACACCATACTTCGCCATACGACGGAGATACTCACCCCCGACAGCATCCAGCACGATGAAACGACGGATAGCCTCACACTACGCGCTGATAGATAGCCGCTTAGAGCGCAACATCATCATCACGGTTGACGATAGCGGCCTTATCACAACCATAGAGCGCTGTGATAATATAGATAGTTGTGCCGGCGTAGAGTTCTACCCGGGCATCCTTATCCCCGCGATGATAAATGCACACTGCCACCTCGAACTTGCCTACCTTCATGGCGCCATAGCTGAGGGTAGCGGCTTTGCGGGCTTTGCCCGCGCCATAGGCGAAGTTCGCGGCAACTATACCACAAAGGAGCGTATTCATGCTGCCGAGGTTGCCGATGCACGCATGTGGGAGCAGGGCATAGCTGCCGTGGCGGACATTGCCAACGACGACCTCATCATGAGCATCAAGCACCGCTCGAAGATAGAGTATCACACCATGTTCGAGCACTTTGGCATCAACAACAACGATGTAGAGCGACTAAATATGGTTGCGACGAAATATAGCAACAGCTCGGTGACGCCCCACTCGACATACTCCGTGAACGAGGCCTCATATCGCAGGATTGCAACAACAGGCCGAGCGCCACTATCCATCCACTTCGAGGAGTCGGACGACGAGCGTGCGCTATATCGCCACGAGGGGTCACTATGGGCATGGTACGAGCGTATGGGCTGGGAGTGCGACTTCCTCGACTACGGCAGCCCCGCGGCACGCATTGTAGGCTCCACGCCCCCCGACCGACGAGTGATGCTCGTACACGCCACACGTGTCACAGAGGAGGATATAGCAACAATCGAGGCCCACTTCGACATAAAGCCCACATGGGTCGTATGTCCCGAGTCCAATCGTTATATCTCGCGCCTCGCGCCCCCCATAGAGCTGCTACGCACCATGGGTTGCAATATAGCCATAGGCACCGACTCATTGGCCTCGGCACGTAGCCTCTCGATGGTGGATAATATGCTACCGTTGGGCGACATACCCCTTGTCGAGTTGCTAACCTACGCTACACGTGGCGGTGCTCGTGCCTTGGGCATAGACGACCGCCTCGGCACCATAGAGGTGGGCAAGCGCCCGGGCCTTGTGATACTTCGCGATGCCGACCTTCAGTCGTTACGTCTGACACCCGAAAGCAAGACATACCGTATATTATAACAACAACAGGACGGCCGCAAAGCCGTCCCATTATATATATAAAATAAGTAAGCCTATTCTACGAGCGTATATCCACCCACATAGTATATCGCCACACCACCCTTCGTAGTGTATAGGTTGGCGTTGAGCGTGATAAGCCCGCTCTCGGCATCGTAGCCTATAAACTGGCAGTTCATGCCCACAGCATCGCCCTCGCCCTTAACGTATGTGACACCGCCGATGGTAAATGTCATACCGCTACCGGCAACAAAATTGCCCGATGTCAATGTAGACCACCTCGATGCAGGATAGGTGATAACAACCTCGGCATCGGCCATGCCATCGACTGTCGTAACACCCGCCTTGCTCGACACATATACCTTAAAGGTCGCGGCATCGCTATTATCCAGAAGCACCGAGGCGGGGGTAAACAGAAGTTCGCGGCCATTATCCACGACATCGATACACTCGTTCACCGAGCGATACTTGCCACCGAAGGTTGCCGTAGCCTCAACATCCTCGGCGGCAAACGTAGCCGAGACAACACCTCTATCAACCTTCAAAACGCCCGTAAGGCCCTCGCGATTAGTCGTGTCGGCCTTATAGTCGAGCCCCTTGAGCGGGTCGCATAGATGCAGACTAAACTCCTCGGTTGTCGTGGCAAGATTTAGCTCGAAAGAGTCATTAGCACCCTTATTGGCGACGATAAAGCGCAAAAAGATAGAGTCCTCATAGACAACATAGGTCTTAACGACATCGACACAGAGCGTATAGACAACACCCTCGGCCGTCTCCTCAACGTAGGCAGACTCAAGCGGCTTCTCTACCGTTTTACCGCTCCACGTATAGGTGATAGCGCTCTCCGTTTCGGGCTTTACATCCTCCGGAAGCTCAGCCTCGACGTATGGCACCGAGGCAACAACAATTACCGCCACACCCTCGGCCATGGTATACTCCGCCCTGAGTGTCATGGCATAGCTCACCTCATCAATAGCAATGGTCACCCTACCGGCCGTTATCATAGCATGGTCGAAGGGGTAGTCCTCGATATTGAGGTTGCCGATATTGGCAACGAAAGAGTATATCATGTCATCCTCGGCGATAGACATAACATCCACAACACCCGCGTTGCTCTCTATCGCCTCCGCGAGCACCTCCTCGCCAAGCGAAAGGAAGGCGTGCTCCTCGGCCTCGACAAACTCCATATAATAGTCTAAACCCTCAGCCGGTGATAGCGATATATAGTATTGATAGCCAAGGCTCTCTAAATCGAAGAGGTGATAGCACGCAGACTTAAGCTCCACGACCTCATCGCCATACATCACATAGTTGGCCGGAAGAACAGGCTCGTCAGGCTTCTCGGGGTCTTCGGGTTCTTCGGGGGTATCAGGCTCCTCAGGCTCATCGGGGGTATTGGGCTCATCGGGTTGCTCCTGCTGCGGTGGCGCTTGGGTATCATCCGTCTCACACGCCACAAACGTAAGCACTGCAACGCTCAAAATAACACTAAAGAGTGTCTTAGATAAATACTTCATAACATTATAGATTTGTTCGTATTACAAAGATACAAAATTTTTTGTACCTTTGCTCTGGAACTCAAAGATTAACACATAAAACTACAACTAATGAAACGTACAGACCTCTACTTCGCCATCGTGATGCTGGCGATATTCCTCCCCTTCTTCCTCTCGACCGACATCTATGCATGGTATAAGACGTTCAATGCCGAACACGCGATGATTATGGCATTCCTAAAGTTCGGCATCCTCGCAACACTTGGTGAGATGCTCGGCTGCAGAATATCTACGGGCAAATACACAACGCCCACGTTTGGCGTGCTCCCGCGCATGGTCGTGTGGGGCGTGCTCGGTATGGCTATAAGCATGGCGATGACCGTATTCTCGAATGGCATACCCGCATTTATAACCAGCATGGGCGGTGGCGAGCTCGTCGCAGCCTTTGCTACCGAGGGCTTTTCGTGGGGTAAGCTCATCGTTGCATTTTCGATATCGGTGATGATGAACACCTTCTTTGCGCCCGTGTTTATGACCTTCCATAAGATTACCGATGCCCATATTGCCGAGAATGGTGGCTCGCTCAAGGCCCTCGTAACGCCCATTGATATGCGCCGCCAGATGGTGTCGCTGAACTGGGATAGACAGTGGAGCTTCATCTTTAAGAAGACGATACCGCTCTTCTGGTACCCCGCGCACACCATCACGTTTATGCTCCCGGGCGAGCTTCGCGTGCTCTTTGCCGCACTCCTCGGTGTCGCCCTCGGCGTTATCCTCGCCATCGGCGCACGCAAGAAATAGGCTGATAATCAGCATGCATAGTTTAGCCTTATAAGGCTATAAGAAATCATTAAGGAAAAACTATTGCAGAGAAGAAAAAAGCCATTATATTTGCACCAGAAACAGAAAAGAAAACCAATAAAACTAAAGACAAATATTAACCTATAAAAACTATTAAGATTATGGCAAAGAAGTTCATTTGTTCAGTATGCGGATATATTCACGAGGGTAACGAGGCGCCCGAGAAGTGCCCTCTTTGCAAGGTAGGCAAGGAGAAGTTCAACGAGATGCAGGAGGAGAATGCAGCGTTGGAGTTCGTTACGGAGCACAAGATTGGCGATGGCAAGGTCGACAATGCCGAGATTCTCGAGGGTCTCAACAACCACTTCATGGGCGAGTGTACCGAGGTGGGTATGTACTTGGCAATGAGCCGTCAGGCAGACCGCGAGGGTTATCCTGAGATTGCCGAGGCCTTCAAGCGCTACGCCTTCGAGGAGGCAGAGCACGCATCTAAGTTCGCCGAGTTGTTGGGCGACTGCGTATGGGATACGAAGACCAACCTCGAGAAGCGTATGAACGCCGAGAGCGGTGCTTGTGCCGACAAGATGCGCATCGCAGCACTTGCAAAGCAGAATAACTACGATGCTATCCACGACACCGTTCACGAGATGGCTAAGGATGAGGCACGCCACGGCAAGGGCTTCGAGGGTCTCTACAACCGCTACTTCAAGAAATAAGCATTAGTACTACAATCAGGAGGGGCCGGCTATATTTAGTCGGCCCCTCCGCTTTTACTGCGTGACACCATAGAGGTCAAAAACGGCAATTTATTTGACAATTTCAAAATTATCATATAAATTTGTAGAACAAAACAACACTATTTCATTGTTATGGAACAAAATAATACGAAATTGTCGCCTAAGACAATGGGGGTGATTGCAGCCCTAAGCTGTTTTATCGTGCTTGCGCTAATCTACTTCTTCACTATTGGCAGGAGTATGATGGCAGGCAGCGGTGTCGCGGAGAACGCCCCGCGCGAGACGGTTGACGTCTACTAAAAAGTAATAATTTAAGGAGTGTACTATAACTATGGCTCAGATTATTATAGCAATTGTGGCGGTTATCGCCATCCTGTTCTTCATTAAGAAGTATACCACTATTGATGATAAGTTGTTCAACAATGGCGTAGACGAATTTAAGCCTATGGGCAAGGTCGCAGTCTATGTGTCGGTATGCCTTGGCGCCATCATAGGCTTTGTTGTTGCCATATACAGCATGTTTGGCGAGGGCAACCCCTTCGCTTTGGGCTTCACATCGTGGGGCATAGTATGTAACATCGTCCCCTACCTGCTTATTGCATGTATTGCAGTATGTTTCTACATGGCCTATGCTAACGAGAGCACTCCCAATCGTCGTCTTGGACGTGCGCTCTTTATGACTGTTGCCTGTCTGCTCGGCTTCGTGGGCGGCTTCGTAGGCAGCATCCTCGTTCTTGTTGCACTCTTGCTATGGTTGCTCCTCAAGCTTGTCATAACGATGCTCACAGATGGCGCATCGTCATCATCGAAAGCACCGGAGGCACCAGCCGCGGAGGAGCAATATGATGCAACGACTACCGACGAACACGGCTTCGAGCGCAGGCTTAAGAGCACGGGCTTCGGTGGCTATATAGACGACAAGGGCGACCACTGGAAGGATGCCGACAACGGCACGGTCGTGCGCGATAAATAGTCGCCATCACGCATCGCAGACGTTCTACGCGCGTATATATAGTACGATGAAGGCATCGCGCCTCGCCATCCTTAGGGGCTCTTGAAGTTTTGCAAGAACTTCAGGAGCCTCTTCCGTTCTATACTCTTTAGTCCAAGAAGACGTTGCTATACGTCCAAACGCCATAAGACTCTTGCAACCATCGACATAATATCTACCTTTGTTGTGTAAAACAATCTAAAGGATAGGGAATAATGAACAATGGACCCATTACGAGTGCCACGCTTGAGTTTATATCGGCAGATGGCGACAGGGAGGTAGACAGGATAACGAGTGGCTACGATCTGATATGCATGGTCAACGGCAGCTGTCGCTATGAGGATAGCAGCGGCATGCACGAAGCCCCCAAGAACAGCATACATATACTCTCCCCGGGGAGCCGCATACGCGAGTATCGCGTAGGGAGCAGTGGAATGTTCGAGCAGGTGCTCATATCCATCGAGGGTGATGCCCTCTTTGGGCGCGTGGACTGCCACGACCGCGAGGAGGAGCGCTTCGAGGAGGCCATACTGCATGGCATAGCGGCGAACACCTCCATCGAGGAACTCGCAGCGATATGCTGCCACTCCATCTCCACGTTCAAGCGCCGCTTCCGCGAGCGCTACGGCACGTCACCCCACCGCTGGCTCCTCGACTGCCGCTTAGACATCGCTGAACGCATACTCAGCGAGACACATGTGCCCACAAACATCATAGCATCACTTGCCGGCTTTATCAACGTGTCGCACTTCATCGCCACCTATCGCCGCCGCTTCGGCTATACCCCCACACATACGCTGCGCAGGCGCCATAGCCGACCGACAACTACTCCCGTACACGAATAGAGGGCTCAAAAGCGTTGTAAAAATAGCGACAAATAAATTATCATGGATTGTTGTTATTGAAATTATCGCTATATTTGTAGTGAATATAAACCAATTAGTGCCGATGAAATAAAATTAGATAACGATAAATAAACATATATACTGCGTTTTCGCTATATTCAAAATTCCCAAAAGTCTGGCAGCTTAATGGATATCGACATGAATATTGCAAGAATGCTCGCGCTGATGGCGCGGGCTTTCGGTTATTCTGTTGATGGGCAATGCCAGACGCCTTGGGATGCGAGTACACTGAAAGTACCGCGTCCTTTTTGTTATATGTAACCCCTCGGAAGAACCTCAAAACGATTACACAATGAACAACATCAATGTTGGCCAACTTATACGCAACGAACTAACACGCCAAGAGAGGAGCGTAGCATGGCTCGCACGCAAGATTATGTGTGACCGCACGAACATATATCGCATCTTTGCCAAAGAGAGCATCGACACCGAGCTCCTCGTCCGCATATCTAATGCACTGAACCACAACTTCTTTAACGATATTGCTGCAACAGTCGAGGATAGACTGTCGAACAAATAGCAACATAAATGGTGCCTTAAGCTCAACAACTCATTGCCCGCATAAGGGATATATTAACCTATCTTTGTGCAGAAACTATTTCATTAACTTAAACACAACACATTTATGAAAAAATTTGTACAGTATTTCGTTCTTTCGATGGCTATGGTAGCCGGTATCGTATCATGTAACAAGGAGGAGCCCGTAGAGGGAAACATCACCGACTACTATATTGAGTGCTCAGTAAAGGGTGGTGGTCTTAACTCACAGGAGCTTTATGAGATTCAGACCGACCTCAACTATATCATTCAGGATGTTATTTTAGAGGGTTACAACAGAGATGAGGCCATCTATATTTTCGATGGATTGGTTACAGAGTTGAAAGGCGAGTTCGGCTATGGTATGGATGGCATCACAGAGCCTTTGAAGATTACGCTTACACTTAAGACTATCAACGGCAAGAAGATTAAGGCCAGCACATTGACCGTCACCAAAGACAGCTGCAAACTATCGTAAATCACAACATTTACAATTTTCGAACACAAGGGGATGACTAAAAGCAAATTAGCCATCCCTATTTATTAGACCATTTTCGTTGCTTACATACTAATTTATAGAACATACATTATATTATGAAGACTATATACCATCTATTTTTAGTTGTGGCATGTCTCGCTGCAATGGCTGCTACATCATGTAGCAAGAATACAACAGAAAACAGTGATGACGGAGGCAATGTAACACCCAACTACCCAAGCAAACCCGAAGAGCCCAATAACCGAGAAACACGCAAAATATCGAAGGTTACTTCTGAAAATGATGGATATTATCGCTCTTACACCCTCGACTATGACGACAAAGGGCGCGTAACCACTATTTATTGTGACTATATGTATGGTTGGGAGGAGTACGACCTAAACTACACGGATGATGAGCTGTGCATATTCTGTAATCGTGATGAAGGGAGCTATTATAACTACTTTACGCTAAACAATAGAGGTTATATCACATGGTATAGCTTCTCGGATGAAGTGGGCTACTACACCAGTGAAACAAGAACAATTGAGTATAACATGCAGGGCTACCTAAATAAGTACGAATGTATAATTCACGAGTACCATGACGAAGGTGAAGAGGTAGAGTATTGTTACGGTGTGACATACAAGTGGAGCAATGGCAATATAAAGAGTTACGAATATAATGAAACGGATAACGGCGTATCTGACTATAGCGAAAGATGGGATATGACATATAATGGTAAAAAACTAAATGTGGTAAACCTTGATATTAATGCACTTGTTGCATATTATAATTACCACACATTTATGGAAGGTGGTATTTATTCCGCCATAGGATTGACAGGTAAGAGCAACAAAAACCTTATATCCAAGAGCGTTGGCGAAAGCTCCGATGGAGATGGGTACGAGATTAGATACCAATGGTCATACGACGAAGATGGCTATCCTATAGCCAAAGGATACACATACGACATAGCCGAAGGATACACATACGATGAAATAAGATGTACCTTTGATTTCGAGTATGTTGACTAACAAGATATTTGTATAGGTTAAGGCTGATGCTAATTATTTAATATCAGCTTTTGAGTAATCAACCAAGGGTTATCCCTCCCCGATAATAAGCCTTATATTTTTTACCTATAGCCGTATAAAAAAGTATTATAGAGAAAGTTAATCATAAATATTGTCGCGATAGAATATTTTTATACCTTTGCATCGGAACAGAATTTGAAACAAACGAAAAAGTATAACAAATAAAAAACGACAATAGATTATGGATACGAGAATGAAGGCATGCTGCACGGCGGCAAAGGGCAACAAGAATCTCTACGACTTTGAGGTTATGGCGCAGGGTAACAAGCGCGTATCACTTGCGGAGTACAAGGGCAAGGTGGCACTTGTGGTTAACACGGCGAGCAAGTGCGGCTTCACACCGCAATACAACGACCTTCAGGCGTTGTATGCCAAGTACAAAGAGCGCGGCTTCGAGATTCTCGACTTCCCCTGCAACCAGTTTGGCGGCCAGTCGCCCGAGAGCGACAGCGAGACGGTGCAGTTCTGCCAGCTGAACTACGGCACTGAGTTCCCGCAGTTCAAGAAGGTGGAGGTGAACGGTGCAAACGAGTTGCCGCTATACACATGGCTCAAGGCTGCGCAGGGCTTCAAGGGCTTCGACGAGGGACATAACCTCGCCCCCGTGCTCGACAAGATGCTCCGCGAGGCCGATGCCGACTACGACAAGAAGTCGGACATCAAGTGGAACTTCACTAAGTTCCTTATCGACCGCGATGGCAATGTCGTGGCACGCTTCGAGCCTACAGCCGATATGGCTCTCGTTGAGGAGGCCATCGAGAGGCTGCTGTAAGGGAGATTGCCCCCAAAAACGAAATTTATCGGCCAAAATTTTGGATATTAGGAAATAATATCTATCTTTGCACTCCGATTGGGGGAATAACCCGAGGCATGGTCTGATGGCCGAGTGGCTAGGCAGAGGTCTGCAAAACCTCGTACAGCGGTTCGAATCCGCTTCAGACCTCACAAAAAAACCTCTCTACAAACACTTGTAGAGGGGTTTTAACTTTTTTGGCGCGTAACACACACCTAAGAGGGTTGGGATATTTACTGTTGTCGTGGAATAGCTGTAACTATGGGATTACTACAGGCTTAATATATGCGATATCGTTTAACATCTTACCCGAGGTGTATGGTAGTTTCAATAATTTTTACTACCTTTGTGGCATAACATATAATTAAGAGTATGAAGATTAAAGAGCAATACAAGGTAAGGCAGATGGCCGGAGAGAGTGTTGTCATCATGCAGGGAAAGCAAGGCAGCGACCTTACACGCATCATATCGTTGAATGACAGCGCATTATATCTTTGGAACGCCATCGAGGGTAAGGAATTTAATGTCGACATCGTTGCGGGGCTTCTCGCAGAGCACTATGGCATCGACGACGACATGGCGCAGCGCGATGCGGCACGTTGGATTGACAAGCTCGATGAGTGCGGACTAATCGAAGAGTAACATGCAGGGATGAGGAGGTTTAAGACGATATATGCTATGTTGTTAGCGGTGATATATGTCACCGCCATGGCGATGTCGTCGCTCTCTGTCTTCGTCTGCGACCACGACCACCTACACCATCACACTACAGAGGAGCAATCGCACTCGCATGGTTGCCTCTGCTGCACGCACAGCAACAGCGCCCATGAGGCCTTGGGCTGCGACCACCACCACAGCCTCCTTGGTGACATCATCACAGAGTACATAACGAGCGGTGAGCGTAGCACTACGCGCACGATATTCTCGACATCACTCTTCACGGACTATGCCACGATAGCGACCTCAGATATCGACATAGCCCCAAGAATTATCGCTATCACAGCCCATAGCTCGGGCTATGAAGCCACGCCGCCACGGGCGGCAATCATAGCGCACGAATCACTACGTGCTCCTCCTTATTGGGTATAAGGCGCATAGGTTATATGTCGCCACAGTAATTGCACGAGTGGCAATGGTATAGCCACATGCAGTAATTTACCCAACTCAAAAGGACGACAATGAAAAAATCAGCAATACTTTTATTTATCATGCTCGCAATGCCCATATTGGCATTTGCGCAGCGCACTCTTGTGGGCAAGGTCATCGATGCAGAGAGTGGTCAGCCTCTGATTGGCGCCTCGCTCTACTGGAAGAACACAACAGCGGGAGCTACGACAGCGACAGATGGCAGCTTCTCGATAAAGCGCGTGAGTGGCTTCGAGACACTTGTCGTGGACTACATAGGCTACGACATTGTCGAGATGATGATGGACGACCGCGACAAGAACAACATAACCATCGAGCTAAAACCCTCAGCAGTAGATATTGACGAGGTTGTTGTCGAGGGTCAGCAGCGTGGCAACTATGCCAAGACAAGCGGCATAACACGTCAGGAGCAAATTTCGTTTGCCGGACTATGTAAGATGGCCTGCTGCTCATTGGCCGAGTCATTCGAGAACTCGGCATCCGTGACCGTAGGTTATAGCGATGCCATCTCGGGAGCACGACAGATTAAGATGCTCGGCTTGGCAGGTACATATACGCAGATACTCGACGAGAATCGCCCCATAATGCAGGGCGCAGGTGCGGCATACGGCCTCAGCTACACGCCCGGCATGTGGCTTAACTCGATACAGGTATCTAAGGGTGTAGCATCCGTGACAGCGGGTCACGAGGCCATAACAGGCCAGATTAACCTCGAGCACCGCAAGCCCACGGACGACGAGCGCTTCTTCCTTAACCTCTACTTCGACTCGGAGCTGCGCCCCGAGATAAACGTATCGTCGGCAATACCTCTGACGAAAGATAAGAGCCTATCAACCGTAATCATGGCGCACGGTTCGTTGGATACAGCTACGCACGATATGAATAAGGATGGCTTCGTGGATATGCCCAAAGCCAACCAGATAAACGTAGCAAACAAGTGGCTATGGCAGAATGCCGGTGGCGTGCAGCTACGCTGGGGCTGGAAGGTGGTCAATGAGAATCGTCTTGGCGGTGCCATGGGATACAAGAAGGACCTCTACGACGAGATGATGTCCGACCCGCTAAACACACCCTACGGCTCGAAGATTCACAATCGTAACATCAACGCCTATGCCAAGCTCGGCATCCCCGTAGGTTACGAGCGCACCTTCACGGGTGACCCCGAAGATGCCGTGCAGAACAATGTGGCGATGATTCTCGATTATGATAACTACCTCACAGACTCATATTTCGGTGTGAATACCGTCGACGTGGTGGAGAATGCCTTTCGCTTCAACGCGACATACGCCCACTACTTCACACAACGCTCATCGCTCAACGCCGGCGTATCGGCCTACGCACGCATGATGGATAACAACTACCTCCAGCAGAGTGTCACCGAGGCGGGCACCATCGTTGAGAAGTGGCCCTTTGCCGGCAAGTCGATGCTCATAGAGCCGGGCATCTTTGCCGAGTATACCTACAATATAGAGGAGAAGTTCTCACTTGTCGTAGGTCTTCGTGGCGACTACTCGATGGTCGATGGCGACTATTACTACGATGGCAAGGAGCGCAATAAGGTGCTTATCACCCCACGCTCACATATACGCTGGAGCATAACGCCGCGCACTACACTCCGTGCCTCAGCAGGTATGGGCTACCGTCGTCAGAATCTCGTCACTGACAATATATGGATGATGACCACGTCGCGCGACATCAAGCTTGCAAATCTGAACGACGACATGGAGGCCGCAGCAACCTTCGGTGGCAGCCTCTCGCAGACCTTCCGCCTTGCGGGTGACGACCAGACGACCATCAGCTTCGACTACTTCCGCACGCAGTTCTTCAACACCATGATCTTCGACCAAGAGACTGCCGACAATACCATACTTATATATAATAGCAAGGGCAAGTCGTTCACGGATAACTACCAGATAGACTTCAACTGGACCCCCTTCCGAGGCTTCGACCTCTTCGCCACATTCCGCTATACGAATGCCAAGATGACCGTAGAGCGCGATGGCAAGGATATTCTCGTTGAGCGCCCCCTAACCTCGCGATACAAGGGTCTTATCAACATACAGTATGCCGTTAGCCGCTGGGTATTCGATGTCACAGCACAGCTTAATGGCCCCGTGCGCCTTCCCGAACTTCAGGGCGATATGGTCGCAGCGGTGGAGAATCCCAACCTCTCTCCCATATACCCTATGTTCTTTGCACAGGTGAGCTACAAGATAAGCAACCTCACGCTATACCTCGGTTGCGAGAATATAGCAAACTACGTACAGGGACATAATGGTCACGGTCAGGCTCCCATCCTTGGCTCGGATGCACCCTATGCCGAGGGCTTTAACTCGTCGGCCGTATGGGGTCCGCTTATGGGTCGTAAGTTCTACATTGGCCTTCGACTAAACCTCTACTAAACAATAAACCGCGGAATTACAACGTTAATAACTAAAACTATAGAACTATGAAGAAGATTCTTTTTATGTGCTTCATTGCACTTTTCAGCCTTGGCGTGGCAAATGCCGAGGAGCCTAAGAAGGCAGAGAAGAAGACCGTGACTACAGAGTTTGTCACCGATATCGACTGTGCCGGCTGCGCAAAGAAGGTTACTAATACTATCCCCTACGAGAAGGGTGTCAAGGATGTTCAGGTTGACGTCCCCACAAAGATTGTGACCGTAACCTACGACCCCGCAAAGACCAACGATGAGACCCTCGTTAAGGCCTTTGCCAAGATTAAGATTAAGGCCGAGGCAAAGAAATAAAGAGCCTCACGCTCAATAAATAGGGGGATGACAAAAAAGTAAATTTGTCATCCCCGTTTTGTTAAGAGCAAAATAGATTATAGCTCTATATCAATGACAATATCTCCATCGCAATCTTTGGCCGAGGAGGATGTATCGCGTAGATGCATGGGCGTGGTGCTATAGCGGCGACGAAACTGCGCGATGAAGTGCGAGGCATTGCGAAAGCCACAAACAGCGGCGAGGTCGGTGATGCTCATCGTGGTAGTTAGAATTAGCGTGTGTGCTATTCTTAGCCTCTGTGACAGCAGCCACCGGTGTGGCGATGTACTATAACGAGTACGGAAACGTCGCTTGAAGGTAGACACCGAAAGGCAGCAGGCATCCGCCATGTCATCTATAGATATGTTCCTAACCACTCCGGATGCAACAGCATGCAGAAAACGACGCTCCTCGCGTAATAACGACTGCTTAGATGGCGACGACTGCCGAAGATTAACAACAATATCATCGCCACACCCCGACATATCATCCTCAATATACTCCGTGGACACATCGGCAGCGCCACCATCATCACACTTTAGCGATATATGCAACGACAGTGGCACACAACCACTCACATATCTATGCTCAAAACGTATACGAAGCGATAAAACTGAGCTACGATTACTACTCATTATAGGTATCTTCTATAAATTAGTTAATAAACTATTTGCTTTTGTTGAATATGTTTTACAATACAAAAGTATTGAAAATAATCCAATAAACAATATTTTTTATATATAAATATTAATATTGGCCT
>JAFVWO010000082.1 GCA_017501625.1 Alistipes sp.
ATCACGTGGCGCTCTGCTATCTGCGGCAACGATGTGGTAGAAAGCATAACCCTTCTTACCGTGACGTGCCAAACGAATTTTAACAGCCATTTTGCTATAAAATTTATTGGTTAATAATTAATACGCATAACCCATGCGGGTTTTTCAGCGCGCAAATATACGTACATTTTTCTTTGCAACAAAACTTTTCGACTAAAAAATAGCCTAAAACACAACATTGTCCTAAATAAATCATGCACTACATTGATGTTAAACACGATATTTATAGCGTATATCCGGCAACCTCAGTCGCCGTAGGCGAGCAAGGCAACGCCTTGCAACAAGCCTCCCTTTTCAAAGGGAGGTTTGGAGGGATTGTAAATATGTTTTATATAATTATGAATGTCAGAGAATTATCGGGGTTAAAATTTTACTTTTGTGCGCACCGTAGGTGTGATTTTGGGGCGATAGAGGTCTGTGAATTTATTTACATGGCATCTATCGCTCTAAAATAGAATCGTAGCTTCACAAAAGCAAAATTATTTAGGACAATATTGACTAAAACTTTGGCCGTAGTCGTGCACATGCCACTTTTGGCTCACGATTTGCATGTCGTAGAGTGAATTTTTAACCATAAAACATCTTATATTATGATGCCAGTAAAGAAAATCAATCGCTTGCCCGGAATGTTTGGCGAGCTATTCTACGACCAGTGGCCGGAGTTTTATTCTAAGCGTGTGACGACACCACAGATTAACGTCATCGAGACCGACAAGAAGTTTAAGGTCGAGATTGCGGCCCCGGGCATGACCAAGGATGACTTCAAAATCGAGCTTAATGGCGACAATCAGCTCGTCGTATGCCTCGACAAGGAGTGCGAGAAGGACGAGAACGGCAAGGAGTGTTGTGGCGACGAGGATTGCAAGCCCGACGAGAAGCACCACTACCTACGTCGTGAGTTTAGCTACACCTCCTTCCGTCAGATATTCAATCTTCCCGACAATGTCGACCGCGACAAGATTACGGCGAAGATGAAGCACGGTGTCTTGCGCATCAAGCTACCGAAGCGCGATGGCTCCGAGCATAAGGATGCGATGAAGCAGATAGCGATAGAGTAAACAAATTGAGGCTGACGGATATAAATTTGTCAGCCTCAATTTTGTTTATTTGTAGTTACATCTTACTGCAAGATAATATCCGCATATGTTGGGTCGGGATTGGGGTTGGTGATAGCCCTATTCTCGCGCATGGCGTATGCGGGGATGGTGATATTCCAGCGTGCCAAGCGGCCATCGCTCTTAAATACCATGCCTGCGGGGTAGTTGGCATCGGTGGTGTCGACACCCATGTCGAGGCGCTTCATGTCGAACATAACCAAACCCTCGCCCCAGAACTCTACGGCCTTTTGGAAGATAATCTCCTCGATAAGGTCGTCGCCCGAGAACGAGTAAGACCAGTCGCGGTAGTTGCTCATAAACGACTCAAGCATCATCCTCGCCGAGCCCTCGTCGTAGTGTGCCGTGGCCTCCATTTCGATGAAGTACATCTCCTCGAGACGGATGATGGGGAGCGTAGTGGCATTAGCTATGGCGTAGTCGGCACGCTCGCCACTACCCGGGCGGAACTTGAAGTTGGTGTATGGCGCGAGGTAGGCCATCTGTCTCCATTCTTCACTATCCATCGTCGTGTAGGCTTCAAACATGTCGTAGCTCTTATCGGGGCCGGCAATAACCAGTTTGCGGATGTCGTTATTGCCCATTCTGTCGTACATCTTCGACGATACTCCCGGGCCTGCTACGGGACTATAACCATACCATGCCTCGGGGCACATGTGTGCTACAAAGGCGTTAAGATTGTTTGGCACAGCATTGGGGTGGAGCGTCGATGACCATATCCATGACGATGCAACGCTGTTAAATCCCGTGTAGGGATTTGTCCACTCATACTCGCTCATGACACCGGCTCCCGACTCGTTGATAACCTTGCGTGCATACTCCGCAGCCAAGCGGTATGCCGCGGTCGATGTGGGCACGTTTGCATAGCTCTCGTCGAAGCCTCCGAGCCAGAGGTAGGCGCGTGCCATGAGTGCATGTACGGCAGCGAGGTTGGGGGTCGTGGGCTCTGTGGCTGTATAGTTGGCAAGGTGCTGCTCGGCATACTTGAGGTCGCTGAGGATGAACTCAAACATCTCTTCGCGCGTGGCACGTGGGGTGTTCATGGCCTCCTCGGCTGTTGTTGTCTCCGTGATTATAGGCACGGTGAGTCCTGCTACGGCCGCCAGCTCGCCCTCATACTCGGGCCTGTTCGGAGCCTTTGCCGGGAGGGCATCGTATAGGCAGGCCATGTCTAAGTAGAATAGTGCTCGGTATGTTTTGGCAATAGCCTCATACGCTTTATATTCGTCGGATAGTGCCGTTCTCTTAAGTATGAAGTTCGTGTCGTCAATAAGAGAGTAGTATGTGTCCCACACGTATGGAGCAAAAATATCTGATGAGCCGAGGCCAAAGCCATAGTTGGGGATTTGGAAGCGGCTGTAATATACATTGCCATTACGGTCAGGACGTACACAGGGGAATATAAGCATCGCAAGATGGTCTAATTGCAGACGCATCGAGTAGTATCCGAAGTCGCTGTGGTCAAAGTTGAAGCGGCTCACTTGATGCAAATCGCTCGGCATGTAGGCTATCATCTGCTCGATGTAGGGGAGTATATACTCCTCGTTAATCTCCGCCTCGTATACGATATCGCCAAGGTCGGTTATGTTGTTACGCTCGATGCTTATCTCGTCGCTTAAGTCGTAAGATGCAGGGTGGTGAAGCTCGCTATGTATCGAGATGTTGAAACCTGAGGGATAGGTACGCGGAGGTATTGCAATGTATATATCCACGCCCTCGGGAGTGAGGAATACTCTGTTGGTGAGCGCCACTTGTGCTGCATTTATGAAGGTTGTTGGCAACCATTCGCTATCCTCACCGCGGTAGTCACCGCCCTCTTCCAAAATCTCCTGCGCCAAGTAGAGCTCTGCGCTGCTGGGGTCTATTTGTGTGTATCCCGAGAGCTGCATGTTGTCGTTACTTTGTATAACGACATTAGTCAGCTCCTCGCCATCACCCTTGACGTTGATTTTTACCCAACCTACGGCGTTGCGCATGGTCACCTTGTTTACCTCCGACTGGCCGACCATTACCGAAGAGCCTATGCCGAAGCTATTGGGGCAGAAAGACTGTGTCGTAGGGAGATATGTGCCCACTGTTCCCCTTTCGATGTTGCGTTTGGCACCCGCCTCATAGGGGTATATAACGACAATATCCTTCGCATTGCGTACCGTGTCGGTTTGTAGTGCCGTTATGGTTCCCGACGTTGTGTTTGCCTCGCCATCGTATAGCCACTCAGTCCTTACGTTCGAGCGATAGAACACGCTGAAGGCATCTTTGAGTGAAAATGTGGTCTTGCCCTCGGTCAGCTGCGTGCGAGTGTCATCCTCCTCGATCTCTATCTTCATGGTGTCGGAGTCCCCGGGAATAATGTCATCATCGTCATCATTCGTGTTGTTGTCGTCGTCTTCGACATCGTTGTTGCCGTTGTCTTCGACATCGTTGTTGCCGTTGTCGGTAGTCTCGTTGAAATCGAAGTCGCTACATGCTGCAAACAGTAGTACGGAAAGTGTAAAAAGAAGTAGTCTCTTCATAATTGTCTGTTTTAATGTGTGTTAGAAGTCGTATCCGGTGATAATATCTTTATAGTTGCGCCATACGTAAGCACTCTGGTAGCTGCTGAGCGAGCCTCGGGGTACGTATATGGTGAGGCCCTCGGCGCTGCTGGAGAAGAGCTGTGACGAGTATCTCTCGCCGATAGTCGGAGGTGTTGTTGCTGCGCAGTATAGCTTTTCGAGTTTTGGGCAGGCGTTAAAACATCCTCCGCCAATGTATGTGACTGACGATGGCAGCTCTAAGGTTGTCATGTTTAAACAGTAGTCGAAGGCGTACTCGTCGATGCTCTTGGTACCATAGGGTAGTGTTATAGTCTCGACATCGCACGATTCAAATGCTCGCTTGCCGATGCTCTCCACGCCACCCTCGAAGGTTAGGGTCTTAGATATGGTGCCCGAGAATGCATAATCGCCAATATGATTTACACCCGCAGGGATGGTGACATCGTCTACGAAGCATTCATCGAAGGCGTATTTTCCAATTGTTTGTAGCCCGTTTCCGAGGTCTAAGCTTGTGATGTCGTGACAATATGCAAAGGCGTATTCGCCAATCTCGGTTACGCTATCCGGAAGGGTTATGCTCGTGAGGTTTGTCCAGCCGTAGAAGGCGTAAGGTTTGATTGTCGTTACGTTGCCGGGTATCTCCAACTCCTCCAAGATGTTGTCGTTGAGATATACCTTGAGATTGTCGCTGTCGTATCGCATGCGTGAGCCAAAGTCTATATCGCACCATGCCGATAGGCTACCTATGTGTAGTTCGTTGATGTTGCTAGTAAAGGCATTCTTGCCAATGCTCTTAACCGTTGATGGTATGTTAATAGATGTGATGCGACAACCGTAGAAGGCCTCCTCACCGATGCTTCTAAGCTTTGTGGGGAGGGTGACGTTTGTTATAGCGCGGCAGTCGTAAAATGCTGAATAGCCGATGCTCTCAATACTCTTGCCTAAGTGGAGGGTGTTGAGTGTTTCGCAGTCGGAGAATGCTGAATCGGCAATCTCCTTAACACCGTCGCCTATTGTTACGCTAAGCATCTCGCACCAAGAGAATGCCGAGCTGCCAATGCGTGTTACATGGTCGCCGATGGTTACGGTGGCGATGCTTAGACATCCTGCGAAAGAGCCTGTCTTAACCTCCGTCACATCGCTCGGTATCACAAGGTCGGAGAGAATGTTGCCGTTGATATAGAGGAAATGTCCGCTGTACAGAGGATTTGCATAGGGACCTTCAAATTCTATCTTGCACCACACCGAGAGGTCGTCGATGTGAACCTCATTGATGTTGGTGCACATGTCGAATGCTCCCCAGCCGACCTTCTTAAGGTTGCTGCTGATGTGTAGCTTCGTAATCGAGGTGCAATTCGAGAAGGCATATTGTCCAATCTCGGTGATGCTCTCGGGGATAGCCTCTATTACAAGGTTGCTACATAGGCGGAATGCCTCCGTGCCAATCTTGGTGACACACTGCGGAATGTCGATGTGTGTCAGCGATGTACACCCATAAAACATGCCTTGAGGTATCTCCGTCATCGTGTTGTTGAGGGTGACATCGCTAAGAGAGGTGCAATTTTGGAATACATTCTTCTGCATTGTGGTGACACTCTCGGGTATGACTATGGATGTCAGGGCACTACAATCTAAGAATGCCTCCTGACCTATTGACGTTATGCTGTTTGGAAGGTTGATGCTTACGAGTGTGGTGCGTGAGCGGAAGGCCTCGCCATCGATGGTTGTCAGCTTACCGTTGAAGAGCATCGTTCCTACGCCATTTTCGTATGTGTTGCTCACAATGTCGGCATCGAAGGCCCAATGTTTAATAACATCCAATATGTTACCATCGCTGGTAGTATATGTTACGACTGATAGCGCTTTTTGTCTTATATCGAAGCTCTCCAAGACTTTGTTGTTCGTATCGCGGAACTCAATCGTTGTGCTGCGCTCCTCGTCCTTGTCATTTTGCGCAATCTCCAAGACAATCGTTTCCCAGCGCGTTGTGCGAGTCTCGGGGAGTGTCTCCGTATGTGTCACCCATGTTGTCTCCTCGGGAATATACACGTTGTAGTCGATGTTGGTGCGCACGTATATCTCGAGAGTCTTGCCTGTGGAGTCTATGTTGTATTCATTGTGGCTGTCTGTCCAGAAGTCTACATCCTCACCGGCCTGTATCACGGTGAAGCTGCTTATAGGCTCGTCGTTGAGGTCGCGCACCTCGATGATGGCGCTACGCTCCTCGGTGCTCTCGTTCTCAGATGCGTACAAAACAATATCCTCGCTACGCATGGCACGTGTGGTGCCG
The DNA here is from genome assembly GCA_017501625.1 of Alistipes sp. Classification (GTDB taxonomy): domain Bacteria; phylum Bacteroidota; class Bacteroidia; order Bacteroidales; family Rikenellaceae; genus Alistipes. Next base: position 5,982 of record JAFVWO010000082.1, read on the forward strand.
GTGCAGTATTCGAGCCAGCCGTTTGCCTCCTCGGGAATATGTACGGTATACTCCATATTCGTGGCTACATTGGCATAAGTGTAGCCACCCTCCGCATCGACGTATATCACCTCGTCGCGAAGCTCAAAGACAGCGCACTCGGCTTGCTCAATAATTATTGCGGCACCGCGACCATTGCCCAAGCTGTGAATTACGACGTTTGTGCCTCTAATCTCTCCCTCGATGTTCTCTGCGATGTCGAGGGAGAGAGTGTGATGTCCCTTGCCTCCCTCCGTTACGGATGGCGTTATCCAGCTATCGTTGCACTCAACCGCCCATTGGTCCTCTGTCGTGAAGCCTATTTCGATGCTCTGTGCTCGGCAGTCGATGAAGAAGTAGTCCTCGTCGGGGTTGTCGAGCATGATGTCGCTACCGCCAATTACATCGGTAGGGGTGTCACCTTCGTTGGTGCCGTCATTCGTGCCGTCATTGACCTCGTCCTTAGTGTTTGATGAGTCCTCAAAAAGAAATTCGCATGATGTGGCAATAAGGGAGAGTGCCACAAGTGCTGTGATGAGTTTTTTCATAGGTTATGAACTTTATATTTGATTGTTTGTTTTCCGTATTGCAAAATTATACGAAAATATTAAAAAAAGCAAGAGGCGACCCCTTGCTTTTCTATCGTTGGTAAATCAGACAGTATTACACTTTAGTCTTGTTGCGCAGCATCCGCGAAATCTCGGCAACGCTCTTGAGCCATGCCCATGTTATCATCGTGAGGGCAAAGATGACCACGGCGATACATACCGCCCACATCATCGGGGCATCTACGCCAAAGTCGACGATAAGCGGTGCGATAAGGGCACCAAACGTCGCGAAAAGACCGAGCACAAGGATTATGTCTGCGGCATTCGCAAGCACCGCCTCGCGAAATATATACTTAGCCTTGGGCTTGGGCTCAGCGTTGGTGTAATTCTCGCATTGCACAACCTCGGCAATACCCTCGGGTTGAGGCTCCGAAACTCCCTCCTCGGGTCTGTCGGCATGGCAGTGGGGGCATGACTTCAAATCGCCATCAACTAACGAGTTGCAATGGCGGCATAGCCACGTATTGTTGTTTGCAGTGTCCATATATGCACATCTATTTTTTACCATTCTCGCTGTGGTCAATATCGCATCCTGCGCAGTTGCCCGAGCATATATTGTCCGAGTCGCAGTCGTTCAGACCCATATCCTCGCGTGTCTCCTGCACTGCGCACTTTATGCCCATCTTCTGCATGTTCGGATTTGTCGAAATCTCGGATTGTATGTGGTGACCCTTGAATATGTATGTTAGCGACATTGCGAGGGCGAAAAACGCGACCACCGCAACGGCAGCAATGATTGTTACAAGTAGTGTTGACATGTTTTTTTATTTTTGTAATGCTAAAAATACTCGTTTTATTGTAAAACTCGGTGCAAATTTATATATTTGCGGAGTAATTTGCAAATGTTATAGTTCGTCGTTAGATAACGGCCGTATATAATTGTTTTATATTCACTTGGTTAGTCTATGAAGATAGTAATTGCCGGTGCGGGAGATATGGGTACGCACCTCTCGAAGATGCTTAGTGGTAATGGTCACGACATCACTGTTGCCGATGTCGATCCTAAAGCGTTGGTTGAGGTGGGCAACCTCGTTGATGTGGTCACGGTTGAGGGTGATACCACGCAGTTCTCGGTGTTGCGTAAGGCGGGTGTGCGTAAGTGCGACCTCTTTATCGCTGTGCGTTCTGTGGAGAACGACAATATCCTCTCGGCAGTTATGGCCAAGCAGCTTGGCGCAAAGAAGGCTATTGCGCGTGTCGATAGCAACGAGTATCTGGAGCCCAACAGCAAGGAGATATTTATCGACATGGGTATTGACTACCTCTTTTACCCCGAGCAGATTGCCGCGCGTGAGGTTATCAACCTCCTCGGTCACACCTCCTCGACAGAATATGTGGAGTTTGCTGCGGGCAAGCTCTCGATGGTAGCCTTCCGCCTTGAGCTCACCTCGCCGCTTCTCGGTCGCACGGTCATAGACCCTGAGTACAACGACGAGGATTTGGAGTATCGTGTTGTTGCCATCGTGCGTGGCTCGCAGACGATAATACCCAAGCCCGACGATCGCTTCGAGGAGGAGGATATGGTCTATGCCATCACGCGCCATAGCGCCACACAGCAGGTAGTGGAGCTCTCGGGACGTCGTGAGCGCGAGATTCGCAATATGATGATTCTCGGAGGCTCGCGCATAGGTGTGCGTATCGCCAACGAGCTACAAAACAAGGTGAACATAAAACTTGTCGACTACGATGCCGACAAGGCGTTCCGTCTTGCCGAGCGCCTCGATAAGACCCTTATTATCAACGAGGATGGTCGCGATACTGAGGCCATGATGGAGGAGGATCTTGCGGGTATGGATGCCTTTGTTGCGGTTACGGGACGTAGCGAAACAAATATTCTTGCGGCGATGCTCGCAAAACGTATGGGTGTGAAGAAGGTGATTGCCGAGGTGGAGAACATCAACTACATAACCCTTGCTGAGAGTATAGGTGTCGACACCATCATCAACAAAAAGCTTGTTACGGCATCAAACATCTTCCGATTCACGATGACTACCGATGTGCAGGCCATCAAATGTCTTACGGGTAGTCAGGCAGAGGTGCTCGAGTTTATCGTTAAGCCCAACTCGCCGGCGACAAAGTCGTGCATACGCGACCTTGGCCTCCCTGAGGACTCGATAGTAGGTGGTGTTGTGCGTGGCGACCGTGTATTTATCGCTGTCGACGAGACACGTATAAATGCCTACGACCGTGTTGTGGTATTTGCAATGCCCGATGTTGTTATGCGCGTGGCTGAGTTTTTCAATTAATTTATGGATATATGGCAGGTTTGTGACATCTGCCGACATATCTACATGACGGCATGAAGAATAGATAGTAAACAAATAAAACACTAACCTTATGTATATAGCTATTGCAGGAAATATCGGTAGCGGAAAGACCACGCTTACCGAGATTCTAACAAAGCGTTATGGTGCGAAGGCCTACTACGAGGATTTGGCCAACCCCTATATCAGCGACTTCTACGAGAATATGGGCCGCTGGTCGTTCCATCTACAATTGTGGTTCCTCGGAAGCCGCATACAGCAGACCCTCACGATGCTGGCCGATGGCTCGGATAATGTGGTGCAGGATCGCACCATCTACGAGGATGCTCACATCTTTGCCGACAACCTTCACTCTATGGGGCTGATGGCGAGCCGCGACTTCGACACCTACATGAAGATGTTTAACATCGAGCAGAGCCTTCTCCCACGCCCCGACGTGCTCATATATCTCAAGGCGAGCGTGCCTACGCTCATCTCGCAGATTAAGATGCGTGGCAGGGAGTATGAGCAGAATATCGACGAGGAGTATCTTAGCCGTCTTAACGACAAGTATAACAACTGGATTGAGAATATATACGAAGGTCGTGTGCTTGTGGTAGATAAGGATGTTGACGACTTTGTTGCCGACCCCTCGATTATAGACCGTATATGTGCCTCGGTGGAGGAGATGTGTACGGGTAAACGTCAGTTGTAAGAGTATGCACACGCCGCTACCCGAAGAGTTTATGAGGGCTATGCGCCAACAGCTCGGCGACGATGCCGAGAGCCTCTTTGTGGCTCTCGATACGGAGCCTGCCGTGTCCATAAGGCTCAACCCTGCAAAGCCCGCACCGACATACGATGGTGAGGGTGTGGGGTGGTGCCCGTGGGGTAGGTACCTTGCCGAGCGACCTCAGTTTACGCTCGACCCGCTGTTGCATGGTGGCGCCTACTATGTTCAGGAGGCATCGTCGCAGTTCGTAGCTCACATCCTTGGCGGTGATGACCTTCGTGGGGCGCGTATCTTGGATATGTGCGCAGCCCCGGGTGGTAAGACGACGATATACTCCACGCTTGTGGGGCGCGAGGGCTTGGTTGTGGCTAACGACATCAACCGCAGTCGCACGTTGGCCTTGGCCGATAACGTGCAGCGCTGGGGTATGGGTAATGTCGTTGTCACGTGCAATGAGCCTGCGCATATTGGTGCTTTTGAAGAGTGGTTCGATGTTGTGGCGGTCGATGCTCCCTGTTCGGGTGAGGGTATGTTTCGCAAGATGGATGAGGCACGCACGGAGTGGTCGCCGGCGGCTGTCGAGCAGTGCGTGGCACGCCAGCGCGACATCCTCGCTGAGGCATGGCGAGCGCTACGCCCCGGTGGTAAGCTGATATATAGCACCTGCACCTTTAACGATAAGGAGGATGAGGGTATCGTTGAGTGGCTTATAGAGGAGTATGGCGACGAGGTTGTTGCTGCTGATAATGTTGCGACGAATGATGAGTGGGGTATAGCGCGTAGCACGATAGGTGTGGCGCAATGTTTCCACTTCTACCCCGGTAAGACACGTGGTGAGGGCTTCTTTGCGGCTGTCGTGCGTAAGCGCGAGGGTGTGATACACAGGGCTGTGCCCAAGGCGCGACGTAAGGTCTTCGGTCAGGTCGATAAGCAGAGCGTGGCCGAGGTTGTGCGCTGGGTCGATGATGGCTCGAAGATGGCATTTAGACTCGTTGGCGACACTATCTATGGCTACCATAGCGCAGTTATTGATGATGTGACACACCTCTCGGAGTCACTCTCGGTGGTCTACTCGGGTGTGGCTATGGGGCAGCTCTTCAAGGGACGATTGAAGCCTGAGCATGCACTTGCGCTATATGTGGGGCGTAATGATGCTGTTGTAAGCGTTGTAGAGGTCTCTGAGGAGGATGCGGTCAACTACCTCCGCAAGCAGGATATTGCTGCTACGCAGTTCGATGAGGGTGTAAATGTGGTGAGCTATAGGGGCGTGGCCATAGGCTTCATCAAACGCATTGGAGCGCGATGTAACAATATGTATCCTAAGGATTTGAGGATACAGAAACTATAGGAGAATATAAACTTAATAGATACTATACGAATATGGCAAAACTACTCTATTCGATGGGTGAGGTTACGGAGATGTTCGATGTAAATGCATCGCTCATACGCTATTGGGAGTCGAAGTTCGACTGCATCAAGCCTCACAAGAATAAGAAGGGTAATCGTATGTTTACCCCCTCGGATGTCGAGAATTTGAAGCTCATATACCACCTCGTTAAGGAGAAGGGCATGACGCTTGAGGGTGCTAATAAGACTATGAAGCGCCGTGGTGGCAGTGTTAAGCGTGATGTGTCCATCCTCGAGCGCTTGCAGAACATCCGAGCTATGCTTGTCGAGGTGCGCGAGTCGTTGGGCGACAATAGTCCTGTGGAGTATGAGGCTCCTATTGAGGCTGTTGCGGACCTTATTGCCGATGTCGAGGAGGAGGCACAGCGCGAGGTTGTTGAGGTAGCTACCGCGCCTGCTGCTGACGAGGCCGAGGTGGCGCCCGAGCCCCGCCGCCGTGGTCGTCCACGTAAGGTTGCCGCGCCCGAGGGTGGTGAGGTGCGCGAGGTGCGTCGCCGTAAGACGAAGAAGGGTGACGAATCTAAGGAGCTCTTTCCCTTCTACGAGCAGTCACTATTCTAACTTCGTAGTGCCATGAAGATACGAGAGCTTATTGCTGAGATTGAGGCCTTTGCACCGCTTCATCTTCAGGAGAGTTACGATAACTCGGGCCATATCGTTGGTCGTATGGATGACGAGGTACACGCAGCCCTTTTGGCTGTGGATGTCACCGAGGAAGTCATCGACGAGGCTATCAGCGAGGGGTGCGACATAATCATCACACACCACCCGATAATCTTTACACCCTTGAAGCGCCTTAACTCGGCCACCTATGTCGAGCGCTGTGTCGAGCGAGCCATACGCAGTGGTATCGCCCTCTACGCTTGTCATACCAACCTCGACAGCACGCCTAACGGCATGAGTTGGCAGGTGGGCTCGATGATAGGTCTTGGTGCTATGCGTGTTCTTGAGCCCCGCAAGGATAACCCCGATGCGGGTTTTGGTGTTGTGGGTACATTGCCACGCCCCGAGAGTGCCATGGCAATCCTTCAGCGCATTAAAAGCATCTTCGATGTGGGTGCGATACGCTATAGCGATATTCCGTCGGAGGATTTCGTTGTGCGCACCGTGGCGGTATGCACGGGTGCCGGTCGCTCGTTGATAGACGATGCCATGGCCGCAGGTGCCGACCTCTATGTCACTGCCGACCTCCGCTATAACGACTTTATGGCGGGCGAGGGGCGTATGATTTTGGCCGATATTGGCCATTTTGAGAGCGAATTTTGCGCAATTCGCATTTTATATGATGTAATATCAAAAAAAATGTCTAACTTTGCGGTTCGCAAGAGCGTATGCTCTCGCAACCCGATACACTATATGGTCTAAGACGTTGCTCCACGAGCGCGGAGACTGCAAAATTACAGGCGTAAAAATAACTAAATAACAACTATATGGCACAGAAGAAGACAAACGATGTTGATTACTCGATGCAGGAGAAGATTATGGCACTCTACGAGTTGCAGAAGGTCGACTCGGCTATCGACGAGATTAACAAGGTTAAGGGTGAGCTTCCTCTTGAGGTTCAGGACCTTGAGGACGAGCTCGCAGGTCTTAACACTCGTATCGAGAATATCAATGCCGAGATTGAGGAGCTCAACTCGCTCACTCGTCAGCGCAAGCGCGAGGTAGATCAGGCCAAGATTATGATTGGCAACTACAAGGAGCAGCAGAACAACGTGCGCAACAACCGCGAGTTCGATGCTATAACCAAGGAGATAGAGTATCAGGAGCTCGAGATTGAGCTTGCCGAGAAGCGCCTTAAGGAGTATTCGGCACAGATTAAGGTTAAGAAGGCCCTTGTCGAGGAGACCAACACCCTCGTTGAGGAGCGCACCATCGACTATAAGGCTAAGAAGGAGGAGCTCGACTCTATCGAGGCCGAGACCGCACAGCAGGTTGCCGAGCTTATGGCTAAGGCCGAGAAGGCTAAGGAGCCTATCGACGAGCGCTTGCTCACGGCCTACAACCGTATCCGTAGCAACGTACACAATGGCCTCGCTGTTGTCACCGTTACGCGCGATGCGTGTGGTGGCTGTTTCAACCGCATCCCTCCCCAGCGCCAAGTAGATATCCGTCAGGGTAAGAAGCTTATCGTGTGCGAGTATTGTGGTCGTATTCTCGTCAGCGAGTAATTTCCGAATATAAGGCCGCCTCTGCGGCACATCCCTAACATTAAGAGTCCTCGGGCTGTACCAAATGGTACTATCCCGAGGACTCTTGTTTTGTGGTAAGTTGTAGTGTGGGTCGTATTGGTAATAATACCCAGTCTACCCACTTTACCCAATCTCCCCATTAATTCCTCACACCTCATTGAGAAAAAAGGGCGTGATAGCCGAAGCTACCACGCCATGATTGTTGTTTTGGTTGCAGACTACAATGCAACGTATGAAGGCATGTTTACAGCAGTTACCTTGCGGATGTTAAGACCCTTGCTGAATGTAGCAGGTGCCTCCTCCTCGGTATTATCCTCGGGAATATCCGAGCTTGTGCGGGTCCAAGTTTGCTCGCCCGCCATGAGAACTGTGTCAGCCTCAATGTCGAAGTACCAACCCAATGGTGTCAACGAATTATCGTATTCAGCTACTGCTATTGATATAACCTCGAAAGTGCCACCGACATTTAATTCACCAGCAAATGCTGTGCCCTTACCATTTTGTATAGTGAAGCTGGGATATGAACCACCTACATATCCGTACTGTGTCGTTCCATCGGGAAGATTTACCTCACAAATAGTTCCCAAGCCGATGTAGTATTGCCCATCTTCACTGACAGATACCACCTCTCCGTTCATGATATATAGAGTAGGATTGCCATTGTAGTATTGAACATAACCTATTGCCGGAAACTCAGGATGGATAAGGCCTGTAATATATACTGCATTGTAGCCGAATTCAGTAGCGGGAGAAATGGTTGCTGTTGTACTCAGACTCTGAGCCTCAACTCGGATAGAATCATCTGACAAGGGGATGATAAGTGCCTGCTCTGTTGATACATTCCATGTACCTACATACGCCTCCATAGCGGGGTGGGGCTGTGCCTCGGTTGTTGTGATTCTTTGGTCGAAGATAACCCTCTGACCCTCCTCATTTGTTATCAGAGTAACAACACGGTACTCAGTAGCAGGACTAACATTATACAGGAGCGTGGTACCACCGCTATTAGCATCCGCAACATACTCATTAAGAGTTGCACACTCTCCCACCATGGAAGCAGCGTCAGTATTAGCATAATCATTAGCCTCAAAAATACCACACTTAATCTCTACTATGCCAGTACCTCTGATGCTGTGGAAGATGTGTGTAAATGGGAAGAGATTATCGTATGCATTCTCCTCAGTAGGAAGGCTTACCTCGCACTCCGCCCAGTCGCACTCCTCGGGCGTTAATGTTCCAACTACGCACGTTATTGATGCATACTCAGAATCAAAATATGGAGAGTTTTTTTCTGCTACAGCCTTTACGCGTACAGTGTACGAACCGTTCTCAAGCCCAGATAGCGTAAAGTTGGTATCATAAACGGCATGTGTATCAACACCATCATCGACGATATAGTATTCTGCATTTTCGATAACATTCCACATTACCTTAAAGCTTGTGTCGGAAATATCTTCAGCATATAGTATGGGCGTTGCCAGTTGCTCTGTTTTGTTTACATATCCCGGCAACACAACCTTGAAGAGGCCGCTTGTGTTGGCATAGAAACCTTGACTCTCGGAATTAAAAAGACCTAATCCGTTCATGGGGAATGAGATATTACCATTATTTAGGGTGCCATAACTATCTAAAGAGGCAATATATATACCACCAAAATCATCTATTGCTAAGCCTGCGTACTGGTACGGGATAACTACAGCATCGGGATCTGTTGCATCAATCTCGATGTATACATCCTCCGCTGCGAAGGTCATATCAGCTGGTATGCCGCCTATGAAAATCGCAACATTCTGCTTGCTGAAGGGGTTAAGCATACGATAGTAGCCCGGGCGTGTTGTGCTCTCCTCGATGGTAACATTGGCACAGTTGCCGGCAGGAATAGTATATACCCAAGATATGAAATCATCATAGAAGAGGCCCTCACCTAAGACGGTCCACTCCTTGGTAGCCTCCTGTACAATCTCAAAGTGCTCAACGAAGTTACCACTCTTAGTATAAATCTCTATCCATGTCCAACGCTCATATCCATACGGATTTGCGGTGTAGCTAAACACAAGAGTCTCGTCGCGCATCTCGGCACGTGTATCGGCCATAGTGAGCCAATCATCACCAATTATCACCCAGCAATTATTAAGGTCGATATTGGTCTTAAACTCTACCGTCAGCGTGCCTGCCTCGCCACCTACAGTATAGAGGTTGTCGATGCCAACCACCTTGCCTGCCTCAAACTTAATCGACTTCATCGTCA
>JAFVWO010000083.1 GCA_017501625.1 Alistipes sp.
CGAATATGATGTGGGCGTTCTACGGATGCTCCGCGCTAACAGAGATTGATGGACTCGACACACGAAGCATCACATCTGCCTCGGAGCTGTTCCATGGATGCTCATCGCTAACGGCAATATACTCAACGCTGGATTTCTCCAATGTCACGAGCCAGATTGACACCACCTTCACTTCGTGTAAATCGCTGGTGGAGGTGCGTTTTGCTGGTACGATAAATGTCGATGTGGCGATGAACGGCTGCCCGAAGCTCTCGGTGGATAGTCTGCTGTCACTGCTGAACGCCCTATGCGAGAATGCGCAAGATTTGACCTGCAAAATCGGCTCGACCAACCTCGGCAAACTCACAGACGAGCAAAAAGCCATCGCCACCGATAAAGGGTGGGAGTTGGTGTAGGTGCGTACTGATGCGTACTAAGTACGCAGTACGCAGGAGTACGCATTCCCAGGGTGCGCAATGCGAAGATGCAGTGCGTAAAGGTGCGTAAAGATGCGTAAACAAGAAAATTTACGCACTTTTACGCACTACACAAAATTAGCCGCCCCGTTAGGAGCGGCTTTCGCGTTTGTTGGCGGTTATTAGGCGATCTGTGAAACTATGAGATGTGGATTGCTATATTACTCGTCTGGATAGAATAATCGCCACAAATGCGCGTTGCCAACTTACTCATGTCCTCGGCAAGTTTATCCTTAATGACCTTCGCATAAATCTGCGTGGTGCGAATATTTCTGTGACCGAGCATCTTGGCTACAGACTCAATAGGTACACCGTTTGACAATGTAACAGTTGTAGCGAATGTATGTCGAGCCATGTGGAAGGTTAAGGTCTTATTGATGCCGCAACGCACAGCCACCTCCTTCAAATATAAGTTGCTACACGAGTTTGTCAATGTCGGAAGCAACTTGCCATTGAGTTCCTTCATGCCTTGATACTTTTTGATGATGAGCTGCGGAATCTCTAACAATGGGATATCAACCACCTCTGAGGTCTTCTGGCGATGTGTTTTTAGCCAAACCTGCCCAGCCTCATCGGTAATAATATTTTCTTTTGTCAAGCCTGCAACATCACAATGTGCCAGACCAGTGAAACACGCAAATACAAAAACATCTCGCATCTTATCAAGTCTGTCAAATATCATGTCTGTTTGGATAAGTGCGGTCAACTCTGACTTGGTAAGAACATCGCGTTCAACGGGATCAAAATGAATCTTAACGGTTGAAAATGGATTCTTGCTAACCCAGCCATTATCTATGGCAACCTTGTATATCGTGCGTAGCTTTTGGCGAATCTTCATGGCGTGGTTATTTGCCATGTTATACTCTACACGAAGATAGTTGTCAAAGTTGCTGAGGAATTTAGGCGTTACCTCCTCAAGCGAGATATCTTTAACGCCAAGTTGAGATGCGATGTAATCCTGGAGACGATTGCGCACCAATATATATTTGTCAAGTGTACGCTTGGAGGTCGTGATACCGACCATCTTTGAATACTCGACCAGCCACTGATCAAAGATCTCTACATAACCCCTGGGTTGAACCTGATCTTTGCCTAAAAGAGCCTGCTTTAATCGTTCTGGTGTCACATTTATATTTTGCGCCTGCAGCTGAAGGAATTTGTTATAAGCCTTTGTGCGTATCTCCTCAAGAACAGCCGTTATTGCTTGATCCTCTCGTGTGTGTCCGATAGGCTTGCCATCGCCCCATTTCTCTGGTAGGATATTTTGCTTCGTGCTAATGTGGCAGGTCTGTTGCCCAATAGTAAGCTGCATTAAAATTGGCACTCTGCCAGACTTGTTTGGCTTGCCCTTGTGGGCAATCATCTTGATCTTTAACATTTCAGTTCTCATAGCTTCTAATCGTTTTTATAGTGTACTATTCTTGTTGCAAAATTACGCTACTAAAAACGGCTGGAAGAATCTATACATAGACAACTTTTAGACAAACATAGACAATGTTTAGACAAAGGTTGACATCGTGCAAATTCCTTTCAATGAGCCGTTTACGAGTGCAAACATAAGCTCACTATTCGGAAGTGTCAAGTTAATTCCAAACTATCTGCAAAGATTATCGCAGATTATTGAAAGCGGGGCGATGTTTTCCGAAACCTATGTCTAAGTTTTCGGTTATTGGTTTCAAATAGGTTTGTGAATTTTGTCTATTCTACATAGACAGAGGATGGACAAACATAGACAAAACAACCACGATACGCCACTGGTGCGCCCCAGGGCGGGCTGCTTAACTCGTTGAGCAACAACAAAAAAGCGAGAAACTTTCGTTTCTCGCTTCTGTACCCCCTCAGGGGCTCGAACCCTGGACCCCAACATTAAGAGTGTCGTGCTCTACCAACTGAGCTAAAGAGGCATTTGCTAACCTTTCGATTGCGAGTGCAAAGATAAAGCACTTTTTTTAATTCACCAAATCTTTTTGTAAAAAAATCACACTTTTTTTTAGCCCCACATTTCACATCGCTACAACAACCTATAAATCAACAAAAAAACAAAGCACTCAGCGTATAGTGCCACACGCCTATTCTAACCCAATGTTGTCGTAAAAACATTATACCACCTCTATCGTGATTTTCAGCAGGCGCATTTGTTACGCACAATTATGGGCTCAGTCTTAACAGTCGTTGGAGTATAAATAGACTTGTCATGCCAAGGCGGGGCATCCGTGGCGGTTGGGGAGAGTTTATTGCTGCCATGCCCCAACGTGGGCATTTACCGCTGATTATACTTCGTTGCTGAGTACGATATTGTAGGCGTGGGTATCAACGATGATGCTAAACAAAGGTAGATTAATCCGCATACGCGGCTTTTCCCTGCTATAGGCTATCGTCCGAGTTCCACTCCCTGCCACCATCGCCATAGAACACGGGGCGGTGGCCGGCAACACGCTTAGCAGCGAGGTAGCTATCGTAGAGGCACACGCCATTGGCGCTATCGTCGGCCAAGAAGTAGGCGACAACCGAGGCGTGGCGCTTCGTCGTATGTATCATCTGCACGGTGCGCGACGTATACTCCTCGCGCCATGTAGGGTCGTTAGAGGGGTTACCGCCACGCTGGCGCGACATGCCCGCACGTGAGGAGTTTATAGGTGCGGTGAGAGCCACGTAGAGACCCAGTTCGTCGCATAGCGTAAGAAGCTCATCACTAACACCGCCCGCCGTGAAGCGCAGAGCACGGTGGCCGGCAGCATACAGCGCGCGTAGGTCGTCGCATGTAATCTCAGGCGACACCTCATGCCACTCCATGGCTACGACATCGCCATTTATCCTAAACATGCCATCATCATAGCTCAACTCACGCAGCGCAACATCCATATCGTAGAACTCCACATCGCGACCCGCAATGCGATTCTTAAGTCTGAGGCTCAAACGTGTAGGCGTCGTCGTGCTCCATAGCATATCATCCGTTACCGTAGCACCAAAGCGCATAGTATCGATGCCATACATACCGAGCACGACATCGCGATGTCCGGCAGCAAGGCGCACAGTATCGTTATGATAGAGCTCGTAATATAGGCGCGAAGTCTTCTCTCCGAGAGTAGCATTGTGCATGACAACGCTAAAGTCCACATTCACAACATCGCCCACGCCACGTGTTGCCCGCCAGTCGACATCGCGCACGCGCACGCGCGGTTGTGATATGATGTATACCTTGGGTTGTGGCGCTGCATGGTCGAAGCACTCGATAGCAGCAACAGCATCGTCCGCGAGGAGGCGCACCTCAACACTATTCTTATCCTCACGCGCAATCTTCGTAATGTCGAACTCCGCAGCTGCAAAGCCATTTGTCGAACCTCCGGCATGTCGGCCATTGACATATATCTCGTAGGGGCAGCGTGTACCCTCGATACGCAGGAATATGCGGCGCTCGACCCACGAGAAGGGGTATGTAAACGTACCACGAAGAGTGCCATCGCTCGTCGTCCACTCCTCGATAGGTTGCATATATCGCTGCTTCGACATGGCACGCTCGCGAGCAGTCTCTGCCGTAGCATAGGGTACGAGGCGTGTGCGGCTCGGCTCCATGGCATCGACACTCTGTCCGTGGGCCACACAACAGCAACATAGCGCTACGACAACGAGGATATATCTAAGCCTTCTCATATGCACTTTGCGGGGGTCTATAAATTAGCGTTTCTGGTATGAGGGGCGAGAGTTACGCCACTCGATAACCTCGGGTGTGAGCTCGTCGACACGGTCCTCCCACATGCGGTTCTCGACAAGCCTACGACGGTCGTAGTTTATGCGCTCGGTGATACGGAAGCGCGGCTTTTGGCGCGTAGAAGCATCCTCACGACGTGTGGGACGTACCTCGCGGTCGCAGACAGAGTCGCGAGCAGGACGACGGTCGCTGTGCCACTCGAAGTCGGGGAGCCTACGAGCCTGTGTCTCGGGAACCATGCCTATGGGATACAACACATATTCGGGATTCTGCTTGTAGGCAATCTTATCTATCGTGCCATCGACAAGATAGAAGCTTATCGCGGCACTCTCGATATACATCATGCCCGTAACCTCGGGGTCATCCTCACCCTGCATATAGTATATCGTCTGCGCATTGCCATTCACGTCGTTACGATATACCGAGCCATCCTCGAAGTAGGCTATCATATCCTTACCCTTAACCTGATTGTAGTAGGCCGTATCAATCTCCGAGCCCATAATCGGGTCACCCATAAAGTGGGCCTCGTGCAACAGCTCGTTGCGCGTATGTATGGCCATAGAGTCGGATGTTATCTGATTTGTCTCCTGCCACAATACGGGGTCGATATAGAGGCGTATTATCGAGTCGGTATTCATGAGCGTGAGCGAGTCGCACACAATCTGCGAGTCGGAGCGATACATCTTCACACGGCGATAGGCCTTAATCATCTTGTAGACGCTATCCTCGGGGAAGGGGCGCTCCACAACACTATCGCGCGCGAGGCTATCGGCCAATGAGTCTACTGCGAGGCTGTCGCTTCCCAGCGTATCACGCTCGTTGCGAAGGCTATCTGTGGCGAGCGAGTCCTGCGCAAGGGTGTCGAGCGTATAATCCTTGCCCTTATACTCCTTACCACGCCTCAACGCACGCGCCTTGGCCTTATCTATCTTTCGGCGCTCACGCTCCTCGGCCTTCTGCTTTATACGTGCCAAGCGTGCCGCCTCCTCGTCTGCAAGGCGCGAGCTCTTCTCGATACGTTTGGCCACGATAGAGTCTATCTTTATCTTAAAGAGCGAGTCGCGAATATGCTGCACAGAATCGAGCTCTGCCTGAATGATAGCATCTATAGAGTCGCGCACAGCCTTTTCCGCAGCACGTATCGAGTCGCGCACACGGCGCTTCTCCATCTTGGCACGATAGCGTAGCTGACGCTTCGTCAGAGGCACAGTATCCCTCGCTATTGAATCTTGCGCAAGGCTGTCTGTCGCAAGAGTGTCTGTCGTGAGAGTGTCTGTCGCGAGAGTGTCTGTCGTGAGAGTGTCTGTCGCGAGGCTGTCAGCCTCCATAACAGCATCCTCAACGTCACCCTCCGTGGCTACGCCCTCGGCATCTTCAGGCGGAGCGGTGCTCTCTAAGGGTGCAGCGACACTATCGCGCATGTCACCGCCAATTTCAGGCTCGGCAACACCTCGAGCATCGGCCATCTCCGTGGGGAGCTCGGCGGCATGCTCGTTAGCTCTTCTCTTACCCCTATCACGACCGGCACCCGAGATATCTCGACCTCCCTTATCGCCACGGGCACCCACACCCTCGATGCTGCTGCGCATGTTTGCTCCTCGCGACACGTCGGGGCGCTCAGAAGTAGCACCATCGAGGCTATCACCAACGATTTCGGGCATCTCCGGAGCCTCAATATCCCCTGTGGTGGTAGTATCGCGCATCATAGCCATCGTGTCAGCCTCCTCACGCTCCATAGTGATGGAGTCGCGGCCGACAGCCGGCATATCCTGCTCCGCAGCCATCGTATCGCGCGCCGCAGCCAATGAATCGACAGCGGGGCGTGGTGGCGGAGGCACAGCAATGGTATACATCCACAGCGTATCGGCCGAGAGGAACAACGAGTCGGGCTGCGTAGGGTCGTAGTTTATCATCGACGGACGGCGCGTAAAGAGAGCATTGCCCGGCTCGTCCCACCATTCGCCATAGTCGGCAAAGCCAAGCACCTTCTGCGTGGTGTCGTCCATCTGTATGTTTCTACGACCAATGATATGGCCCTCCGTGCGGTAATACTCTATCGTGTCGCTCCATATCTCACGCTCGGGCGAGAGGATATAGGCGTCACGTGTGAGGTGATGCAGATCAAGAGCCTTCGTATATGAGCCCTCGTTAGCAAAAAGGTACTCATCCTTGTCGTTCCAGATGTTTGTGTTGGTGAAATAACGAGCATCCTCGGTCTGAGTGTTAAATATCACCGAGTCACCCGTCATAAGGTATGTGTCGTCACGCATCTCTACCCTATCCACAGCTATGAGGTCGTGAGTGTCGGTGTTGTAGAAACCACGCTCGGCCTCCAAGAGACTCTCGCCCTTTTCCACATAGCAACCGCCATAGAAGTGACCCACGTTATCCAACGAGTTGAACGTGCAGTGATAGGTATACATCACCGCATCGCCATCTACAACCTTGATGAGGTCGGAGTATATCGTTGCGGTGCTATTTTCGCGATTATACTCGGCACGATCGCCGTAAGCATACGTATCATTCTGGTTGATGAGCACATTGCCGAAGCACTCGAAGCTCTGATTGGAGTAGCGCACAGCACTATCGGCAAGTATCACCGTGCCGTTGTGGTGCGCAGCAAAGTTACCCACGAGGATAAATATCGTCGAGTCACCCTTCTCGATAAGGTAGCTATCGTCGGCCGTCATGTCGACCATGCGACGCTCCGACGACTTCTTAGGTGCGAAGTGACTGCTGTCGTAGTCTACATAATGGTCATAGTCGCGACCGCTGGCGGCATAGATGAGCGCACCGACGAAGAGCGACACGACTACCAAGGATGTTGTTATCTTTCTCGACATAGGTTACTTAATCCAGTTTTTGTTCTCGAAGTCGTCACTACGATATTCAGGGTCGATATATACGTACATCGAGCGTATCTTCTCCGATAGCCATTTGCGATATACAGCCTCCTGCTTCTTCTGCAGGGCCATCTCCTCAAGGCGTATATAGTCATCTTTGAGCGAGGCCGTATGTGCCGGTATTATCTCCACGAGTTTCACAATCTTGCTCATCTGATTACCCATGAGGTCGGATGTCTGGAACGAATCCGACACCTCGCCCACCTTCAAACGCATCAAAGCATTATAGTCGTCGAGCGACTTACCGCCCTGAGCACTAAAATCCTCCTTCAAAAAGCGCGTAGCCGTAAGGCGGGCACCATCGTAGACACCCATACGCTCCAACACATCACTATTCGACACAATACCGCCATTATACTTCGATGTAGCATCGTCCGAGAAGCGCAAGGCAGCCTCGTCGAAGGTCAACGAGTCGCGACGTATGAGGTCGGCAATACTATCCAACTGAAACGCTGGCTGCATAAGCTCGTCGCGCGTAAATGTGGGACGTAGAACGATATGACGGCAGTGATAAAGGTCACCCTTCTTATCTATGAGCTCGATGATGTGAAAGCCATACTCCGTCTCAACAATTTCGGATATCTGTCCGGGCTTAAGCTTCTCCAACGCCTCAGCAAAGGGGCGCACAAAATAGGATGCCGCCATTGGCTCCATCTCGCCACCATGTATTGCCGAGCCATCGAGCGAATACATACGCGCCAATACCGAGAACTTCGTCTGACCCGTAATCACACGCTCACGCATATCCAGAAGGCGCTCCTTGGTGCGCTGCTGCGCCTCCTTCAACGATGCGGGAAACTTCGTGATTTGCGCATATACGTACTGCTCACCGATAATCGGAAGGCTATCCTTGTCGATATTGTTGTAGAAGCGCTCCACCTCGCCCGGCACGACCGTCACCTTGCTCACCACCTCCGACTTCATAGCCTGAGCGTACGACTGCTCCTCGTATTGCTGGCGCAGCATCTCGCGGTAGGTAAAGATGGGCATGTGCTCCTTAGCCTCCAATGCCGCGATGCCTCCCTCCTCCGCGATAAGCATCTGTAGATAATTCTCAATACGGCCACTAAGGTCCGCTGTATTTGCCTCTACAGAGTCTATGAGCGCCTGATTATAGAGCAACTTCTGCTCCAACAACGCCTCCAACGCCTCGCTCCTTGGATTCCTATCCGACGTGTAACCCATCTGTCGTCGCTCGGCAACAAGTGCCTCGGCATACTCCGTCACCTCAGAGTGAAGTATCGACGAGCCACCTACCACGGCAACAACCTTATCGAGCATGACCTGTCGGCGCTCCTGTGCTACGGCATCAGATGCCCCTATCATCATCACGGCACATAGTGCCACTATAGCTACTCTTCTAATCATATCTCCTATTCTCATTCGTTACTCCATAGTCACGGTGTCAACCTCCATCTCCTCGATGTTCTCCGCTGCCTCGCGCACTTCGGTACTCTCCGGCACATCCTCGTTACGATAGCCCATGGCATTAAGCAACACCGTATCCTTTAGCGACACGCGCCCCTTTGTCACAGCCTCACGCTTAAGCTCCGCCTCGTAGCCACTAACTATCTCGGCACGGCGCTCGGCATACAATCTGCGACGTATGTCACTCTCGACACACTCCAACGGTGCAACACTACCCTTGCGTGCCACGTCGAGGATGATAAAGTAGAAGAGGGCGTCGTCCGTGGTCATCTGCTGCACACCGCTCTTGTCCAAGAGGTCGGTGTATGAGCGTGAGCGCTCCGTAGGCAGGTTGCTGAGGAAGTCGGAGTACGACACCCACTGCGGAGTGTAGTCCGTCATGTGCAGTTTGTGCTTCTCGACGAGGGCAGCAACCTCATCGGTGCTATCACTCTTTGCTACACCCTTGAGTGCAGTTCCGAGTGTCGCAGTATTGCGGAACGTGCGCGGAGCCTTGACAATAACGCCCCGCACCATGTTGTGATCGAGTTTGAACGATGCCGAGTTGGCACGATAGTAGGCCGAAAGTTGCTTGTCGGTAATCTCCACGTCGATGGCCCTATCCACATAGTATTGGTCGAGCTGTCGCATGATGAGCGACTGGCGGTAGCCCTCAACAAGGCGCTCAATCTCATCCTCATACGACGAGAGCACCTCCTCAGCACGGCGCATCTTAAGCTGGTTGAGCACCCAATTGTCGACATACATACGTACAAACGTGATGCTGTCAACGCCCGTCAAGCCCACAGGCATGTCACGCGCCACATCATCACGCATAAGGCACTTACGATCGACCCTCGCAACGACATTATCCACATTGTCGCGACGGCTATCGCCCTCCGACATCGAGCACCCCACGACAACGAGCGCCATGACCCAAACGAGTATATAAGCTACTTTACGCATAATCAACTTGCAAAGATACATTTTTTTCTCATTACAAACGCATCTTCTACGAAGATTATTGCAATTATAGCCTTAAAACGCATCGTGTCGATGCCGGCAAAATACCAACATCGACACAAGCATAAACAAAAATCTCCCTCTCCTTACTCCATCCTTACTTCACAAACAACAGGCGCTCGGGGCCCTCGTAGTCAGGCAGAGGCTTCGGGGTGTAGTCGGCATATCCTACGGCTACGACACACAACACCTTATAACCTGCCGGTATCTCGGGGAGCAACTCCTTGACGTAATCCTCGCTACGTTGACTTTCGGGCTCATCCTTAAGTGTAAGATAGTCACCCACATGCACCCAGCACGATGCCAGCCCCTCATCTACAAGTGCAAGCTGTAACACCGTAGCCATAATCGCAGCATTCGTCTGCCACATGGGGCTCGCCTCCTCGTCGCCAAGCACGACGATAGCTGCCGAGGCCTCCTCCAAGAGGCTCGAACCCCAATCCCTCATACGACCAAGGGCGTGAACCTTATCCACGTTGGTCACAGCCATAAGGCGCGTAGAACGTGTATTCTTCGACGAAGGGGCACGCAGGGCCAACTCCATGGCCGACTGAAGCTTCTCTATCTCAACAGGTTTACCCGTAAAACGGCGCGTAGAACGGCGCTTTCTTACCACATCCTTAAATTCCATAATCGTATCTTTTTATAATTTTTAATGTTCTTAGATGCAAAAATAGTGATTTTTTTCGTACTTTTGAGCCAAATAGCAAAATAAAGATTATGAGTGACATGAAAGATATGATTACCGTAGCGCTCATCTACGATTTTGACGGCACGTTAGCCCCGGGCAACATGCAGGAGTACGACTCCATCCCCGCGGTGGGTAAGAGTAATATGGAGTTCTGGCACGAGGCAAACACCTTAGCCGAGGAGCAGGATGCCGACCAAGTGCTCACATACATGGCCCGCATGCTTCAGGCGGCACAATCCAAAGGTCTGTCGCTCAGGCGCGAGGCCTTCCGCGAGTCGGGGCGCAACGTCACATTCTTCCGTGGCGTGGAGGAGTGGTTTGGACGTATCAACAACTATGGCAAGGAGCGCGGTGTGCGCATACTACACTACGTGAACTCCTCGGGACTGAAGGAGATAATCGAGGGTACGGCCATAGCCCACGAGTTTAAGAACATCTACGCCTGCTCGTTCCTCTACAACATCGACGGCATCGCCTACTGGCCTGCCGTGGCGGTGAACTACACCAACAAGACACAGTTTATCTTCAAGATTAACAAGGGTGTTGAGTCGGTCTTCGACACTAAGGATGTAAACCGCTTTATGGAGGAGAATAAACGTCCTGTGCCTTTCAGCCGCATGATATACTTCGGTGACGGTACGACGGATATTCCATGTATGAAGCTTGTGAAGAACTTCGGAGGTCACTCCATAGCCGTATACAACCCCGAGGCCGAGGGTCAGCGTAACGCCCTGAACGACCTCATCCGCGACAACCGCGTAAACCACGTATGCCCTGCCGACTACTCCGAGATGTCGGAGATAGACACTGTCGTGAAGACCATAATCGACAAGATAGTCATGGATAACCGTCTTGCCGAGCTGGAGGTAGCACGCTAAGAGATAACACTATGATAATGTAGGATATAACACAATGATAAAGATAGTATTTGCTACAAACAACGCCCATAAGCTCGCCGAGGTGAGGGCGGTACTTGGCGATGGCTACGAGCTCGTCACACTCAAGGAGGTGGGAATAACGGAGGATATACCCGAAACGGGAGCCACGCTCGATGAGAATGCCACGCTCAAGGCTCGCTACGTATACAACCGCACGGGGCTAGACTGCTTTGCTGACGACACAGGCTTGGAGGTCGAGGCACTGAATGGAGCCCCGGGGGTACACTCGGCACGCTACGCCACCGATGGCCACGACTTCAAGGCCAACAATCACAAATTGCTCAACGAGTTACAAGGCATGGAAAATCGTCATGCACGCTTTCGCACCGTGATATCGCTCATACGCGGTGGCGTGGAGCAACAGGTCGAGGGCATCGTCGAGGGTATTATTGCACACGAAGAGTCGGGCGCTGAGGGCTTCGGCTACGACCCGCTATTTATCCCCACGGGCTACGATAGGACCTTTGCCGAGATGAGCGCCGAGGAGAAGAACGCCATATCTCACCGTGGCCGTGCCGTAGCTAAGCTCGCCGCAATACTGCAAAAATAGAAGGGGATGACTAAAAAGTAAAAGCGCCGCTTTTACATCATTAGCGTAAATTTTCAGTGAGCCCAAATTTCTTGTCAGAAGGGGTTAGGCTTGGTCTCGACATGAAATCAGCCCGGATGGGACATACTAAGTGTATTTCCCATTCGGGCTGATGATTGAGAGGCCGCAATCGACCCCTTATCACAAGAAATTAGTATTCCTCCTCGTCAAAGAAGAAATCATCCTTCGAAGGATAGTCAGGCCAGATGTCCTCGATAGACTCGTAGATATCGCCCTCATCCTCTATCTCCTGCAGATTCTCCAAAACCTCGAGAGGCGCACCTGAACGTACTGCATAATCAATCAACTCCTCCTTCGTGGCGGGCCATGGTGCATCCTCCAACTTCGATGCAAGCTCTAATGTCCAATACATAGTCTATATCGTTTAAATTACTCAATTTGCTGCCAACAAAAACGCTCGTTACGACGTTTTAGCGTGCAAATGTATAAAATAATTTTATAAATACAACAATATCAGCAAAAATATATGAGCATCAACCTTTTCCTATTACGGTATCCACTGGCGTTCCTCGACACCGAAACGCTCCGTGAGGAGCCTGCCAAGCGTATATAGATAGTCCGAGAGGCGATTCAGATATTTCATCGTCGTGACATCCGTGGCCGTAACCTCCGAGGCTCGCAGCGCAGCACGCTCCGCACGACGGCATACTGTACGGCACACATGCGCAAGCGACACGGCACGATGACC
>JAFVWO010000008.1 GCA_017501625.1 Alistipes sp.
CGTAAAAATTTTATTAACGATTTTAATACAGCATATATTAAATACCTAAAATTCAAAGTCTTATGAACCTTTTATTAATTTCCAATTCCACCAATGCCGGTGAGCCTTACTTGCAGTATCCCATACAAGAGATAGCAAAGACTCTAAAGGGCATAACCGAAGTTGTATTTATCCCCTACGCTGCCGTGACATTCTCATACGACGAATATGAGGCCAAGGTACAAAACCGCTTCAACGAGATAGGCATAAAGGTACACTCGGTACACCACGCTATAAACAAGCGCAACTTCGTGCGCCACGCTCAGGCAATAGTAATCGGTGGCGGCAACACCTTCGCACTGCTTAAGAAGATGCAGGAGGAGGATCTCCTCGACATGATCTTCCGTCGCGTGAAGGCCGGCGTACCCTACGTTGGATGGTCGGCAGGTAGCAACGTCACTTGCCCCACGATATGCACCACAAACGATATGCCCATTGTTCAGCCCGACTCGTTCCGTGCCATAGGTCTTGTATCATTCCAGATAAACCCCCACTATCTTGATGCTAACCCCGAGGGACATGCCGGCGAGACACGCGAGCAGCGCATATTGGAGTACTTGGAGGCTAACCGTAGCCGCTATGTCGTAGGTCTGCGCGAGGGTTGCATGCTCCGCATCGACGACAACGGCATAGAGCTTATCGGTAATCGCCCCATGCGTATCTTCAAGAAGGGCATCGAGACATACGAGGTGCAGCCCGGTGATAACATCGACTTCCTCATACGTCGCACCAAGTAGTTCGCAATGGAGTTGACGGCATTAGAGATAGGCTCCAAAGGTGAGGATGCAGCCGTAGCATGGCTACGTGAGCGTGGCTACTACATCGTCGAGCGCAACTGGCGTATAGGGCACTACGAGATAGACATCATCGCCCAGCGCTTCGACACGTTGCACTTCGTGGAGGTTAAGACACGCAAGCTCGGAGGGTGGCAGTCGGCATACGACAGCATCAACGACCAGAAGATACGTACCCTACGACGTGGCGCCATGGCCTATCGCACGATACACCGCACGCCACTTGAGCTACAATTCGACCTCATAGCCGTCACGATGGATGACCACGGTAATGCCGCGATAGAGCTTACCGAGAACATACTTTAGAGCAACATTATCCCAACGATATTTGCTTTGGTGCGCCACGTCTTAATTTTAGGCGGGAAATCTCTTTAGTACGATAGAGGCTCGTAGGTAGGTGTGCCACAGCCTCTATTGTGCTAATATGCTATCAGCAGTACATACAAAGCAGCAGACACCTTTGTGATAAGAGTAGTCGAGATATGATTGTATACGATATAGGCATCTGGTTCTACGAAAAGGCCATACGTCTTGCAGCGCTACGCAGCCGCAAGGCGCAGCTATGGTGCCACGGGCGCAAGGGGTTACTACAACGCATAGCGCACGACATGCCCACGGGCGAGCATGTCGTATGGATACATGCCGCCTCGCTCGGTGAGTTCGAGCAGGGGCGCCCCATCATCGAGCGCCTCAAGGCCCTACGACCCGATATCAAGGTTGTGCTGACCTTCTTCTCGCCCTCGGGCTACGAGATACGTAAGAACTACCCCCATGCCGACCATATATACTATCTGCCATCGGACAGAACGCGCAACGTGAAGCGCTTTCTCGATGCTGTGAAGCCCGATGTTGCCGTATTCATAAAGTATGAGTTCTGGCTCAACTATCTTGCCGAGCTACGTCGTCGCGGCATAGCCACATTACTCGTATCGGCCATCTTCCGCCCTCGCTCCATATTCTTCCGCCCGTGGGGAGGCTCTTGGCGCAAGGCACTGCGGGGCTACAGCCATCTATATGTGCAAGATGGTGCCTCGGAACAGCTACTACGTAACATTGCGGTAGAAAATATCACCGTAGCAGGAGATACACGCTTCGACCGCGTGAGGGAGATAGCCCGACAAGCGAAGCAGATACCCATAATCGAGAAATTTAGGGGTGACAGGCCGCTCTTCGTTGCCGGCTCCACGTGGCATCGCGACGAGGAGCTGCTCCTCGAGCTCATCAACGACAACCCCACGGTACGCTTCCTCATAGCACCTCACGAGATGGACGAACAACGTATAGCGTGGCTTATGCGCGAGGTGAAGGGGGGAGCTATGCGCTACACACAATCGACAGTGGCGAGCGACTATAGCACTACGCAGGTGCTTATCCTCGACACCATCGGCATGCTGTCATCAGCCTACGCCTATGCTCAATGGGCATATATCGGTGGCGGCTTCGGCGCGGGCATACACAACACCCTCGAGGCTGCGACATACGGTCTGCCCATAGCCTTCGGCCCCAAGTATCGTAAGTTCCAAGAGGCAAGGGATATGGTGGCTCTCGGTGTGGCCACAAGCGTAAAGAACGCACAGCAGCTAAAGTCGTGGTTCGCAAAGTTGTGCACCGACAAGGCATACTACGACAATATATGCATCCAAGCACGCAACTACACACATGAGCGCTGTGGCGCCACGGAGATTATCGTTAACGATATACTATCACGCCTACAATAACAACAGAGGGCCGACCCTAAGCAGGTCAGCCCTCCGATATAAGTATAGGTATTCCTACCTACAAGTGTTCCACACTACAAGAAGTGCTCGGCAGCTACGGCACGTGTCTCCGAAGCCTCAACCTTAACATCCTCGGGGATGGTCGTAGAGGTATAGATGCTCGCAACACCTGACTCATCAACGAGCTCTAACGTAAACGTGCCATCTTCACCCTCAGTCTTAGTTACGGTATAGCTACTCTTCCATGGAGAGCCCGGTGTATGCACGTTTCCATCGTACTCGCCCGTAAGCGTATCATCATCGAGGTCATACGTACCCGTGATATACTCATACGTAAGCGAATACACCTGCTCGTACATCTCGAAGGTGTAGTCCTCCTTGAAGTTTACATATACATGGAACGGAGGCTCTATCTCATTCCACGAGGTCAACACCCACTCACCCTCAACGCTCACGCCCTCATTACTTCCGTTATTACCTCCGGGGTTATCGTTGGGTGTGTTGTTAGGATTATCTTCGCCACTATTTGCCGGCGTACATGCCGCCATACCGATAAACAACATCGCTACAAGCGACCATATCTTGATACTCTTCATATTTCGAATCTGCTTTGAATTTACGTAATAGACAACTTCTATTATCCCATTTCTCACATACTACAACCAGCCATCATTTCTAATGGGGTTGCCATCCTCGTTAAGCTCTACATTGGGGCGAGAGATAAGCGCGAATTCCTTCTCGATACGCATACCTCCGGTCACCATGCCACCACCCTCGGTGTTACCTCCGGCAATCATGCCAACCTTGATAGTACCCACACCTACCTTGCTGCACTGAAGCACCATCTTACCGGCAGTAAACTGGTCAAACGCGATACCAAGAGCCTCGTAAGTCTCATCAGGAATAGTGTAATCCTTAACCTTAATCTGAATACCATCTCTACCGATAAACTTGCTGAAGTCGATATAGTTTGTCTCGGTCGTCGACACGGGAACACACTCAACACCGCGGATAGCCATAAGCAGACGATAAGCATCAATCTTACCTGTACCCATCTTACCACGGTATGTCGGGAGATTCATCATACCACCCTCGGCATGAACCTTAGTACCCTCAAAGGCACTGTCGGGGAAGGCTCTAACAGATGTTGCAAGAAGCGCCTTATACTCATCTACCGTGAAGCTCTTGCCAAGATCGAGGGCATACGACAAGCCGAGAGCTGCGACACCCGACACGTGAGGACATGCCATAGATGTACCCTGCATATAGCCGTAGCTCGACGTACCCACTCGTGGACCGGCGAGAGTAGAGTATACACAGCCCGTCTCTGCGGTGCTGCCACCAACGAGATAGTACTCACCACCCGGTGCTGAGATATTACAACCCTGATCGTAGCATGTATAATATGCAGGACGACCATCGGGAGCGTATGCTGTCACAGCGAGGTAGCTGTTGTATGCTCCCGGATAGCCCGCAATAGGCTTACCCTCATTACCCGCAGCAAAGACAACAAGACCACCGTCCAACGCATCGCAGTTCTTCGTATCGATAAAATACTCGATAGCTTCATACTCCACAGAGTACATGCCCGTCTCGAACATGTTGTCATTGGGAACAGCATAAGGCTCAAAACCCCACGAACACTGCAAGATACAAGCGCCACGGTCAGCAGCATACTCAATAGCAGCAGCCACGTGTGCATAGTCTGCGTAATCCTTACCCGAGAATATCTGAGAAGAGAAGATACGCACACCATCACCATTACCCGAGCCACCGGCAATACCTGCACAGCCGATACCGTTGTTGTTCACAGCAGCAACAGTACCCGCCACGTGAGTACCATGACCTGAGTCACCCTCACGCGAGTACGACACGCGGCCGTTGATAGCAAAGTTGTAGCCATAGATATCATCTACATAGCCATTATCGTCATCATCAACGCCATCCTCGCCATTCAACTCAGCCTCGTTGACATGGAAGTTAGCCTTCAAATCATCATGATCGTAGCATACACCCTCGTCGACGATGGCAACAACAACATCGGGGCGTCCCGTTGTCAGCTTCCACGCAGCCTCAACATTGATATCCTCACCCTCGACAGCCGTGGGATACAACGACACGCGGCCCCTGTTGATATAGTGCCACTGGTAGTACATACCCGGGTCATCAAAAGGATATTCACCGCTACGTGTCACACCATTGGTCGTAGGATCGAACTCGGTAGCCTGCTCTGAGGGGCGCTTAACAGTACCTGCATACTGCACTGCCTCGACATAGTCGATATTGGCGAGTTTCATGGCGGCATCCTCCAAAGATACCGTCTCGGGGAACTCTACTGCATACCAGCGGTGCATGCCACGTGCGCGCTTACGCTCGGCATTGACCTTAAGGTTAAATACAGGCTTAATTTTCGATGCTTCAATCTCCATAGCGAGGAGGTCGAGCTCTGTCATGCCACTGCGCGTAACCTCAGCATTCTCGATGCGCGAGGCACACTCCTCGGTGACGTAGAAGATGAGCTTACCGCTCGTAGCACCTGCCGAGGTGTTGATAATCTTCTTCGCGGCCACCATATCCTGCTCCACAACCTCGGTTGAAGATAGTTTATCCTCAACACACGATGCCATGATGATGGCTGCCAAAGAAATAAGCAAAAATCTGTACTTATTCATAGTCTACAAAAGTTTTAAGTTCCTTCCTAAAGATTTAGATTGTTCTCTCAAGGTGCGAAGATACTAATTTTTTCTATATGTACAACAATTTTACGCCATATTGTAGATAATAAAAAAATTACAAAACATCTGAGGCACAGACTTAGAGGATAGAAAAGAATAGATATTAGGCGCGAGATAAAAAAAATGTCACCGGCCGAAGCCGATGACATTTCATTGCAGACTTAGTCTGCTTGGTCTATTACAAGAAGGGAACACCTACAAAGCGGCAAGCAGTGGTTCCGGGAGCAGGATTCTGCTCTTCGCCACCCTCGGTGGTGTCGCCACCCTCGGTGCCTTCACCCTCGGTGCCATCACCCTCGGTGCCATCACCCTCGGTGCCATCACCCTCAGTGCCATCACCCTCGGTGCCATCACCCTCGGTGCCATCGCCCTCGGTGCCATCACCCTCGGTGCCATCACCCTCGGTGCCATCGCCCTCGGTGCCTTCATTCTCGTTAGCGCCGCCTACAACAGCAAAATCCTTAACCCACGCGGGGATAGTTGTTGCTGCATACACGCCCATAACATCATCCTTGTGCAAACGCAAGGTCTTACCATCGGCTGAAACCTCAGCATCATAGGGACCAAAGTCCTTGCCGTCGGTATACTTACCGCTGAGCACCTTACCGTTGAGCGTATAAGTACCCTCATACTTCTCGTAATCGGCAGCAAAGCGCTGATAGAGCACAACATTAGCACCATCAAACTTAATGTAGACGTCGAACTGAGCCTCAGCACCACCCCACTCGATGAGCTGCCACTCGTTAACGATCTTAGACACATCACCGGGCTTGAACGTATCACCCGTGCTGGTGGTCTCGCCACATCCGGTCACTACCATAAGAATTGCTACAGCAAGTGACCATATCTTAAGATTCTTCATAATTTCTTTACTTTTTTAGAGATAAGTATTACGTATAGTCACTCTATTACAACCAACCACCGGGGTTATCAACAACGCCATTGGTAGCTGTAAAGTTGCCGCTAACTACAAGAGCAATCTCCTTCTCGATGCGCATACCACCCATGCTGTTACCACCGCCTACAGAGTCGCCACCGGCAACCATCACGACCTTGATAACGCCACCACCGGGGTTCTCGCAAGTGATGATGAGGTCGTCGCCAAAGATTGTCTCGTTCTTAATGCCAAGGCGCTTACGCACATCGTCGGGGATGATGATATCCTCGTAAGTCTTAGGAAGCGTCATACCATCAGCCATGAGCGACTTGAGGTTGATAACGCACTCCTCACCCGCAACAACGGGAACAGCGCTGATGCCACGCATAGACAACAAGGCGCGATAAGCATCGATAGAGCCAGTACCCATCTTACCCTCGTAGGTAGCCAATGAGAGCTCACCTGCAGACGACTGCTTCTTCTTGCCCTCAGACAAGTACATGTCGATATTGTTAACCGACGTAAGCATCATGCTCTTGAACTGATCTACGGTATACACCTTGCCAGTCTCCTCGGCATACGAGAGCATAAGAGCTGCGATACCTGTGACGTGAGGTGTAGCCATTGACGTACCCTGCATGTAACCATACTTGTTATCGGGGAGTGTCGAAAGGATACAGCCTGAACGCATAGCGTGGTTGAACTGGTTAACATAGAACTCACCACCGGGGGCTGCGATGTTACAGCCGGGGCCGTAGTTGGTGTAGTATGCGGGAAGACCGTCGGGACCCGTAGCAGTAACCGAGATATACTCATTGTAAGCACCGGGATAGCCCGCCATAGGTGCGCTCTCGTTACCAGCAGCGAAGATGATGACACCACCATCCAAAGCGGGGTGATTCTTCTTCGACATGAAGTACTTGAAGGCATCATAGCGCAACGACATGTTAACCATGTACGAGTTGTCGTTAACCAAGACACCGGGATCGTTACCCCACGAGTTGTTCGAGAGAACAGCACCACGGTCAGCAGCATACTCCATAGCCCTAGCAGCAGCATCATAGTCAGAACCATTGAAGGGCTTATCATCGGTCGTGAGCATCTGGCAGCAGAGAATCTTAACGCCACCATTGCCATTACCACCGGCAACACCCGCGATACCTATGCCATTGTTGCTAACAGCAGCGATAGTACCGGCAACGTGCGTACCGTGACCCTCACCAAAGGTGATGATAGGCGAGTTAGTGTAGAAGTTGTAACCGTAAACGTCATCTACATAGCCATTGTCATCATCATCAACGCCTTCAGTACCATTCAACTCAGCCTCGTTAACGAGGATGTTAGCCTTCAAGTCCTCGTGGTTGTAGTCAACACCGTTATCGAGGACAGCAACGATAATCTCGGGGCTACCCTTTGATGCTGTAAGCTCCCATGCAGGAACAACATTGATGTCGGCACCCTTCTTAGCATAGGGTGACACGAAGCCCTCGCCCGTATAGTCGGCATACGTAGGAGCCTTACCCTCCTCAACATTGCGGTTACCCTCGTTGAGCAAGCTCCACTGCTTGCCGAAATCGGGGTCGTTGGGATACTCGCCGGCACGTGTAGAGCCAGCAGTTGCTACTTCAACAATCTCGGGCTCGTCAATCTTGGGAGCACGAACAATTGTAGAGAACTCCACGCGCTGAACATTATCAACAGCTGCCAACACCTTAGCGGCAGCATCGAGATTCATATCCTCTGAGAACTCGATTGAGAACCAGCGGTCCATACCGAGCTCACGCTTAAGATCGGCATTAACCTTCATGTTGAACACCTGCTTGATGCCCGTAGCACCAATCTCAGCTGCGGCATTGTCAATCTGACTAACGCCAGTTGCTGTTGCCGAGGCAGCAGCCTCGAGCTGTGCAACACTGCCCTTATCTACATAGAAGAGGAGCTTGCCCTGCGCTGCATTTGAAGAGGTATTCACGAATTTCTTGGCAGCAGAAGCCTCGGGTGTAGCCTGAGGCTGGTCTACCGTATCGGTAGCACACGCCACTGCAAGCATTCCTGCCAAGCCTATCAATAAAATCTTACCCTTATTCATAAGTTTAATTGTTTTTCATTTTTTGTTAGTGCTTTCATAAACCTCTCTGTCGAGAGTTTTGCTGTGGGTGGCAGCTACGATAGTTGCCACCCGTGGCAAAAATGCTTATGATTACTTAGTGCATACAGTAGCCTTTGCAGAGAGATTCTCAACCTGAGCCTTGAGCGAGCTCTTGAGCGTACCGTTGTATACACCTATCGATGCACGCTTAACAGTCTGCTCTGCAGCAGTGTCGTCACCGGTTGTGTCATCACCAGTAGTGTCGTCACCTGTTGTGTCGTCACCTGTTGTGTCATCACCGGTTGTGTCATCACCGGTTGTGTCGTCACCTGTTGTGTCATCACCAGTTGTGTCATCACCAGTTGTGTCGTCACCTGTTGTGTCGTCATCGGGGGTGATTACGGGAGTGTGATCCTCGATAAGCGTAATCGTAGTAGTTTCGGGAGCGAATGAAGTTATAACCTCCTCGAAGTACTTCTCCTCAGTAATATCCTTACCGTTATCATCCTTCTCGCCTGTGGGCACCTGCTCACTCCAGTAGTAGTACTTCTTGAAGTAAGTAGCGAGCTTCGAGATAGCACCGCTCTCGTTGAGGTATACTACCATAGTCTCAGTAAAGTACTCGAAGTCCTCGGTAGAAGAGCTGTAGTAACCCCAATACTTCGTGGGATCGCCCTCCTTCTCAGTGCCATCAACATACTTGTCGATACCGAGGCCGAAGAGTGAGCCATAGTTGTCGTAACCCATGGCCTGACCCTGACATACAAGGGCATTGAACTCGGGCATGTAAAGAGCATAGAACTGCAACTCGATAGGAGTCTGATCCTCGGCATCCTCAGCAGGAGCCATAGTATCGCCCAACCAAGTAAAGAGACATACCTGACCATCGCAACCATCGGTGATACCCTTGACGTAGTATCTCTCAGCATAAGCTGCAGCGAAGTAAGGAGCAACCTTAATCTGCATCTTGCTATCACCATCTACAAACTCGTAAACACCGATAGTAGCAGAACCAGTATAAGGTGCAGTCTTAGCACTTGTGCTGTAATAGTCAGTCTTACCATAGATGCTTGAAATAGCGAGAAGCATCGTATACTCAGTGTCGGGCTCAAGACCCTGAAGCACCATCTGACCCTGACCAGCCTTGATGTCGGCAATCATATCAGTTGTATCTATAGCATCCTCGCTTGCAAGCAACGACTCGATTGTCTTGCCCTCAGCAAGCTTGGCATCGATATCAGCCTTCTTACCGAAGTAGCTCGTGATAGTCGACACGTAGTCAACCTCAGCATACGTAAGGTCGTAAGTGAGGATGAACGACGGTGAGTAGAGCACATCCATTGAGATTGTTCCATCCTCATCGTAGAAAGGACGTACTATCTCACTTACAGAACCCATTTTAGGCACGAAAGGTTCCAACTCGGGAATCTCGTCAGTACTATTCGTAGGACGATAGTAGAAATAGGTAGTTGCTACACTTGCCTCATTGGGCTTGCCTGTAGGATCGAAGAGAATAGGCTCGCCATTCTTGTCATAGGCAAACGCAAAGACTGTGTAAATGCCGGCCTTGTCGAACGACATATACCAAGTAGTCTCGTTAGCCTTAGCCTCAGCCATAGTCTCATCGTCAGCGGGCTCATACGTACTGAAGTCCACGTTCAACAACTTGGTGATAGCCTCGTTGAACTCCTTAACAGGAGCTCCGGCAACAACCTTTGAATTTACAACGTTCTGTCGGCCCTCAACAGCAACAAAACGATACTTCGATACATCAGCACCTACCGTGAAGTTAACAATAGCACTTGTACCGCTATGATCGGGAGAAGCCTCGCTACCTACATAGCTAACGCCCATGCTGTAGTCTGCAATATCGATACCGGGCAATACAATCTTGAAAAGACCACTTTCGTTAGCATAATCACCGTAACCCGACGCGTTAAATACACCCATACACTTAACAGGGAAGGTAATTATACCATCCTCCAAGACACCAATCTTTCCCTCATCCAACGTAACCATACCGATATAAACCTGTCCGAAACCTTCAATAGTCATACCTGTGAACTGGAAATCAATATATACGTTCTTAGGATCGCGAGCATCAACCTCAATATTTACAGGAGTAAAAGTCATATCCGAAGGAATACCTCCGATATACCTAATAACATTGTCCTCATTATAAGGGTTAACAAGACGGTATACACCGGGGCGAGATACGCTCTGCTCGATAGTAACAGAAGCAACACTGCCGGCGGGAGAGCGATACAACTTGCTTACGAAGTCGTCATACAAATAACCCTCGTTAGAGTACTCCTGATCGCTCTCGGGATCGTAGTTGACGTTAGCCGAACCCCATGACTCGGGAATACCCAACTGTATCGATTTACGATAAAGAC
Source organism: Alistipes sp. (assembly GCA_017501625.1). Taxonomy (GTDB): domain Bacteria; phylum Bacteroidota; class Bacteroidia; order Bacteroidales; family Rikenellaceae; genus Alistipes. Next base: position 10,649 of record JAFVWO010000008.1, read on the forward strand.
CATAGCTACCATGGTACTGAGAATCCTTAATCATAATCTCAGCATCGAACAACTCACCTACGGGGAGTTTTAATCTACCATCCTCAGTAAGCATCTGATTGCTCAATGTGATACCAAAGTAAGCAAGATTCTCACCATCGGCAAAAGTTACGCTCTCATCGAAAATGAAGGCCTCAGTAAAAGGTAGAGTTTTCGTAGGATTACCTTCATCGTCCGCCTCAAGGATAAATTGCATATCAGCATCCACCAAACGAGAACGAATATCTACAGTAAGCTCACCCTCACTGGTCTGGCGATACACAGGATACAACGCACGAAGACGCTCATCCACATCGGTCGTCTCAGGGTCGTCCGTAGAAGAGAATGCAGCAACATTTACATCCACGGGCAGATAGACGCTATTAGCAGCATCCATAGGGCCGGGGTTCCAGTCCTTCTGACACGCAGTAAACGCACCAGAGAGGAGTGTTGCTACAGCCAAAAATAAAAATTTGATATTTTTCATAATAGTATCTTATTTTCTATTAACAAATAGCATACTCATTAAATCGCATCCTGTGACTCGTAGCCATAAGAGGGATCGGGACCCTCTAAGCCCTTAATCGCAGTATTTACAGACGATTCTGACGCGGGAACAGGTATATTCCACCAAGGAAGACGACCCTCGGTCTTGAACAACATACCTGACTGGTAGTTCTGATCCAACGTGTTAACACCCATATCGAGACGCTTCATATCGAACAGAACAATACCCTCACCCCAGAACTCAACGCTCTTCTGGAAGATAATCTCCTCGACAATATCAACATCTGCCATAAGATGCTTACCGTAAGCATAGTCACGATTCATCATAAACGTACCAAGGAGGTTCTTTGCCTGACCCACATCGTAGTGGGCGATAGCCTCCATCTCGATGAAGTACATCTCCTCAACACGCATAACGGGCAATGATACGGCGTTAGCTGTCATGTAGTCAACGCGCTCACCCTGGAAAGGACGGAACTTGAAGTTGGTGTAAGGTGCAAGGTATGCCAATGCCTCCCACTCAGCGCGGGGCATAGAGGTATAATTCTTAAACTCATCATACGTAGTGTTAGGACCTACAATGACATTCTTACGGAAGTCGCCATTACCCAATCTATCATACATGCTCGAAGCTACACCCTGACATGCCAAAGGACCATAACCGAATGATGCCTCGGGACACATGTGAGCTACGAAGGCCAACAAGTTGTTGAGAACGGTATCGCTCGAAAGCGTCGTTGCCCACAACCATGAGGGGATAACAGTATTAAACGCAGTAGTTACGTTTGTCCACTGAGCCTCAGTAGTGATAGGTGCCTTAGAAGTGTCGATAGCCTTGCGAGCATACTCAGCAGCAAGACGATAAGCAGCCTCGCCCGTAGGTACGTTCTCGTAGTTCTCGTCGAAACCACCAAGCCACAAATAAGTACGTGCGAACAAACCGTATACTGCCGACAACTCGGGATATGTGTGAGTTGTGCCATATACCGTAGCCTCCAACTCGGGCTTACCTGTATTAGGATCGTTCTCGAAACGCTTCATGATAGCAGCGGCATCCTCAAGATCCGCAAGGATGAACTCGAAGAGCTCCTCACGTGTAACACGAGGATTGTTCTTAGCAGCCTGCTCGTCGGTATCCTCCGTAACGATAGGCACGGTCAAGCCTGCAACCTTAACCAAGTCGCCCTCGTATGTAGGAAGCTCGGGAGCCTTAGCGGGAAGTGCATCGTAGTAACGAGCCAAATCCAAGTAGAACAACGCACGGAAAGCCTTAGAGATAGCGCGATACTCGATCATATCCTCCTGATCGCCGGCAGCGCCAATAACCTCATTAGCCTTCTTAATCAAAGGATAGTAGTTATACCACAAGTAGAGAGTATAACCACCGTTCATACTCATATCGAAGCCGTAGTTAGCAGCTTGGAAACGACAGTAGTAGGGGTTACCACCACGCTCGGGACGAGCACATGGGAATGCTATCAACGCATGGTGATCCATCCATACGCCTATTGAGTGATAACCAAAGTCCGAGTGGTCATAACCAATAGACTGGCTGGCAGCCATGTATGCAGGAATGGCCTTCATCATATACTCCAAACCTACATCGCTATTGGCGAGCTGCTCCTGAGTGATAGAACTCGCCTTGGGAAGGACCTCCTTAATACAGCCACTGAGCAACACTGCTGAGCAGAGTACAATGGCGACAGTCTTAAATATCTTATTCACTTTCATAGTCTTAATCGTATTTTATGTTAGAAGGTCAAGGTTACACCACCCGAAACGGTACGGATAGGTGAGTAGTTAACATTGGTAGTACCTCCGCTGAAGCTCTGACGAGGATCCAAGCCCTTACGCTTCGACCAGTAGAATACGTTGTCACAAGCGATGTATACACGCAAGTTGTTAATCTTGCCATTCCACCACTTTGCAGGGAAGGTATAACCCAAGTTGATATTAGAGATGTTCAAGTACGAAGCATCGGTAAGGAAGCGGTCAGATGTCGCTGAAGAGTAAACATCGTCGTACTGGAAACGAGGAATCTGCGAATCCTCATTCGTGCCCTTTGTCCATGCCTTCAACAAGTCAACGTGGTAGTTCTGACCTACAGATGTACCGCTGGGCGACGACATGTAGCTTGCGTAACCTGAGTCGTAAGCCAAACCGCCAATCTGGTAGTCAAATGCGATAGAGAAGTCGAAGCCGTAAGCGAACAACGTAGTGTTGAAACCACCATAGAGGTCGGGAGTAGCGCTGCCCTTAAGCTTACGTGACGACTGGAGCGATGCGTACTGATATGTTGTAGATACACCCTCCTTAAATACTCCTGTAGGATTACCCTCGGCATCTGCCTCCTCGTACTTGTAGTACCACTGAGCCTCACCCGTGTCGCTCACACCGCGATACTCGGGCAAGAACCATGTATACATAGGATAGCCCTCGGCAACAATCTGCGAACCGCTGATGAAGCCATCATTCACGCCATCACCATCGAAGTCCTGATCCTTACGTGACTCGGGCAACATAAGCACCTTGTTGCGCACGTGAGTGAGGTTGACACCGAATGTCCAAGTTACGTTACGTGTACGGATAAGGTCGGCGCTCAACTCGATCTCGATACCACGGTTAACCATATCACCGATGTTGTCGTAGTATGACGAGTAACCCATTGAGGGAGCTACAGGTACTGAGAACAACATGTCGGCAGTCTTACGGTTGAAGAAGTCGATGCTACCGGTCAAGCGATCCTGCCACAAGCCGAACTCAACGCCGACGTTAAGGTTGGTGTTGGTCTCCCATGTGATGTTAGGATTACCCTTCTGTGCAAAGGCGATAGAGATACCACCTGCACCATCGTTAGATACGCTATAGAGGTCGGTATAGCGGTATGAACCGATACCGTCGTTACCCTGCGAACCGATAGAAGCCTTAAGCTTCAACATGCTGAATACGGGAGCATAGAACCAATTCTCGCGGTTGATGATCCACGCAGCACCTACTGACCAGAAGTTACCCCAACGGTGATCAGGGTGGAAGTTGGTCGAAGCATCGCGACGGAACGAAGCCGATGCGAAGATACGCTCAGCATAGTTATACTGTGCACGGAAGAAATAACCCTCGTTGATGTACTCACCACGTGATGATGAAGATGAGCTAAGGTCAACCATGGCACCAGCAAGCTCGTTGTTGTCCGTATCGAAGATGTTAGACTTCGCGCCACCCAAGCTGTACGAGCGCAAAGAGTAAGTCTCGTGACCAAGCAAGAGGTCGAGGCTATGCTCGTCATCAATACCGAATGTAGTGTTGTAGTTCAACAACTGCTGCAAGTTGTGCGAGTATGTACGGCCGTGCGACTTAGAAACGACACCACCGTTAGTCACGAACTGACCGTAGTAGGGGTTGCTAAGTGACGTAGAACGTGTCTCATCAATAGTAACCGAGCCGTTGAGCGTAAGCTTCAAGCCGGGGATGATGATGAAGTCTGCGAAACCGTTAACACCGAAGGCGTTACCCTCAGAGTTAGACTCGTTCAACCAAATAAGCTGCAAGGGGTTAGCCTGCTGACCATTGGGGCGCAATACGCCGTTGTCGCGACCGTCACCGGTATCGTAGATAGGCCAGCCATACTTATCCTTCATGATGTTACCCTCGCCATCGCGGATGTATACGGGGTAGATAGGAGCCATGTTAGCTGCTGCCGAGAATACGTCGGCTGTAGAGCCGTCACCCTCGTTAGCTGAAGAGGCACCATTCCAGTTGAAGTTGGTGTAGTTCATGTTAGCACCGATCTTCAACCACTTCTTCGCCTGATAGTCAGCACGAAGACGTGCGGTCCAACGCTGCATGTCCGAACCGTCGGTGATACCGTTGTTGTTCAAGTAACCGAACGATGCGAATACGCTCGACTTCTCCGAAGCACCTGCGATGCTAAGGTTATACTCCTGACGGAATGAGGGGTCGTACAACTCGTCCATCCAGTCATCGGGAGTGAGGTAGTACTCCTCGCCAGTCTTCTCGTTCGTAACCTTCGTACCAAGCTTAGCATTGGGGTTCAAGCGGCCGTTAGTACCAATGAGGTTCTGACCTGCAGGCACATCGTATACGTTGTAACCCAAACCACCGATGTTGTTCGATGTAAGGGTATTTACCGCCTTCTGGTATGCTGTCGATGAGTCGTTACCCTGATCGAGGTAGTAGTTATACAACGACTTGTAGTGCATCTCGTAGTACTGACCGGGGTCGCGAGTGTAATCATATAATATACGCGCGCGAGTGTTAACACCCCACTTAGCATCGAACGTAACACGAGCGTCACCAGCCTTAGCACGCTTCGTCGTCACCATAATCACACCGTTAGCACCACGCGCACCGTAGAGGGCGTTAGATGCAGCATCCTTCAATACGGTCATCGACTCAATATCGGCCATGTTAAGGTTGTTAAGGTCGCCCTCATAAGGCACACCATCGACAACCCAAAGGGGAGCCTGATTTGCGTTGATAGAACCGAAACCACGGATACGGATTGAAGGCTCCGAGCCAAGCGAACCTGAGCTCGATGATGTCTGAAGACCTGCAACCTTACCCACGAGGGCACTTGCAGCCGATGAAGACTGTGTCTTCAACAAGTCCTCCGACTTGATGACCTTAGCCGAACCGGTAAAGGCCTCCTTCTTAGCAGTACCGAACGCCTGAACGATGACCTCCTCGATCTGCTCTGAGTCGGCAGCGAGGACAACATCTACCTGCGAACGGCCTGCAACAGCCACCGTCTGAGTCTGCAAACCGAGGTACGAGAATACCAAGTTTGCATCAGATGCAGCCGCAATCTCATAAAAACCGGCAACGTCGGTAGTAGTACCGCGAGAAGTTCCCTCGACTACAACCGCTGCTCCGATAACCGGCATACCGGTTTCATCGGTCACTGTACCGGTAACACGCTGACCTTGTGCGAATGCTCCGAAGCATCCCAAGACCAGAGTTGCAACCATTGATAGTACAACTTTTCTAACCATAAGCATTAGTTTTAATAAATTTTGTAAAGTTATAAAGTTTTTTCTATTTCTTTTGTTTTAGGTCTCTTTCCAAGCCTCATTCTTTTCTCTCACATCAAACCTCTCTTCAATTCACCTTATCACCTACCACTTCAATCCTCTACTTTATCATCTTGCCCCCTAGCGAATAACTCTATTCTGCGCTCTTAAACTTTAGTTTACCTCCATATCCGTGGTAGCCCGCACTTTATACGTAAAGTTAATGCACAAAGATAACTCAATTAATTGAAATAGCAAAAATATGTTACTTTTTTTTCTGCAACCACCCCTAAAATCATATCTTAGGTATGCATCTTGCAGAGAACGACCCATTTGTTTCCACCTAAAACAATCAACCAAAAGCCAAAAGTTATAAACGAACACCCATGAGCGACCATCAACAACACATAAATATGCTATATGCAGGTATTTCAATCCTGCCACAAAAAATTGGGGGCAAAATATGGCGCGCCGAGAGAATAAAAAAATATGAAATAAAAATATTTGTTGCATGGAAAATTTTATATATATTTGCCACGCAATTTGCGGACATTGTGGCTGCAAATTGGCAAGATTATCATTAACCTGACACATAAATAGTGTCCCTAAATCCCGTTACAATGAAGCGACTGCTTTTGACCGTCGCACTGCTCCTTGTCGTGGCAGTGACGACAGCACAGGTTACCACCTCGACAATTCGTGGCTCGGTGACCGTTAACGACAACCCTCTCTCTGGTGCCACAATCGTAGCACTGCATACCCCTTCGGGTACAAATTACGGCACGACGTCAAACAGCGACGGATACTACTCCATCAGTGGTATGCGCGTGGGCGGACCATACGAAATAACAGTTAACTATATAGGTTATAAGACTCTGGTTGTCAAGGATGTATACCTTGTGCTTGGTAACGATAACAGCTACGATGTCGTGATGGAGGAGTCGCCCATAGAGGTCGATGATATAGTTGTCGTGGCGGAGAAAAACAATAGCGGCAATGGCGACACCTTCAGCCGTGTGGAGATAGAGACAATACCCTCTATCGACCGTGCTATATTTGACCTCACACACCTCATGTCCTCGGCCGTAAGCCCCTCGTCGGGAGGCATCGTCATGTCGGGACAGAGCCCGCGCTACAACGCCTTCACCATCGACGGCACATCATCTGCCGACATCTACGGCTTGGGAACAACGGGTATGACCGGCTCGCTCACGCGCGCCAACCCTATTCCGTTAGATGCTCTCGAGGCTGTATCGCTCTCGACATCGAGTGTCGACGTGCGTGAGAGCGGCTTCACGGGAGGTGCGATAAATGCAATCACGCGCTCGGGAAGCAACGAGTTGCGCGGCTCGGCATATACCTACTTCAACAATCAAGAGTTCTGGGGTACAACGCCGGGTAAGGATATTGCCGAGCGCAGACCGCTATCTACGCAGATGACTAATATTGTGGGTGTTACCATCGGCGGCCCCATCGTCAAAGATAAGCTCTTCTTCTTCGCTGCGGGCGAGTTTAACCGCAACATGACACCCTCGACAAACTACCCCGGGAGCGGTGTCTCGGCACTCACCCTCGACGAGGCCAAGACCATATCCGAGCGCTACGAGGCACTCACGGGATACGATGGTGGCGGCTATGGCCCCAATGATGTATTAGAGCTCACCAGCTCGGCCGTGGCACGCCTCGACTGGAACATTAGCGACCAGCACCACCTATCGCTGCGCTACAATATGCTCCATGCCGATGCCGATGCATCGTCAAACACGGCACAAGCATTCTACTATACGGGCGCAGAGTACACCAATATCAATCGTACACATTCGGTTGTGGCAGAGCTCAACTCGTCGTGGCTACGTAAGAGCGATGGTCACGTGACCAACTCGCTACGCTTAGGCTACACACGTCTGCAAGATGGCCGCACCACGGAGGAGAGCCTTCCCGCAGTCATCATCAATGGCCTCGGCGAGCGTGGCACAGGCAGCGCCACCATAGGCACAAGTCCATACTCGGGCCGTAACATGCTCTACCAAGATGTATTTATCTTTGGCGACGATGTGACGTTGAGCCGTGGCAAGCATGATATCACCATCGGCACATCTAACGAGATATATCGTGCCGACAACCTATATATGGCCAACGCACGAGGCACGTATACCTACGCCTCGATGGATGACTTCCTTGCCGACCGCGCTACACAGTATGCCTACGGCTACTTCGCCAACGGCAAGAAGAACCCTCCGATGACAACGGGACGCTTCGCCATATATGCTCAGGATGAGGTGGCTCTAAACCGCGAGTTGCGCCTGACGTATGGTCTACGCATGGACATCCCGGTACTCTTCGACACACCCATAGCCAACGAGACGTTCAATAGTAGTTATTTCGCTAAATTTGGCACGATGACAGGCGACGTACCTCGTGCCCAGATACTCCTCTCACCGCGCGTGGGCATCGAGTGGCAGCGTGGCATCGTCACACTGCGCGGAAGTGCCGGAATATACACCGGCAGCATACCCTTCGTGTGGCTCTCGAACTGCTACCAGAATACCGGCATGCGCTCGGTGGGTGTGACGGTAACAAATCCCGAGGAGACACCCGCATTTAGCCTTAATCCCGAGAGTGTCGGCATCAAGAGCAACCCATCTATAGATTTGGTTACTAACGATTTCCGCTATCCTCAGGTATTCCGCACGGCTATTGGCGCCGACTTCGACCTATACCCGCTGGTTATCGGCATTGATGCCGACTACACAAAGGGAATAAACAATATTTACGTCGAAAATCTCGTTGCCGAGGATAACGGAGAGCGCCTATATGTCGGAGGTCAGGATAGCAATATGTCGGCTACATATTACAACTCTACGACGAAGGATTATGCCGCAGTTTACCGCCTCAGCAACACCACAAAGGGTTACTCATGGAGCACAACAGCACGCGTGGAATATAACTTTTTGGGAGCTCTCACAGGACTCAAGGCGATGGCAGCGTATACATACTCGGAGTCGCGCAGTGTGAACGATGGCGTCTCGGCGCAGTCATCATCGAATTGGGGGCGTACATACGCTGTGGACAGCAACTCTCCCGAGCTTAGCAGCTCCATCTACGAGTTCCCGCACAAGGTCGTAGCATCGCTATCATACTCACGTCGCTACGGTCTCTTTGGCACCAACATAATGCTGCTATATAACGGCTACTCGGGTGAGCACTACTCGTTGACATACGCGCGTGGCAAGGTGGATACCAACGGCGACACGTACCGCGGTAACTCGCTGATATACATCCCCACAGAGGCCGAGATGTCGACGATGTTGTGGGTAGACGATACATCGGCAGAGGCGTTTAACGACTATATCAAGGCCGACAAGTACCTCCGCACACATCGCGGCAAGTTTGCCGAGCGCAACTCACACTCACTACCCTTCGTACACCGCTTGGACCTACACGTGGCGCAGTCGTTCTACTTCTCGAAGCACAGCAGCCGACATATAGAGCTGTCGCTCGACATCCTCAACCTCTCGAACCTCATATCGCGCTCGTGGGGCCTTGTGCATCGCACATCGAACTGGGCGCTGTCACCTGTGACAATAACAGAGCTACAGGATGTTGATGGAGGCTATCGCCCTGTGTACAAGTTTAATGGTGCTGAATATACCACCAACGACATCGCCTCACGTTGGCACATGCAACTCGGCCTTAAGGTGGTATTTTAGTTGCATAGTGACGTCGTAACACACCGTGAGGGCAATCAAGCGCATCGCAGGTTGCCCTCTTCTTATTTTTTTAATTTTTTGAAAAATTTGCTAAATCCGAATTAGTTTCGTACCTTTGTCACGATTTGTGCTAAACGCAAAATAGAACTAATATATAATAAACTAAAAAGTAACTAAGACTATGATTTACTCACACGAAGTGCAGCAGATGTGCTGCGTGAAGAAGGGTGCTAACCACGAGTCTGCACCTATTCCCGAGGAGGGCAAATGGGTACGCGCAAAGGAGATTAAGGATATCTCGGGTCTTACCCACGGTATTGGTTGGTGTGCTCCCCAGCAGGGTGCATGTAAGCTTACCCTCAATGTTAAGGATGGTATCATCGAGGAGGCATTGGTTGAGACTATCGGTTGCTCGGGTATGACTCACTCGGCAGCTATGGCCTCGGAGATTCTCCCCGGCAAGACTATACTCGAGGCTCTTAACACCGACCTCGTATGCGATGCTATCAACACCGCTATGCGCGAGTTGTTCAAGCAGATCGTATATGGCCGTACACAGTCAGCCTTCTCGGAGGGTGGACTCGTTATCGGTGCGTCGCTCGAGGACCTTGGTAAGGGTCTTCGCTCGCAGGTAGGTACCATGTTCGGCACCAACGCCAAGGGTACACGCTACCTCGAGATGGCCGAGGGTTACTGCACACGCATGGCTCTCGATGCTAACGACGAGGTTATAGGCTACGAGTTCGTACACCTCGGCAAGATGATGGACTTCATCAAGAAGGGCATCGAGCCCGCAGAGGCATTGGAGAAGGCTAAGGGCTCATACGGCCGCTTCAAGGATGCTGTTAAGTATATCGATCCTCGTCACGAGTAACCGAGGGCGTTCATAGAGTATTAACCATTAAATTTCAGGAAAATTATGGCATTATTTGAGAGCTACGAGCGCAGAATCGATAAGATCAACGCTGTGCTTGCACAATATGGTATTAAGTCAGTCGAGGAGGCTAAGGCCATCTGCGACGAGAAGGGCATCGACCCCTATAAGATGTGCGAGGAGACTCAGCCCATCTGCTTCGAGAACGCTAAGTGGGCCTACGTTGTAGGTGCCGCCATCGCCATCAAGAAGGGTTGCACAAATGCTGCTGATGCTGCCGAGGCTATCGGCGAGGGTCTTCAGGCCTTCTGCATCAACGGCTCTGTTGCCGAGGACCGCAAGGTAGGTATCGGCCACGGTAACCTCGCAGCACGCCTTCTCCGCGAGGAGACACAGTGCTTCGCCTTCCTCGCCGGCCACGAGTCATTCGCTGCTGCTGAGGGCGCCATCAAGATTGCCGAGATGGCTAACCGCGTGCGTAAGGACCCCTTGCGCGTTATCCTCAACGGCCTTGGCAAGGATGCGGCCAAGATTATCTCACGCATCAACGGCTTCACGTATGTTCGCACCGAGTTCGACTACTACACAGGCGAGGTACACGAGGTAGAGACTATCTCATACTCTGACGGTCTTCGCTCGAAGGTACGCTGCTATGGCGCGGACGATGTACGCGAGGGTGTGGCTATCATGTGGAAGGAGGATGTAGACGTATCTATCACAGGTAACTCGACAAACCCCACACGCTTCCAGCACCCTGTAGCAGGTACATATAAGAAGGAGCGCACGTTGGCAGGCAAGAAGTACTTCTCGGTAGCATCGGGTGGTGGTACAGGCCGTACTCTGCACCCCGATAACATGGCTGCCGGCCCCGCATCATACGGTATGACCGACACTATGGGTCGTATGCACTCTGATGCTCAGTTTGCAGGCTCGTCGTCAGTTCCCGCACACGTGGAGATGATGGGTTTCCTCGGCATGGGTAACAACCCCATGGTGGGTGCAACTGTAGCTATTGCAGTAGCTATCCAGCAGGCAATGAACTAATTTGCCGTGAAAAGCCGCAATCTGCGGCACCAAACACAACTCCCCGAATGGGTAATACGCACAAGTATGACCCATCCGGGGTTTTTCGTGTCAGCACCACTACTGAAAGCCCGCTTCGCGAGTAGGGCAGATATGCTCATGACACTACCCTACGCTATAGTTGCTCGACTATCGGCAGCAGCTCGCGGATGTCGTCGATGATGTAGTCGGCCTCGGCAGCGATAAGCTCCGCGCGGGTAGCATTGCCATAGGTTACGCCAACGGCCCTAATGCCCGCGTTATGCGCCATAAGTATATCTACCGGCATATCGCCTACAACAAGAGCCTCAGAGGGCTCAAAACCGAGCGTTGCAAGAATCTTATTTGCAGGCTCCGGCGCGGGTTTATGATGCTCCACGCTATCCGACCCCACGCTATAGGTGAAGTAGCCGTCGATGGAGTGCGCACGCATAAAGAGCATAAGCGAATCTGTGAGGCGCGATGTGGCGATAGCAAGCGTATAGCCATCCCTGTACAGCGCAGCAAGCACATCTCCGACACCCGCAAACAGCGAGGGCATATACTCCTCGCGGTGCTCGGCAAAGATGCGGCGATAAGTGGCAACAGCATGCTCCACTTCGGCATCGCTAAGCGCGGGATAGAGCGCCGCAAAGCCGTCACGCAGCGTGAGGCCTATGGTTGCGCCACATGCCGCCTCGCTCCTTAGGGGAAGGTCGAGGACATCCATCGTCGCGCGAAACGCCTTAATGATGTTTTGGCGCGTGTCGCAGAGCGTACCGTCGAAGTCGAAGATTATCAAGCGTGGTTTCATGCGACAAAGATAGCACAAAACAATGAGTAACGAGTAGCGAGTAGTGAGTAATTATTAATTTGGCAGGGACAACAGGGGCAACAACGAGGTCGCAGCCCTCTTGGTGTCTTATCACAAGAACCAAATTTAGCGTCAGAAGGCAGTAGATACAACGCTCGGCAAAAATGCCGTCGATGGGACAGTACTCAAACGTACAGCCCATTGACGGCACTTTTTGTTAGCGGCAGCAGATGCTGCCTTATCACGCTAAATTAATAGATGAGCTCCAAGTCGTCAACCAGCATAAGGCTATGTGTCGAGCCGGTGAAGTAGTCGCCAAAGCGTGAGCCCGAGCAGATGATAATCATGTGCGTGGGCACCTCGCTCGTAGAGCGATACTCCAAGGGCAACGTGAACTCCAACCATCCGTTGGTAGACTCCGTGAGAATCATCTCGCCAACGCCAATGACATTCTTGCCATTCTTATCGAAGTAGGTGCTCTCATCCTTGGTATTCACCACCACGGGGCACTCGGCACTGCCGCCATACTCCTCGGCAGTCCAGTTGCCGACTGCAATAAGTATCTGTCCCTCGTCGTTATCACCCTTCTTCAGGTCGGGGCGTACTGCAGGTACACGACCGAGTTCGTCGATAGTGCCACAGGTATACTTAACCCAGCCGTGCAATGCCACGGGGCGTGCTGTAGAGGGGCGACCGAAGTTAACCAAGCCATCCAAGCCCACCAAGCCACCGAACTCGCCAAGGAAGATATTACCCGCAGCAAACTTACCGATACCCATCACTGCAGCCTTCTTCGACTGCAACGATGCCGCCTTAACACCCGTACTTCCCGGGCGCACATCCGACGTAGGCTCCGTAAGCGTGGTGCTCGCCATCGCTGCACCATCATTACCCGAGCCCCAGAAGGGAGCATCACCCTCGGCATAGGGGCAGACGATATTGTTGATGATAGACCACTCCTCGAAGCCTCCATTTGGCAGCGTAAAGGTATCCTCCGTGGTTACGGTGACAATCTCCGTGGTACTATCGTTCGAGAAGGCTACAACCTCATACGACGTGAGCGTATCGAGGCCCTCGACACATGCCGAGAAGCTTCCGCCATTAACCTCGATGTCGTCGATAGCTATCCACTCCTCATCACCCGCCTTGCGGTACTTGAAGCCAAGCTCTGTATCGCTACGTCCCTCGGCATAGAGCCATATACGCTTCGCCCACGCATCGACAGACGAGAAGGCGACCTCCACATCCGTAGGAACAACGCACAAGGTCCACATATCCTCGATATCATCGTGGTAGGTGACAGTGATATGGCGCACACTATCCTCAAACGACGTTATCGTTGATGGCTCGGGCCAATATGTGGATATATCCTTAGGACCAAGCTTTATATCGGTGATATTCACAGCATTAAGGTCAGCATCCATAGGCACGTAAGCCGTAACAACATGGTTTATGGGGTCGATGACGGACTCTCCTATCTGACCATCAACGCGGAAGTAGCGCTCGATGGTCTGCGCAGCCGTGATTGTCCACTCGTAGTCCTGATACATCGATAGTACGACATACAACGGTGAGCGTAGGTCGAAGACACCGGGAAAGGTCACATTCGAGGTTGCCCCCTCGGTGAAGGTGAGCTCCGTGATGTTGACCTTGCGGATATCGGTTGTCTCCTCCAAGGTCATAGCCACCGTGCGTGCCGTGGCATCTATCGTCGCCTCGCCAGCCATACCTTCAGCCTTGAAGCTTAGGATATCGAGCTTAACAACAGGCTTTGGCACATCGTTCTTTATACATGAGGCTACGCCCACGACAAGCAACATAGCGACGGCCACGTATCTAAATCTATGCATCATCACGTTCATCATTAGTTCTTCTTTTTATTCCACAAGTGAGCCACAACACCAATCTGTATGTCGGCTACATTGAACTTAAACTTCAGTGCCGAGTGTGTTCTACGTCCCGTCTCCACGCCATAGGCATCGAGCTGGCGCACCTGATTATACTTTAGTCCGCCGATGCCCACGGTGACCGTAACACACACCTCCGGGAAGACATAAACGGCAATACCCGGGTTGATATTGAGTCGCGCAGCAAAATTCTTATTGCGCGAGTAGTTTATATCCTCACCCGAGCCCATATAGAACGACGACGTACCCGTCTTTACCTGTATCTCGGCCTCGAGGATAGCACCCACGATACCGCGGCGGTCGAGACCTATATAGTTTCGGTGGAAGAGCGACCATGCGAAGTTCTCGCTCTTAAGACCCACATCCGAGAGCGAGAAGCCGATATCGGCCGCGGCTCCTAAGTCGAGGTCTATGTTTCCAAGGTCACCCTTGAGATATTCGTAGCCGAAGCGTAGACCTACAGAGCTGTTATCCTTATAGGCATAGGCGATATATGGCAACACCTGCGTGCGACGCAGACCGAAGTCGATGTTATCCAAGATAAGCAAGATGTCGGCATCCGAAGCATCGAGCGTACCATACGAGGCTGCAAGACCGCACATAAACTCGTGCTTGAATACAAACTTATTCTTGTTGATATTCCTATCCACACGACGGTTCGTGGGCAGGAACGGTGTTTTACGTGTATTCTGCTGCATCGTCGCGGCCACCTCCGCGCTATCGCGCCTCTCTATCGCCAAAGGCTCCTCGGCATGTGCGATAAGTGCCATAAACTGAGCCGCCAAAAGTAGTAGTAGTATTCTCTTCATAGTGACTTACAGTTTATAGGTAGAACGACACACCAAAGCCAATCGATAGAAGGTTGACCTTGAAATTCATATTACTCGACTTGATAACACCCGTCTCTATCTGGTTCTTCGTCTGCTTCGTGCGCTCGAAACCCACACCAAAGACACCTATCGAGAGTTCCAAGGCCGTATTATTCGTCACAAAGGCCACGATACCGGGCTGTAGGGCTATAGAGGCTGCTAAGCCTTCGGAGTATGTGCCTCGATAGTTCTGATACTGGTCTATTATGCCATCCTCCATGACGAGCTTAGACTGCGAGCCTGTCATATTAAGTTGCACCTCGGCAAATATAGCAAAGCGATTGCTGGGGCCCAATGGAATGTAGGGGCGCCAAAATATCGTACCCGTGAAGCTATGCTTAATCTGGTGGAGGTGGTCCACCGAGAGGTTTATGCCCGACTCCTCATCGCCAAAGGCGAGGGAGGCGCTATCCAGCGCCAAAAGCGAGCGACCATAGCCAAAACGAATACCGACAGCCATATTTCGCCACGGAGCATAGGCTATCATGGGACTCACATTTACGGTATAGCCCTCAGAATTTATGTTATTGATGATAACCAGCTTGTAATCGGTATTCGTATGTGTAGAATACGATGCCGTACCACCGAATATCCACTGTCCGCGAGGTACAAAGTTGGTATCTACCGAGAAGCCACGCTGCTTACGCGCCTCGTTGGGTGTAAGGGGCGCAACAGTCCCGGCATTGTCAATTGCATGTTGCTCGGCTCGCTCATCCTGTGCCGCAACACCCACGACCGAGAGCAGTGCAATGATTACAACGTAAAATTTCTTCATCTAATAAAGGGAGTGAGGCTGAATAAAAAGATGTAGTTTTAGACTTAAGTTCCTTTTCACCGCTCACGCTCGGCATAGTCTACAAGTAGCCTCTGCCCTCGCTTAATCGCGGCGCTGCGAAGCCCGAAAAAGCGCAGTTTACTTGGCGTAAATGAGCATTTTGAGGGCGAGCGTAACGCAGAAATACACTTTTTATTCAGCCTCTAAGTTACTAATATGTCAAACGCACATCATCAACATACATCCACGACTCGGTTGAGCCACAGAAGTAGTCACCATAGCCCGAAGGTGTGAACGACACCACCAGCATCGTAGGCTTAACATTCTTCATATCCTCACGATAGACGATATCGAGCGTATACTCTGTCCACTCGGTATTCGACGTTGTCGTCTGGTGGTAGGCATAACCTATAACACCATCCATCGTGGCCAAATCTTCCATCTTAAAGAACGTAGACTGATCCTTGGTATTCACAGCATAGGGTTCTGTCCAGCTGGTGATGATGATATTTGCGGTACACATATCGGGACCCGAAGCTGGTTTACCCGAATTTTGGTTGATAGTACCCTCGTTGTGTTTCATCCAGAAGGTGAAAGCCTTAGGCTTAGCCGTGAAGTTGAAATTGCGACCGAAGTTTACGGTACCATCGAGGCCGCTCATCGAGAACGTTCCCACGAAGAGGTTACCTGCGGCAAACTTACCAATACCCATAACCGAAGCGAACTGCGACTTGAGGTGTGCCGAGTACTGACCCGTACTTCCGGGGCGCACATCGGTAGACGACTCAGTAAGTGTCGCACCCGCCATCTTGGCACCATCGTTACCCGTGAGCCAGAAGGGCGAAGCTCCCGAAGCGTAGGGATAGATAACATCGTTAGATGTCGACCACGCCTCCATATCGCCATTAGGTATCTGAGCACCCGCAGCAGTGGTATGCGCGAGAATCTTACCCGAGTCCGTGTCGTTAACAACGAGCTTATACTCGTAATTCTTCTCTGCCGCGAAGTTGCTTCCCGTGGCTGTGTATAGGCCATTGGCGCCCTCCGTAGCATCTACCGTTGTCCACGCACCACCATTGGCACGATAGGCTATCTTCACCGTACCCGTAGCATCGATAACATTGGCCTTGAATGCCACATTACCAAACCACAAGTCGTAATCCGTCGTAGAGATAGGCATCACACCCTGCACGTTATAGGCTACCTCCTTGTTCAACTTACCACCATCAACATCCTCGATATGGAACGTAATGACGTTATGGCCACCGGCGACGTTAAGGAAGAACTCCTCACTAATGGTGATGGTATACTCCTCCGTACCCTCGCTCTTAACGATGGTAACGCCATCATACGTCTCATTCATAAGGTCGAACTCAACGCCATCGGCAATAATATCGATAGCATTAATCGTTGCAAGTGCCGAGACCTTATACTGACGAGCTGCACCCGTAGATACCTGCTCCTCGCTCATATCGAAGCCTACACCGAGAATCGTAGGATCGGGGCTGAACGAGATATTATCATCCTTCTCCTCGACAGTCTCATCCACAGTAGCCTCGATATAAATGCCACCCGGGGCATCCTTCGAGAACTTTAGCTTGATGGTATACTTCGTCGCAGGCTTCACATCCGCAATAACGGCCTCCTTAACAATGTCGCCATTCTCCTGATGCTTACCCTCGAAGTGCCAGAAGAGCGAAGTCTCACCCTCGGGCATCATAACATAGCCCTCGCCCGACTCGGCAAACGTCAGTGAGTGTACGTCACCTGTCTTAATAGCCTCGGCATCGTACTTATCGTCAATAGCGATGGTCGTAAAGAACCCTGCATCCAACTTCTCGGCAACCGAGGCATCATACTGCACACTAACAACCGTAGACTGCAACGTACAATCCACCGTAACAGCCTCAACCTCACCTGCAACAACCGTGAACGGGGTCTCACCATAATAAAACTTCTCGTCCAACGACACGACGCGCTTATGTCCCACCTGTACCTTTGCGACATAGTCACCCGCCAAGAGTGCAAGAGGCTCCTTAACATCGTTCAACGACGTATAGCGGCGAACAAGCGTCTCCGTTTCTCCGTCGGTCTTGTAAATCTTAATAACCAACTCCTGAGCATCGGTAACCTCAGACTGCATAGCTACGCCCAAGCGCATGGCGCCCTCACCTGTCGCCATCTCTACACGCTGCTCCATATCCTTCGTGCATGATGCCACAAGGAGCACCGCACCAACTAATGCTAATATCTTTTTCATAGTCATAATCTCCTTTCTTATCTAATTATGCTACTCGAAGTGCATCATTACTGTTTTTGTCGTGGTGTTACCCTCAGTATCAGTAACACTAATCTCAAAGTTGTGGTCACCCGAGCCGAGCATGTTAAGCACACCGAGGAAGCTGGTGATACTCAAGTTGAGCTCCGTCTTACCCTGCACCTCATCACCTACGGGGAAGCCGAGATTCTTCAACGACTCGAAATACTGCGTATCGTGGATGAGGCTGAACTCACCGGCAAGACCTACACCTGCCAACTCCTCAGGAGTAAGCGTTTGTGATATAATCTTAACAGCGAGGTCCGCAACAGCCATAGGTGCCGTAATCTGCAAATCACAAGTCATGCCAGCAACGTATGTCTGCTGCTTGTCGATGTCGTAACCCGTCCATACGATTCGCGGTGCGAGGCTCGTGATGTGCTGGATAACAAGCGTTGCAGTGGCCGAAGCGCCATTCTGGTCTACAGCCGTGATTTCATAGTTGTACGTACCCTCGTAGCTCTTAAGTGTTGCTGCTTGTGCTGCAAACTTTATGCGAGCTGTCTTCTCGCCACTAACATTTGTGGGGTAACCCATAAGATTTAGTATAAGAGCCGATGTCGTCGTGTTGCACAAGTCAACCTCCAAAGGCATGGTACCCTCGTATGCCGTGATAAAATCGCTATTATCCGAGCTAACCTTCACTACGAGCGACTTAAGCGGATTCTTAGCCGTAACATCTACGTTGATGCTCGAGGTGAAGTTACCATCTGCATCGAACATATCGTCCGAGAGCTCGAAGGGCTGCGTGAGGTCGTGACCCTCCCAATTGATTACGGGAGCATCCGTATCGTCGGGAATCTCTACCTCCATCATCATGGTCGACGTGTCGAAGGTAACCTCCTCGTCGTAAGTCCACGTATCGCATACGATGCCGATAGTTGCAGAGCCATCCGAGGCGTGCTGCACGACAACATTAATCTTACGCCACTGAGCAGCACGAACACCCTTAATCTCATTTGTCATGATGATATCCTTGGTCGTGCCCGCATAGCGACAGTTGAACGTAAGCTTAAGCGTATTCTCCTGAGCAACGGGTGCAAAGTATCCTGCACGTGTCTCGTTAAAAGCGTACTCCAAGCCGCTCTCTGCAAGCTCCACGGTCATCTTCGTATACTCGGCATCGAACTGAGCAGCAAGGTCGGCAGCGTAACCCACCGTAACCTTAACATTCGAGAGCTTACATACGATATCGCTCACGGTAGTCGTCTGCTTGCGTGTTACGGTAAACTCCTTAGAGGCAGCATAGACGGGGCTCTCCCATGCAGCACCCTGCATCTGGCCAGAACTCATAACCACCTTATATACGCCTGCCTCCAACGCAAGAGGCTCCGTCGTGGGACGCTCGCCATACTTAAACGTCGTGATAACACCACCCTCATTATTCATAATCTTAACATCGAAGGTGTTGATATCTACAGCCTCGGCACGTGTCTTAGACGTCGAGGTGATATTCTCCGTATCCTCCATCACCGTAGCCTCGAACTCTGCGAATGAGAGATAGCCGATATTCTCCGTGCTATTTGCATCGCTATCGGCATAATCTATCTTATCCTTTTTGCAAGCGCCGAGTGTGAGTAGACACATTGCGGCGATGCCCAACATTCTTACAACTGATTTCATATCTTTACGTAGTTTTTATTTCTCATCTGCATAATCGTTAAGCTCCTCGTCGATGACGATAGAGCCTACAAGCTCATCGTTGAGTGTGATGGTGAGCGTCGCCTCACCCGCAGTCTCAACATCCATCTTTACGACATACATCGTCTGAGCCTTGAGCTCCATCTTGGTATACTCACCAAGCTCTACCGTAGCTGCCTCAGCACCCGACTGGTTGGCTTGCTTCGTACCCGTACCCGTAATAGTAAACGACTCAGGCGCAATAAACAAGGGCTCCGTCTGTGCCGTAACATCGAACTCATTGCCCGCAGCCGTAGTAAGCTTAAGGCTGTAACCACCCGGGAAGTAGGTCTTGAACTTATCCGTCACTGCAACCTTAACAAGGGCATTGGCAATCGTTGCCGTGATGTTCACCTGCTTCTCCTCACGCGCTGCGATGTCAAACTCCTCGCTACCCGCGAAGGTGGCCTTATCGTAGCCCTCGACACTTATGTCTCCGGCCGTAACCGTTGCCTTGTACGTACCATTGAAGAGGTAGTTGTTCTCGGCGAACTCGGCAAGCGAGGCATAATTCTCCTCATAATTAAGGCTCACGCCCTCAATTTTTAAGGCAAAGTCCGCCTCAACGGGTGTGGTACAAACCACCTGCGCACGTGTCTCATCTACATCCGTAGCTACGCTGCACGCGATAGATACTCTACCCTCACCCTTCTCTGTGCTCTTGGGCTCATCATTGGCGCATGATGCCAATGCTAAGGCCGCGAGCGACACGACTGTGAAAAGCTTTCTCATAATAGTTTTGTTTTTTAGTTTTACTTATGTTTAATATTAACACTTCCTATTTTGCAATCTGAACCTTGATGTTGTCGATATACATCCACTGGTTACCGTTGGTTACGCCCGATGTTTTGCCACTACCCATCACTATCCACGATAGTCGGCACGCTGATGTGACACCCGTCATTGTATACTCTACCGACTGGTCGATGTTGGCATACGAGCCCGTAAGAGGTATTGTCGGCAAATCGACATAATCCGTTATATTTTCCCACGAGGGCGAGCCCTCCACCTTCGCACGTGCTCCGATGGGGCCTGTTGTGGTAGTCCTACCGAATACACCGATGATGGAGTAGGCTTCATTGCCGCTTCTGCCACCGCTGTAGCTGAACGACACCTTCAGATTTACCGAGGCACAACTCTTCAATCCCGTGAGCTGCGGTGAATCCAGACGGCCATAAGTACGTGTTGCGGCAAGGAGGACCTCATCCACGCGCGTGAAGACAGACATGGCATTACCCGCCTCACCGCCAGTGTGTGAGCCTGTCCATCCCGCCTTGATGCCCATGCTCGACAAATCGCGCGTAGTGGGGGTCTTGGGTGGCGCAACCTGTGCGCTGGTCATCATGTCGCTCCACGACGTGTTTAGCCCGCTGAAGTTCTCCTCGAAGAGATAGGGCACAACAAAGGGCGTGAGAACATTCTTGTGCGAGTGGTCAATAGTGCCGATATGCACCGTAGTCTCAACGATAGCGTGCTCCGATTCGATAACGAGTCGCAGGTCTGTATTATGCCACGGTGTAAAGTCTATATTTCCCTCGAAGCCAAACTCATACTTATTCTCGGCATTACGTGCAAACGATGCCAACAGCGCATTATCCTTGTCGTATACTTGGAAACTGTTGATATTCTCGCCGAGGTTATTTACGCCCTCTGAAAGGACAAACGACGTATATCTGTACAACTCGGGTGTAGCCATGCGTATAGGAGTAACATGTCCGGCGGCCATCGTGCGCGAGAGCGGATAGGTATTCACCACCGAGCGCTGCGATGCAGACTCCACCTTGTAGCTCACATCGCCATTGACCGTTCCCGGCAGTACAAACACCCATATATCGTCACCGGCATCGAAGCCCTCGTCATTCTCCACGGTGATGACATTCGACATGTTGGTGTAGATAGGCTCCTCGTTGAGGTTGTTAATATCATACGTAACATCGCCGACGACATCCACCGGGAAGGTTATCTCCAAGCGGGTGAAGCGCGCACCGAAGAGGTTACGACCCTCCGGGATGGTAATCTTCAGGGCGTGCATCTGGTGGCGCATCGTGGTGTTGAGAGTAACCATATTACCCGTCGTGAGAGAGCCTTCAGTGACGGGCTCGGCAATCATGATGTCATACTTACCATCATACTTACCCGACTGCGTAGCAGCGACGTTGTACGTCGCCAGCGTACCGATGACCCTGTTGGGCGTAGGATACGACAACAGGTAGGTATAGTCACCCTCGGCCATCTCGGCTACACTACCCGAAAAGAAGGCCTTATCGTAGCTATCGGAGAAGTGGCGCAGCGTGAATGTGGTGTTACGGAAGACGAAATTGCCACTTGCATTCTTAGCCCACACTGCGAGCTTATCGTCCTGTGCCCAATGCGTAGTTCGGCCATCATCTCCGATGGTTGTACGTGTGGCATCCGCGGGCATGGAGAAACACACCTCCACGTCACCATTTATGCTGCCACCCTCCACCGTTGTGGGTGTCTCCGTGCTACATGCCGCGATACCTACGGCAAGCGATGCAACAGAGATTATCTTTTTCAGAATATTCATACGTCTACACAATAGTCTATTTTTAATCGCGTGCAAAGATAGGGGAAACTTTTTGTATGAGAAAAAAAATTCAATGAATACTCCATTTTGCACAGCAAAAAGGGCTATCTGACACTCGTCAGACAGCCCAAACATGCGAATATTTAATATTTTTATGCCTACAAAAGCGCCATTATCGCTTCAATCCCGATGTTCTGCGCTCACACTCCTTGACTACGGGCAAGGCTACGGGAGCCTCCGCAACGACACACGAGGGATGCTCGGCCGACATAGGCTGCGCGAATGTTGAAGAGCCACCATAGTAGGTCTCGATAAACTCCTCAGCAGGACTTGCACCGTCGCGAGAGAAGGTTACGAGCTGACGGTATACGTGACTCGGGATGCCCTGCATGTCGAAGGCTACGGCAGCGATGAGCAGAGGTGTATCCCACTCACAACGGAAGTATGCCGGTGACCAATATGCACCCACGCCATAGAGTGCATCCAAGAGCAAATCATCAGCGTAAACCTCGGGGTCATCAATACCCTCCTCATACTCAAAGATAGAGTATAGGTAGCGTGAATGGTCGCCACTTACGCGCACATGTATGGGCACTACGGCAAGGCCCTTATAGATAGAGAAGTCCCACTGATCACCCTCGATAGCATGGAGCTCATCGCCATCATAGTAGGCATCGAAGGTCGCTGTGATGGTTATGTCGGCATATACTGCATCATTGGTAGTAAACTCGGCCACAGTACGCATCGTACCCGTATACTCGTACTTGTAGGGGTTCATGGGCACAATCACGACCTTATAGTCGGTCGAGGGGCGTAGCTGCGAGAGGCTGCTCGACACTTCACCCTGCCCTATCTCATACCAGCTGAACTCCGAGTAATCACCATAGTAGTACGACTGAATCGTCTGGTCGATATAGGCCTTAATCTCATCCTCGGTGGTCGATGCCTCAAATACGTTCCAATAGTACCATACGCTATAGTCCGAGGGAGTTATCTCCACGTTAGCCGTACGGTCGGCAACGTCGCTCACAACAGCATCGTAGGTACACGCCTCAACATCGCCTGCTGCAGCCGTATGTATCTTCTCCTTAACCATTGCTGTTGTGCGCGTACCGGCCTCGTAGCCAAAGAGCAACACCGTATAATCCGTATCAGCCTCAAGACCGCTGAATGTACCTGCTACGTCACCCTCACACTTGTTCTCTGCGAGCGCAGGAGCACCATACTCCTCGATGATATAGTCAAATATCTGGCTGTCGGCCAATAACTTCTTAATCTCCTCCGTAGGCACAGCAAAGATGGTATAGGGGTCATTATTCGTAGTCTTCGTCTCGATATAGAAGGTCGTCTGTGTAATCTCCGAAATGGTCATCGAGAGCTGGTTGTCCGAGGGCTTCACCTCGTTCGACGTGAACCACTTGTACGACACCTCGCTCAGAGGCTTCAGATTCTCGTCCCACTTGAATGCCAATACGACATAGTCGGTAGCCGAGGCTGTCTCAAATTCGTACTCTTCAGCAAAATACGAAGTATTATACTCGTAGAACTCGGCCTGCGTATACTCCCAATAGAGGTAGTTGTCGAGGGCCGTGCTCACTATATCCTCGACCAAGGCATTTATATCGCTGCCACACTCCTCGAAGTGCTCGCGCGTAGTCACGTTGTTATAGTAAGCGACACCCTCGTGCGACGGCTGGATAGATATTTTAGCTACGGCACGGTCGCATACCACGTTGATGTCGTAGGTCACATCGTTACCCTCGTAGGGTGCCGTGGTTCTGAACTCATGAGCATAGATAGATGTCGTCGGCACGCCATACTCGCTCATACCATACACATAAACAACATAGTCCGACTCCGAGTCGAGGCCCTTCATGCGTATACCCGAGTGCGAGCCCTTGCTCAGCACCTGAGCCAAATACTCCTCCAACGACATCTCGGCATCGGATGCCATCTGGCGGAAATAGGTCAAATCCTCGTAGAATATATCCTCCTCGGTGAGGCTGTCGTACCACTCTTTGCCTACAATCTGACCTATCCACGTAGTCTCAGGGTCGAGCGCCTCGACAGAGATAACTATGGCCGTAGCCTCAACCTTATCTATCGTGAGAGTCAGCGGCTCAAGCCACGGCTTCTGCACCAAGGGCAGTGTCTTGGTGTCGTCGCCATAAGTTAGCTTAAGCGTTGCCGTGCGCTCCTCGTTCAAGTCGTTAGGGCTGACGGTGACATCCACCAACGTGGGATAGACCTTAATGTCTGTAACCCACTCACTCTCACACGTTACTTCGAGCTGCACGCCCTCCACGCTACTCTTTATCTCGTAGCCAAAGCGCAATGTCTCGCCCTCGGCCACAGCCTCCAGCGACTCAACGTACACGACGATATTCGAGTCATCTTGAGCGGGCTTCTTGTCATCATCGACCGCGGGGTCCTTCTCACACGATGTGAACGACACGGCAGCAACAATGACGAACGACATCGCTGCTGCAAACAAATTTCTAAATTGCATTTTCATCTGTTAGTGTTTGTTAATGTTAATAATTGAGTCTATGTATGCTTTAATCTTAGGTGCAGGGTCCTCCCAACCCTCGGGCTTAATAACCTTGCCATCCTTAGGGTTGTAGTGCGGCTTGCCGTCGGGCCACAACTTAGCCATGTTTGCCTGCTGAACAATGTCGAAGAGCTCGTCAGCCTCGAGACCCATCTCCACCATCGTGCCGAGGGCGAAGTACATCAAATCTATCATGGCATCGGCCTGTTCGTAGATGTTGTCGGCGATGAGAAACTCGGCAACCTCCTCCTGCATCCACTTTGCACGCGACAACGCACGCTTCTTGTCAATCATCCTCGGCTCCTTGGCAACGGGGTGTCCAAACTTCTCGTGAAACTCGCGGACATCATTCCACTCTTTTTTCATATTTTATTAAGTTTTAATATTTCTCAACGCTACAAATGTAGTAAAAAAAAATTTTTTCCCTATCTTTGCGATGAAAAAATTTTTGAATAGATGTCTATCACTATAAAAGCGAAGTTTAAGTGCAGCTCGGAGCGCATATCTCAGGTGCCTAAAGACGACCTCAGGGATATAGCCTTCATCGGGCGTAGCAACGTGGGAAAATCATCGTTGGTAAATATGCTCACAGGCATCAAGGGGTTAGCCAAGGTGTCGGCCACGCCCGGCAAGACGCGCCTCATAAACCACTTCCTCATAAACGACAGTTGGTACTTGGTCGACCTCCCGGGTTATGGCTATGCGCGCGTGTCGAAGTCTGCACGTGGAGAGTTCTCGAAGCTCATCACCGACTATGTGCTCAAGTGCGAGAAGATGCACTTCCTGTTCGTCCTCGTCGACTCGCGCCTCGAGCCACAGAAGATAGACCTCAGCTTCATCGAGCTGCTGGGGCAGAACGGCATACCCTTTGGTCTTATCTTTACCAAGGTCGACAAGCTCTCTCAGGCTCAGCTAAACCGTAGCATAGCGACCTACAAGCGCACGCTGGCAGAGCAGTGGGAGGAGCTACCGCCGATGTTCATATCCTCGAGCGAGAAGGGCACAGGGCGCGAGGAGATACTCACCTTCATCGACGAGACACTCACAAAATATTGATGCTACAGCCGCCCATCGACACTTTTTCGATAATCGGTTATTTTACAGAATATTAGTACACACATCAGTTGACACATTACAACGATAGTCATAAATTTGGGGCAAAAAAGTTGTTTATTCAGCTTATTTGCCTTACTTTTGTGTAAAAGTTAATCAACCTTACTTAAATTATATTATGGCGATCCACAAAATCAAATTCTTCGCAGGCCGAGGTTCACGCTACCTTGCCGAGAAGATTGCCGCCGAGTATGGCATCAAGCTTGGCGACTCTGACGTCCTGCAGTTCAGCGACGGCGAGTTCCAGCCCTGCTTCCACGAGTCTATCCGTGGTTGCACGGTGTTTATCATTCAATCAACATTCCCACCCTCGGATAACCTCATGGAGTTGCTCATGATGGCCGATGCAGCACGTCGCGCCTCGGCACATCAGGTTATTGCCGTTATCCCCTACTTCGGCTGGGCACGTCAGGATCGCAAGGATCGTCCACGTGTACCCATCACCGCACGCTTGGTTGCCAACATGCTTATCGCTGCGGGCGTTCAGCGCGTGATGACCATGGATCTTCATGCCGACCAGATTCAGGGCTTCTTCGACCTTCCTATGGATGCGCTCTACGCCTCGGGCATCTTCGTGCCCTACATCCAGAAGTTGCAGATTCCCGACCTCTCGATTGCTTCGCCCGATATGGGTGGCGCAAAGCGCGCATCGTCGTATGCCAAGCACTTCCAAGCGCCCATCATCATCTCGCATAAGGAGCGAGCTAAGGCTAATGTCGTTGGCTCAATGACCGCCATTGGCGAGGTTGAGGGTCGCAACGTCATCATCGTTGACGATATGATTGACACGGCAGGTACTATATGTATGGCTGCCAACATGCTTATGGAGCGCGGTGCTAAGAGCGTGCGTGCTGCTGTCACGCACCCCGTACTCTCGGGCAAGGCCTACGACCGCATCAACGAGAGCGCTATTCAGGAGGTCATCACCACCGATACCATTCCGTTGAAGGAGGGTGAGGACTTGTCGAAGTTTACGGTATTGAGCGTAGCTCCCATCTTCGCGGATGTCATCGAGCGCGTTCACAACTACAAATCTATCTCGTCGATATTCTACAGATAGGCCGTAATAGCGACACATTGGTGCGCCTTAACCAAGGGGATGACGAAAGAGTAAATTTGTCATCCCCGTTTTGTTAGTATGTTAATGGTGGTAATGATGCAAAGAAGAGTCCTATTAGACAGCCTCTTACCGAAATAGGACGCACTACCTATGACCCTACCGCTCGAATCTCGATTTCTCCGAAAGAGCCTTATCAAAGGCCTCGAGCAACAGCTTACGCATGCGTGCATAGCGCTCCTCGCTAAGCTTAACATCATTGATACACACCAACTTGCGATCTGGATTGAGGATATACGATGTTATCTTCTCGGGCGAGGCTATGCCCACGGAGAAGTGACGACGTGGCTGACGACGTGCGACGATGCGGCCGTCGAGGTATAGATAGTTAGTAAAGAGATACTGCGTGATATTACGCTCGGTGCGCGTGGTGGTCAACGAGGCGAGGATGTCATCCTCAATACTCTTATACACATGTTCGCACGCGCTACGCAGCATCGGGGCGCATATATGTTGCGGGCGCAGGAACCACAACGGAGCACGACGACCGAGCGCCTTGCGTGCTGCACGGTCGGAGTTGCGACATATACGCTTGAACATATCGGGAGCGAAGATGTGGCGGTTCATGCCTATGATGCCCTTGCCGTCGACAAAGAAGTCGGTAGGCTCGCAGCGCCTCATCGGAAAGATGTCGTCGTTGAAGTAGAGGTACTCCTCATCGAGCCCCGCGATGCGGTGCAGGTGCATCTCGATGGTATTGCTACAGAATGTCGGCAGATACTTCGCAGGGATGATGTCGCTATGCAGCACTACGTTTACCTCGTCGCGGTTGACCCACTCGGGAACCTGACTATCGCCCGACACGACAAGGTGTACCTTGCGAATGAAGGGCATATTCTTATCTATGCCGCGAAAGAGATAACGGAGCGTACCCCAATCCCTAAAACGCTTCTCCATGATGGGCGTATTGGTATGTCGGGCGTACTCCTCCTGCCATACGGGGTCGAGGCCATTGACGTATGTGATGACTATATCCATGTCTATTTCTTCACGTTACAGGGCACAAAGATACTCTTTTTATCGCAAAATGTTCTATTTTGCCACCTTTTTATCGATACCAAAGCGTGCCGCCTGCTTCTCGGGAGTATGCTTCCAACGTCTATGCGACCACATCCACAGCTCGGGGGCCTCGCGTATCATCCTCTCCAAAGAGTCGGCATAGCGACGTGTAATAACGCCATCCTCGACGGCCTCAACGCCATCGTATATCTCATTAAGGGTACCCTCATATTGTCCGGGGGCTGTGCGACGGATATGCAGGAAGTAGACTGGAATATGAAAGCGTAACGCCAACTTCTCGCCACCCTGAACAAAGGCCGTATCCTGATTCAGAAACCTCAGCCACTCCGTGTCGGCATGCAACATAGGACTCTGGTCCGAGGCGAGACCGAGCACCGTACTACGCCCCTCCACCCTATTACGCAGATAGTAGCGCAGGGTCTCCTTCATCGGCACTTGCAGGAGGTTGGGCGCAAAGGCGCGAAGGCGGTGGTAGAAGTGCTCGAATACGGAGCTATGCAACGGGTGGTATACGCACAGGAAGCAACACTCAGGGTCGCGCCTGCTCCACAGCGGGAAGTACTCCCAACAGCCGAAGTGCGCAGCCATAGCCACCCAATCACGGCCACGTGTGCGCTCCATGTGCTCCTCGGCATTGAGCCACAGGAACATGTCGTCGTCGTCCTTCTTCGTGGCGCCGGCAAGGGATATGGTACAGACGATAACCTCCGCGAGGTTGTTGTAGTAGCGGTACATTATGCGCTTGCACTCGGCCATGGTAAGCTCCGGGAAGGAGTTTTTTATGTTGTTAAGGATAACACTGCGACGATAGCATAGCACAACAAGGATGACATAGAATATTGGTCGTATAACGTAGAAACGTGCCCAGCGTGGCAAGAAGGATATGCCTCTACACACCGTCCACAACAACTCAAGGGCCACCCTCTGGTACCACTTAAGACTATCTTTATCTCCCTGCTTCGCCATACTAAACATTGTAAAACTCTACAAAAGTAGTATAAATAGTCAAATTTTACAATACACAAGGGCTACAAAATGGCTCGTGCGACAATATTGACCCTAATAATTATATATAAAACATGATTACACCCCCTCCATCCCTCCATTTTATGGGAGGCGTATGGCAAGACCGTGCCTTTGTGGCCTATTTCGACACAAAAACGACCTTCGAGGCGAGTTCGTAACCCTCCTCATAGAGGGCCAGCAATTTGGAGGTGTCACGCTCCATACGCTTGACCTCTAATGCTCGCTCGGGGCGTATAACCACCACCGCACCTTGTGCCTCGCGCTCCTCGACATAGGCTATCTGCTTGTTGTACTCCACATTACGCATAGATATAGCCTCGCGCAAGGCCGGGTAACGACGATAGAATAGCGGTGGCACACAGCTACGCTTGTCGGGCTTGCGATAGCCGCGATTGCGCGTGAGCACAACGACACAGTTGTCATAGCCGAGAGCCTCGGCACGTCTGAGGGGTATAGAGTCACCTATGCCGCCATCGAGCATCTTGCGGCCATCGACCTCGGCCATAGGGCAGACAAAGGGGAGCGAACTCGAAGCACGAACAATATCGATGATACGCTTAGGGTCGCTCTTTTCGTCGAAGTAGCAGGCACGTCCCGTGACACAATCCGTCGTGACCATCTCGAAGCGCTCCGTCGTGGAGGCATAACGCGCATAGTCGTAGGGAATTATCTCATTGGGAAACTTATTGAAGAGAAGGTCGAAATCCATGATGTTACCCTTGAGTAACAGATGCTTAAAGCCTATATAGTGATACGTATCCAAGAGGTCTATGTTGCTATACTTTGCCCTCCCCCGCTGCTCCGACATATACGACAGGCCGTTACACGCACCGGCACTAACACCTATGGTATACGGGAAACGTATACCCCTATCCATCAAGGCATCGAGCACACCACAGGTAAAGACCCCGCGCATACCTCCACCCTCGAGTATCAACCCCGAGCGCTCGTTCATCACAACCATTCTATCACTCATAACCTCAATATTTACGATACAAAGATAGCTTTTTTCTCTCTATTCACCGAGGCAAAAGATTGCTTTTTGGCAAATGTTTATTAATTTTGCGCTGACATTTTAGTTATCAATCAAAACAACATTGAATTGATGCAACGCGGTTCATCATTGCACAAGTTTTTGCTCGTCATACTATCGGTGGCGCTACTCTCGGCAGGCTGGCTCGTAGGCACGGGTCTAACGCTCCTTGTAGCCCTCATACCCCTTCTTATCATCAGCGAAAACTACACCTCATCCACGCGCGACTGGTGGCGCATGTGTGGCTGGGCAGCACTAACCTTCCTACTATGGTATGCCGCAACGATATGGTGGGTATGGATTGCAGCACCCATAGGTCCCATTGCCGCAGGCATCGTAGGCACATTCTACAACCTCTGTGCCTTTATGACATACCACTACGTGTCGAAGCGAGGGCCACGTGCATTGGCATATACGCTCCTTATCGCTATATGGATAGCCACGGAGTGGGCATACAACTCGGCCGATGTCATGACCTTCCCGTGGTTGCTGCTCGGCAACGGCTTCTCTGGCGACGTGTGGGCCGTGCAGTGGTACGAGTACACGGGCATCTTCGGTGGCACACTATGGGCGCTATGCTCGAATGTCGCCATCTTCGAGATATTGCGCACACGCACGACGACAGCAAAGGTGCGTGCTGCGATATTTATCGTCGCCCCGATAATCCTCTCATTAACCCTCCTCTACACCTACACCCCCTCAGGTCGCCATGCCCAAATATCGGTAATACAACCCAACGTGCCATGCTATCCCGAGGAGCGCATGGCTGCCGATAAGCTCGACCCCACGGCCGATGTTGAGAGGCTCATGGGCGAGGTGCCTGCCACATCCACCTTTGTGCTCATGCCCGAGTCGGCCATGGCATACCTCCCGAGGGTAGGCTCCATAAACGAGGCCAACATAGAGAGCATAGCACCCGTGATACGCGACATATACGACAACAAGCCCTCTGCCACGAAAGCTATCGCTGGTGCCTCGACAATGCGCTACTATGGTGATATGCCGGCAACCGAGACGGCACGCTACAGCGACATATATGGTTGGTACGACTACTTTAACTCGGCACTGCTATGCAATAGTGGCGGTGCTGTGGAGGATATATACCACAAAGGGCGCCTCGTAATCGGTGTCGAGGCTGTACCTCTGAAGGAGTTGTTCGACCTCTTTGAGGTAGACCTTGGTGGCGTGGCAGGACAGTTGGGCTGGGGCAAGGAGTTCAAGATATTCGAGAACAACGGCGTGCGTATAGCCCCCGCGATATGCTACGAGGGTCTATATGGCGAGTTTATGACGGGTTTTGCCAACAAGGGTGCCGAGGTCATAGGCGTAATATCCAATGATGGCTGGTGGGGCAACACCCCCGGGCATAAGCGCCTCTTCGACTTCTGTCGTCTGCGTGCCATAGAGTGTCGTCGCGCCATAGCACGTAGCGCCAACACCGGAATATCGGGCTTCATATCGCCCATAGGCACAACCATTGGCGACAGGCTCACATGGGACGAGGAGGGCACACTAACGGCACAGCTCGAGCTGCGCAGCGACAAGACGATATACGTCCTCTACGGCGATTGGATAGCTCGCATCGCGACATATATAGCTGTGCTATCGCTCCTATACTACGTTGCCTACCGCATACGCAAACGTAACCACCTCGTGGACTAATAGATAAACAACATAAACAGCAATATCATGAATTATTCTCAGACACTCGAGTTTCTCTTCACGGCCATGCCATCGTTCCAGCGCGTTGGTGGCGATGCTTACAAGCCCGGATTGGAGCGCATAGCGGCCTTCTGCCAACACATGGGCAACCCGCAGCGCAACTACTACACGATACACGTTGCCGGCACTAATGGCAAGGGCTCGGTGTCGCACATGCTTGCATCGATACTTCGCGAGGCGGGATACCGCACGGGCCTCTTCACCTCGCCACACCTCGTAGACTTCCGCGAGCGCATACGTGTAGATGGCGAGATGATACCCAAGCAGAAGGTCGTAAACTTCGTAGATAAGCATCAGGCAAAGATGCAGGAGCTCGACCTCTCGTTCTTCGAGATGACGGCAGCCATGGCCTTCGACTACTTCGACCAGAGCGACGTGGAGGTGGCCATCATAGAGACAGGCCTCGGTGGTCGTCTCGATGCTACCAACATAATAACCCCGATTCTGAGCATCGTAACAAACATAGGCCTTGAGCATACCGAGTTTCTCGGCACAACCATCGAGCAGATAGCCTCGGAGAAGGCGGGCATCATTAAGAAGAGCATCCCTGCACTCCTTGGCCAGCGCAACGCTGCGTACGACCACGTCTTCGAGCGTCGCACCGCAGAGCTTAACTCACTCCTCATATATGCCGAGGAGGCGTGGACACTCCATGGTGTTGAACACTTCGACAACGACAACCAGCACTTCAGCCTCGTGCGCGAGCGCGATGGTCGTAGCTATGAGCTCGATATAGACCTCCTTGGCGACTACCAGCGACACAATATCGTCACCGTGTGTGCCGCTGCGGACTACCTCGCCGAGCATACGCCCCTGACAATCTCGCGCCGTGCTCTGCGCGAGGGTCTTGCCACCGCTGCCGCCTCTACGGGACTCACCGGCCGCTGGCAGGTGCTCGCACGCGAGCCCTATACCGTGTGCGACACAGGACATAATGCCGATGGCATAAGCTACGTTGCAGCACAGCTCGAAACGCTTGAGTGCGACCGCCTTATCGCCGTCATGGGCTTCGCGAAGGAGAAGGACCTCGACAAAATCATGCCGCTGCTCCCCACGAAGGCACACTATATCTTCACACGCGCATCTATCGACCGCGCACGTAATGTCGAGGATATAGCTGCTGCTGCCGAGCGCCTCGGCCTCGACTATGAGTGCCAGCCTACGGTTAGGGAGGCCGTAGCACGAGCCCGCAGCATCGCCCAGCCCACGGATGCCATCTTCATCGGTGGCAGCAACTTCGTGGTAGCCGAGATCGACGAGCTACAGACCGAGAGGTAGGCACAACGAAAATAGTGTTTTTGGTTCAAAAGTTGCAAAAAGAGATAAAAACGGATTACCCAAACAATAACAAACCCCTGCCAGCCGTTATCTTGGCACGAGTATTGTACATTACTCGTACAGCTACGTTGGCAACGAGACAACGTAGTTAGGTTTCTTCATTTATTTAAGTTTGGGTTAGTAGTTTTACAGAATTTGTTTCTGGAAGGCGAGCGGCAGTCGCGACGACTCCCGCTCGTTCTTTTTATATTCTGTAAAACTATGACGATTCGGTGGCGGCTCGGGCGACTAATCTTGTGTATTGTGTGGCGCGGATGCTATGCATCCATCGTGTCTGATTTGCCACCAAGCACCCCATATAAATATGGCTGACTTGTTGCCAAATCAGCCACACATCTACGCTGTTGCGCCACACAACACCCCGCGGTCACCTCTCACCTGCGGCGAACGTTAGTAGTTTTGGCGTGCTATTCAGCTGGTCGTGAGTAATCCACAAGGCGATTCTATAAAGTAGTTTTACAGAATTTGTTTCTGGAGAATAGGCGGCAGTCGAGATGACTCCCGCCTATTTCTTTTTATATTCTGTAAAACTATGACGCTTCGGTGGCGGCTCGGATGAAAAAACTCTCCAAAGATATCTCTATTCTGCCATTATGCACTCTATAGCCTCCATCGCCATGTCGTAG